>JAWOIN010000163.1:0-12810 GCA_046484665.1 Gemmatimonadota bacterium
ACCCGAAGGACCTGGGTTTCGCTCGCCTCGAGCACCTCGATCCGCACGCCCTCCGCCTCCAGCGCCTCGCCCGGCCCCGGAACGAAGCCGAAGGCGTCGAGCAGGAGGCCGTTCACCGTCCGGTGCTCGAGGACGGGGAAGCGCGTGTTGAAGAAGTGGTTGACCTCCCTGAGGTCGGCCCCGCCCTCCGCCACGATCTCGTTCCGGCTGACGCGGACGATCGGCTCCTCCGGCACGTCGAGCTCGTCCGCGATCTCCCCGACCAGCTCCTCCAGGATGTCCTCGAGCGTGATGATCCCGTCGGTGCCGCCGTGCTCGTCCACGACGACGCCCATGTGGATCCGACGGGCCCGGAACTCGCCGAGCAGGTGGACGAGCGGTACCGAGTGCGGAACGTAGAACGGCTCCCGCGCGAGCTCGGCGAGCTCGACGTCACGCTGCCCCGAGATCAGCGACTGGTAGGCGTCGCGCACGTGGAGAATGCCGGTGATCTCGTCGAGCGACTCCCCGTAGACGGGGATCCGGCTGAAGGGGACGTCGCGCAGCTCGGTCGCGATCTCCGCCAGCCGCCGGCGGGCGGGCCACGCGAAGATCTCCACCCTCGGGGTCATCACCTCCCACGCGCGCATCGAGTCGAGAGCGAAGGCGCGCTCGATGAGCTCGCGCTCGTGCGCCTCGATCGCGCCGGCCTGGTGGCCCAGCTGCGTGAGGGCCCGGATCTCCGACTCGGTCACGCTCGGGAGCACCGCGTGCTTCGGCAACGACAGCCGGCTCACGGCCTCGAACGGGAGCACCACGGGCAGCGCGAGCCGTCCGAGCCAGAGGAACGCCGGCGCCGCCAGGAGGGAGATCCGGAGCGCGTGCGATGCCGCGAACGTCTTCGGGATGATCTCGCCGAAGAACAGGATGAGCAGGGTCATCGCGCCCGTGGCGATCCCGACGCCGGCCGAGCCGAAGGCCCGGGTCGCGGCGTACGTGGCGACCGACGCCGCGGCAATGTTCACGACGTTGTTGCCGATGAGGATCGTGACGAGCAGCCGCTCCGGGTTCGACTTCAGTCGATAGAGGGCCTCGGCCCCGAGGCGTCCCTCCTCGGCGAGCGCCTTCGCGCGGGTCAGCGGCACGGAGAACAGCGCGATCTCCGCGCCGGAGAACACGCCCGAGAGGACGACCAGGAGGACCAGCACGAGCACCGTCTCCACGCTCACGATCTCGACCTCGAGCCGGGGGTCAGGCCAGCATCGTCGCCACGAGCTCGGCGACGAGATCGTCGGCCCCGCGTCCGGCCGCCTCCGCCTCGAACCCGGGAACGACCCGGTGGCGGAGGACGTCGGGCGCCAGCGCCCGCAGGTCGTCGAAGTCGGGCGCGGCGCGTCCGTCCAGGGCCGCCCTCGCCTTCGCCCCCAGCACCAGGTACTGCGAGGCCCGGGGGCCGGCGCCCCACGCGATCATCTCGCGCACGAAGCGCGGCGCGGCGGGGTCAGAGGGCCGGGTGGCGCGTGCCAGGCGAACGGCGGCCCCCACCACCGACGGCGGAGCCGGCACGCGCCTGACGAGCGCCTGGAACCGCTGCAGCCCGTCCCCGTCGAGCACGGCGTCCACCCGGGGCGGCGGGCCCGCCGTGGTCAGGGAGGCGATCGAAGTCTCCTCCTCGAGGCTCGGGTACGTGATGCGCAGCTCCATCATGAACCGGTCCAGCTGCGCTTCCGGGAGCGGGTAGGTTCCCTCGTGCTCGATCGGGTTCTGCGTCGCGAGGACGAAGAACGGGCGCTCGAGCCGGTAGGTCTCGCTGCCCGCCGTCACCTCGCCCTCCTGCATCGCCTGGAGCAGCGCCGCCTGCGTCTTCGGCGGCGTGCGGTTGATCTCGTCGGCGAGGATCACGTTCGCGAAGATCGGCCCGGGCACGAACCGGAAGACCCGGCGTCCCGTCTCCCGGTCCTCGTCGAGGACCTCGGTCCCGGTGATGTCGGACGGCATCAGGTCCGGCGTGAACTGGATCCGGTGGAACCGGAGCCGCAGCGTCTCGGCGAGCGTCGCGATCAGGGTCGTCTTGGCGAGGCCGGGAACGCCGACCACGAGCGCGTGACCTCCGGCGAGGAGCGCCACGAGGAGCTTCTCGACGATCTCCGCCTGCCCGACGATCCGCCGCGCGACCTGCTCCTCGAGCGCGGTCCGCGTCGCGGCGAGCCGCTCGAGCAGCTCCTCGTCCCCGTCGGACCGGCTCGCCGGCCCCGACTCGTCGCTCATCCCCCGTCCACGTGAAGGACGCCGCCCCGGCCGCGCCCCGGGCTCTCCGGGCGGCCGAACGCCGGGTTCCGGAGCGTAGAGGCACCGGTCCCGGCGCGTCAAGAACGCATCTTGCGGACTTTTTCACAAGCGGGTATAGTCGCCGCGGCCGTCACCGGGAGACGAGGCTTGGTGCAGCAGCCGGAAGAGGGTCGCCGCGGCGCCCTCGTCGAACTGGGTCGCTACAGCGGGCACGGCCTCACTCTCGGCCTGTCCACGGCCCTGTTCGCCTGGCTGGGCACGCTGGTCGACGAGCGGCTCCACACGGAGCCGCTTTTCGTCTTACTGGGCACGTTCGCGGGCTTCGGCGCCGGCTTCTACGCCATGTACCGGCAGCTCGTGGTCGAGCCGCGCCGACGGGCGGAGGAAGAGCGAGCCGACCGGGAGCGGGTCGGGGGTGACTGAGCATCGGGCGCTGCGGCGCGGCGCCTACCTGGCGACCGCGGCGGGGCTCGCCGTCGCCGGCTGGGCGGCCGCCGCGGCGGGAGGGGCGGCCGCCGCGGAGGCGGCGATCGGGCTGGTCCTGGCCTGGTCGGTCCAGGCCGCGAGCTTCTGGCGGCTGGCCGGGTCCCTCGCCGCGGGCCGGCCCGCCACGACCGCCTGGGTCGGCGGCATGACGGCCCGGGTCGGAGGCCTCGCCCTGCTCTGGGCGCTCTCGGCCCTGTCGGGCGGGCGGGGACGGACGGTGGTCCTGGCGTACGCGTTCGCGCTCGTCGCGTACCTGGTGCTGGAGGCGGCCTGGCTGGCCGTAGCGGCGCGCGGAGACCGGACAGGAAACGGAACGGCTTGAAGGCGACGACGATCGTACCCCTGCTGATGGCGCTGCTGGCCGCCGCGTCGCCCGTCGCGGCGCGGCCCGGCGTCGCGTCCGTCGCCGCGGCGGAGGTCCGGGAGCCGGAGGCGAGGGACCTGCCCCAGGAGTCTCGCGCGGCCGGGCAGGAAGGCGAGGCCGCCGGGGCGGGGCACGCGGGCGAGCAGGGCCACGCCGCGGACGCCGGGCACGCGGAGGAGTGGGGGACGGAGGCGATGATGCACCACATCGTCGACGCGCGGGAGCTCGAGATCTTCGGCCGCAGGATCCCGCTCGATCCGCTCGCCGTGCCGCCGGTCCGGGTGGCGGGGCTCGAGATCGACCTCTCGCCCACCAAGCACGTCGTCTTCCTGTGGCTCGCCGCGCTCCTGACGATCCTCACGGTGTGGACCGCGGCGCGCATCTCGTTCCGCACGGACCACTCGCGGCAGGCGCCCAGCGGCCCGCTCAACCTGTTCGAGGCGCTCTACGTCTACCTTCGCGACGACGTCGCGCTGGCGAACATCGGGCGAGGCGGCGAGCGCTACGTCCCTTACGTGGTCACGCTGTTCTTCTTCATCCTGTACGCGAACCTGCTCGGGCTCGTCCCGGGCGGCGCGACCGCGACCTCGAACATCATGGTCACGGCGGCGATGGCGCTGATCTCGCTCGCCGTGATCGAGATCTCGGGTTTCCTGACGCTCGGCGCGAGGGGGTATCTCGGGACGATCTTCTACGTGCCGAAGGGGCTGCACCCGGCGATGCAGGCGGTGATGCTCGTGATCATGACCCCCGTCGAGCTGATCGGAAAGCTGGCGAAGCCGTTCGCGCTCGCCGTCCGGCTGTTCGCGAACATGACGGCGGGGCACTTCGTGATCCTCGCCCTGCTCGGCCTGATCCTGACGTTCGGGAGCTTCACGAAGGCCACCGGGCTCGCCGCGATCGGCGGCTCGCTCGCGCTAGGCCTGTTCGTGATGTTCCTCGAGATCTTCGTGGCCTTCCTGCAGGCCTACATCTTCACCGCCCTGACGGCGGTGTTCATCGGACTCATCCGCCACGCGCACTGAGCCCGGGCTGGCAGCCGCGGCGGAGAACTCACCCGGGAACAAAGGAGACTCCTAGATGCTCAACATGCTCGCTCTGCTCCAGGATGCCGGCGGGATCGGCGACATCGGGGCCGGCATGGCCGTCCTCGGCGCGGCCGGCGTCGTGATCGGGGCCGGGATCGGCATCGGCCGAATCGGCGGCCAGATGGCCGACGCGATGGCGCGCCAGCCGGAGGCGGCCGCGCAGATCCAGACCGGCTCGATCATCCTCGCCGCGCTCATCGAGGGCGCCGCGCTGTTCGGGCTCGTGATCGCCGGCTTCATCAAGTGAGGAAGGGCGGTCCGGAAGCATGCTGACACGCAGAGCCCTGGGAGCCGCCGCGCTCGTGGCGACGCTTCCCGACGCGTTGCTCGCCGCAGAGGGGGGAGGGTCGGGAATCTTCTCGGTCAACCTCGGGCTGGTCGTCTGGACCTGGGTCCTGTTCCTGCTCACCCTCGGGGTCCTCGCGTGGAAGGCCTTCCCGGCCATCGCGGGCGGCCTCGAGAAGCGGCAGGCGCGGATCCAGGAGGCGATCGACTCCGCCCGGGCGGACCGCGATGAGGCCCGCCGCCTGCTCGACGAGCACCAGAGGCATCTCGACGAGGCGCGACGGGAGTCGAAGGAGATCCTGGCGCAGGGCCGGGTCGCCGGGGAGAGGCTGCGCGAGGAGATCCTCGCCCGGGCGCGAGCCGAGCACGAGGAGATGCTCGACAAGGCGCGGAGGGAGATGGCCCGCGAGCGGGACGACATGATGTCGTCGGTCCGCCGGGACGCCGTCGACCTCGCGCTCGCCGCCGCGGAGCGCCTGATCCGCGAGCGTCTCGATGAGGAGGACAATCGCCGCCTCGTCCGGGAGTACGTGGCGGGGCTCGACGCGTGAGCCGCGGCGCCGTCGCCCGGAACTACGCGGAGACCCTGTACGCGCTCGCCGAGCGGGACGGGTCGGAGCGCGCGTACATGGAGATGCTCGGCGAGGTGGCCTCCCTGTACGGGGAGAGCGCCACGTTCCGGAGCTTTCTCCTCACGCCCCGCATCCCTGCCGCCGCGAAGCGCCGGGTGCTCCGCGAGAGCTTCGCGGAGCGCTATCCCGAGACCTTCATCCGGTTCCTGCTCGTGGCGCTCGAGAAGCGCCGGCAGGGGCTGCTGCCGGAGATCGACGCAGAGTACCGCGAGATCCTGTACGAGAAGACGGGGCGGGTTCACGCGAGCGTGTCGCTCCCGTTCGAGTCGGACGAGGCGTTCCGCGCCGAGCTCGAGCGGGACCTCGCGAAGGTGCTCGGGGGTCGGGTGTCCGCCGACTTCCGGACCGACGAACGACTGATCGGCGGCCTCGTCGTGCGCGTGAAGGACCGCGTGCTGGACGGGTCGGTGCGGCGGAAGCTGCAGCTGATGCGGCGCGCGCTCCTCGACGAGGGGACCGCCGGGTGGACGGGCCTCACTTCCCCGGAACTCCAACGGATGGATACCAAGGACAATGGCGACGTCTGACGCAACGCTCCGCGCCGGCGAGATGAAGAAGGCGCTGCTCGAGCAGATCGACCACTTCGGGGAGGAGCTCCGGCTCGAGGAGGTGGGCGAAGTCCTCGAGCTGAAGGACGGGGTGGCCCGGATCTGGGGGCTCTCCTCCGCCGTGTCCAACGAGATGCTCGAGATCGAGTCGTCCGAGACCGGCGAGATCGTGACGGCCCTCGCGCTGAACCTCGAGGAGGACAACATCGGCGCGGTGGTCCTCGGCGACTACCTGGTCCTGAAGGAGGGCGACACGGCCCGCTGCACGGGCCGCGTGCTGGAGATGCCGGCCGGCCCGGAGTTCCTGGGGCGCGTGATCAACCCGCTCGGGGAGCCGCTCGACGGGAAGGGCTCGATCCGGGCCGTGACGAGGATGAAGGTGGACCGGAAGGCGCCCGGGATCGTCTACCGGCAGCCGGTGAAGGAGCCGCTGCAGACCGGCCTCAAGTCGATCGACTCGATGATCCCGATCGGCCGCGGCCAGCGGGAGCTGATCATCGGCGACCGCCGGACCGGGAAGACGGCGATCGCGATCGACACGATCATCAACCAGCGCGGCGGGGACGTGGTCTGCGTCTACGTCGCGGTGGGCCAGAAGGCCTCCACGGTAGCCTCCGTCATCGCCCGCCTCGAGGAGGAGGGCGCGATGGGCTACACGATCGTCGTCGCCGCCAACGCGTCGGACCCGACCACGCTGCAGTACATCGCGCCCTACGCGGGCTGCGCGATGGCCGAGTACTTCATGTACAAGGAGGGCCGTCACACCCTCGTCATCTACGATGACCTCTCGAAGCAGGCGGACGCCTACCGGGAGCTCTCGCTCGTCCTGCGCCGTCCGCCGGGCCGCGAGGCGTACCCGGGCGACGTGTTCTACCTGCACAGCCGCCTGCTCGAGCGCGCCGCGAAGATCAGCGAGGACGCGGAGGTGATCGCGGCGCACCCGGAGATCGAGAAGCCGGGCGGCTCCCTGACGGCGCTGCCGATCATCCAGACGCAGGCGGGCGACGTCTCCGCGTACATCCCGACCAACGTGATCTCGATCACGGACGGCCAGATCTTCCTCGAGAACGACCTGTTCTATTCGGGCGTCCGTCCGGCCGTGAACGCCGGGATCTCGGTGTCCCGGGTCGGCGGCTCGGCGCAGATCAAGGCGATGAAGAAGGTGGCGGGGCGGCTCCGGCTCGACCTCGCGCAGTACCGCGAGCTCGAGGCGTTCGCGCAGTTCGGCTCCGACCTCGACGCGGCTACCCAGCGGCAGCTCGCCCGGGGCGAGCGGACGGTCGAGATCCTGAAGCAGGGGCAGTACCGGCCGATGCCGGTCGAGGAGCAGGTGCTGGTGATCTTCGCGGTCACCCAGGGCTTCCTCGACGATGTGGAGGTCGGCCGGATCCGTGACTGGGAGGCGAGTTTCCTCGAGTACATGCGGTCGGCGCACCCCGAGGTGGGACGCGCGATCCGGGAGGAGAAGTCCCTTCCGGACGCGGCGGAGAAGAAGCTCCGGGAGGCGATCGAGGAGCACAAGCGGATGTTCCGGGCCGAGGCGGGCCGCGCGCCGGCCGCGGCGGCCGGCGCCTGACGGCGCGCGGACGGCGATCCCGAGCGAGGCGACGGACGTAGATGGCGAAGGCGAGGGAGATCCGGCGGCGGATGCGATCCGTCGAGAGCACCCGGAAGATCACGCACACCATGGAGATGGTCGCGACGTCGAAGCTGCGGCGCGCGCAGCAGCGGGTGGTGCGGGCGCGTCCCTTCGCCGAGCGGCTCGCAGCGGTGGTCGAGAACCTGATCACGCCGGAGATCGCCGAGCTGCAGCCGATCCTCCGCCAGCCCGAGCGCATCCGCCGGGCGGCGGTGCTGCTGCTCACGAGCAACCGCGGGCTGTGCGGCGCGTTCAACGTGCACCTGATCCGGAAGGCGCGCGAGCTCCTCGACTACCTGCGCGCGCAGGACGTGTCGACGGAGTTCCACGTCGTGGGCCGCAAGGGGATCGCCTACTTCCGGTTCCGCGGTGTCGAGATGGCGTCCACCCGGACCGACATCGACGACAACCCGACGCCGGACGAGGCGCGGGAGCTGGTCGCGCCGCTCGCGGAGCGGTTCCTGCGCGAGGAGATCGACGCGATCTACGTCGTCCACGCGGAGTTCCGGAGCGTGATGAACACGCCGCCGACGTCCCGGCGGCTGCTCCCGGTGAACGTGGCGGCCGACCGTCCGAAGCCGGAGCCGTACTACATCCTCGACCCGTCCGCCGAGGAGATCCTCGACCGGCTGCTGCCGCTCTACCTGGAGAACGTGGCGTTCCGCGCCCTCGTGGAGAACGCGGCGGCCGAGCAGGGGGCGCGGCGCACCGCGATGAAGGCGGCGACGGACAACGCGGACGACTTTCTCACGAGCCTTCGTCGGCAGTTCAACCGGGCGCGTCAGGCGGAGATCACGAGCCAGATCGCCGAGATCATCGGGGGCGCCGAGGCGCTCGCCGGCAAGTGAGCAGGGACAACGAGATGCCAGAGAAGAATTCGAACATCGGGAAGGTCGTCCAGGTCATCGGCCCCGTCCTCGACGTGGCGTTCGACCCGGAGAGCATGCCCGAGATCTACAACGCGCTCGAGCTCCGGTGGACGGAGGAGGGCGTCGAGAACCGCCTCGTCTGCGAGGTGGCCCAGCACATCGGCCGCGGCCAGGTCCGCGCGGTGGCGATGGACTCGACGGACGGGATCTGGCGCGGGATGGACGTGATCGACACCGGCGCGGCGATCTCGGTCCCGGTCGGCGAGGCGGCGCTCGGTCGGATCCTCAACGTGCTCGGCGAGCCGGTGGACGAGCTGGGGCCGGTCGAGGCCACGGAGCGCTGGCCGATCCACCGCGATTCTCCGGCGCTCGTCGCGCTCGAGCCGAAGACGGAGATCTTCGAGACCGGGATCAAGGTCATCGACCTCATCGCCCCCTACGTGAAGGGCGGAAAGACAGGCCTGTTCGGGGGCGCCGGGGTCGGCAAGACCGTGATCATCATGGAGCTCATCCACAACATCGCCCAGGAGCACGGCGGGCGCTCCGTGTTCTGCGGGGTGGGCGAGCGCACTCGCGAGGGGAACGACCTGTGGCTCGAGATGAAGGAGTCGGGGGTGCTCGCCTCGACCGCGCTCATCTACGGCCAGATGAACGAGCCCCCCGGCGCCCGCCTCCGGGTCGGCCTCTCCGGCCTCACCGTCGCGGAGTACTTCAGGGACGTCGAGAACCAGGACGTGCTCCTGTTCATCGACAACATCTTCCGGTTCAGCCAGGCGGGCTCGGAGGTGTCGGCACTCCTCGGACGGATGCCGAGCGCCGTGGGATACCAGCCCACGCTGGCGAGCGAGATGGGCGCGCTCCAGGAGCGGATCACCTCCACCCGCAGCGGGTCGATCACCTCGGTGCAGGCGATCTACGTTCCGGCCGACGACCTCACGGACCCGGCGCCCGCGGCCGCGTTCACGCACCTCGATTCCACCACCGTGCTGTCGCGGCAGATCGCGGAGCTCGGGATCTACCCCGCGGTCGACCCGCTCGAGTCGTCGAGCCGGATCCTCGACGCGCAGTACCTTGGCGAGCGGCACTACCGGGTCGCGACGCGGGTGCAGGAGATCCTGCAGCGCTACAAGGACCTGCAGGACATCATCGCGATCCTCGGGATGGACGAGCTGAGCGAGGAGGACAAGGTGATCGTCGCGCGGGCGCGGCGGATCCAGCGCTTCCTGTCGCAGCCGTTCCACGTCGCCGAGGAGTTCACCGGGATCCCTGGAAAGTACGTGCCGCTCGAGCGGACGATCGAGTCGTTCGAGTCGGTGATCGACGGAGAGTTCGACCACCTGCCGGAGCAGGCGTTCTACATGGTGGGCGACATCGAGGAGGTCCGGGCGCGGGCCCGCGAGCTCGAGGGACGGACCGCGTGAGGGACGAAGGGCCGAAGCGGCTGAAGGTCAGCGTCATCTCCCCGACGGCGGTCGGCTTCGTCGGCGAGGGGGACAGCGTGGTCGCCCCGGCCTGGGACGGGCTGCTGGGCATCCTTCCCGGGCACGCGCCGATGATGGTGCTGCTGGGCACGGGCGACGTGGTCGTGAAGGAGGGCGGGTCGGAGACCCGGATCCAGGTCTCCGGCGGCTTCCTTCAGGTGATCGACGACGAGGTCTCGGTGCTCGCCGAGACGGTGGGGAACGGGGGCGCGGAACCGGTCGCGCCGTAGCGATGCGGCGGGGGCGGAAACCCCCGCCCGTCGGCGAGTTGCGGGCGGAGCGAGGTCGTTGACTCGGACCTCTCCGCCCGTTATGTTTTTCGGCCCTCGTGGAAGCGGGGGCTGCTTTTTGACAAGGAGGAGTGGGGGTCGTGTTGTGAGGAGTGCCGAGAGGGCGTTGTGAGGAGGTTTCTCTTCGAGCAGGAGTGGAGAGGGATCAAGCAGTAAGGGCGCGGGGTGGATGCCTGGGCACAGGACGGCGAGGAAGGACGCGGCAAGCTGCGAAAAGCCGGGGGGAGCTGCAAGCGAGCGTTGATCCCCGGGTATCCGAATGGGGGAACCCGGCCGGGGTGATGCCCGGTCATCGCGGGGGTGAATACATAGCCTCTGCGAGGCGAACCAGGGGAACTGAAACATCTAAGTACCCTGAGGAAGAGGAAACAAACGTGATTCTCCGAGTAGCGGCGAGCGAAAGGGGAGGAGCCCAAACCGTGGGGGCGTGACAGGCTGCAGCCGTTGTCCCCGTGGGGTTGGAGGGCCGGACCGGAGGGACCTGCAGGTTCTTCGGAGAGGGAGTTCGAGTGAGCCGAAGCGCGTTGGAAGGCGCCACCGGAGGGGGTGAGAGTCCCGTAGGCGAAGCTTGGATCTCTGTCTGGGTCGGGACCCTGAGTAGGTCGGGACACGAGAAATCCCGATTGAAGCTGGCAGGACCATCTGCCAAGGCGAAATACGTTCCTGTGACCGATAGTGGACCAGTACCGTGAGGGAAAGGTGAAAAGCACGCCGGGAGGCGAGTGAAACAGATCCTGAAACCTCGTGCCTACAAGCGGTGGGAGGGTCCCGGGCCTCTTCGGGGGCGTCGGGCCTGACCGCGTGCCTTTTGCATTATGATCCGGCGAGTTCGACCTGGCTGGCGAGGTTAAGCCGTTCAGCGGCGGAGCCGAAGCGAAAGCGAGTCTGAACAGGGCGCTTGAGTCGGCCGGGCGAAGACCCGAAACCAGAGTGATCTATCCATGGCCAGGCTGAAGCGAGGGTAATGCCTCGTGGAGGGCCGAACCGTTGTGGGTTGAAAACCGCTCGGATGAGCTGTGGATAGGGGTGAAAGGCCAATCAAACCTGGAGATAGCTGGTTCTCCCCGAAAGATATTTTGGTATCGCCTCTGAGTGGAGACTGCGGGAGGTAGAGCACTGGATGGGCTAGGGTCCTTACCGGGATACCAACCCCAACCAAACTCCGAATGCCCGTCAGTTGGTCTCAGGGAGGCAGGGCGCGGGCGATAATGTTCGTGCGCGAGAGGGAAAGAACCCAGACCCTCGGCTAAGGTCCCCAAGTGCAGGCTAAGTGACAAAGGATGTGAATCTGCGCAGACAACTGGGAGGTTGGCTTAGAAGCAGCCATTCCTTGAAAGAGTGCGTAATAGCTCACCAGTCAAGCGGGTTTGCGCCGATAATGGTCGGGACTGAAGTCTGCCACCGAAGCCAGGGCTGCGGGTCCGTGTTCGCACGGGTTCGTGGGGTAGGGGAGCGTTGCCTGAGCGGGGAAGCGGGGCCGGGAGGCTACCCGTGGAGCGCAGGCAAGTGAGAATGCCGGAATGAGTACGCGAGAAACGGGGTGAGAACCCCCGTCGCCGAAAGCCCGAGGGTTCCTGAGCCATGTCGATCAGCTCAGGGTCAGTCGGCCCCTAAGGTGAGGCCGAAAGGCGTAGCCGATGGGAAACGGGTGAAGATTCCCGTACCGCCCGAGGTGGCGTTCGAGTCTGCGGAGGGACGCAGGGGTGACAGGTCCGTCGGATGGTGGAATCCGATGCAAGGAGGTAGGCGGTTCCGGGGAGGCAAATCCCTCCGGACAGCCGAGATCCGATGCCGAAGGGGTCTTCGGACCCCGCCAAGGGACCGTAAGCGGACTGCCGAGAAAAGCTTCGCAGGCGAGTCATGCGGGCGACCGTACCGGAAACCGACACAGGTGGGCGAGGCGAGAAGCCTCAGGCGCTCGAGTGATTCTTGGTCAAGGAACTCGGCAAAATGTCCCCGTAACTTCGGGAGAAGGGGAGCCCGTGGTAGGTGAACTCCGTAGCGGAGGGAGCCGGAGCGGGCCGCAGAGAATCGGCCCAAGCGACTGTTTAGCAAAAACACAGGTGCCTGCGAAGTCGTCAAGACGACGTATAGGCACTGACGCCTGCCCGGTGCCGGAAGGTTAAGAGGAGAGGTCAGCCGCAAGGCGAAGCTTTGAATCGAAGCCCCGGTAAACGGCGGCCGTAACTATAACGGTCCTAAGGTAGCGAAATTCCTTGTCGGGTAAGTTCCGACCTGCACGAATGGCGTAACGACTTGGGCACTGTCTCGACCAAGAGCTCGGCGAAATTGGAGTCTCGGTGAGGATACCGAGTACCCGCGGCAGGACAAAAAGACCCCGTGCACCTTTACTATACCCTGACATTGGGTTCTGGCACCGCCTGTGTAGGATAGGTGGGAGGCTGCGAGCCGGGGGCGTCAGCTCTCGGGGAGCCAACGGTGAAATACCACCCTTGCGATGTCGGGATTCTAACCCGCGGCCCTGGATCGGGTCGGGGGACCGTGTCAGGCGGGTAGTTTGACTGGGGCGGTCGCCTCCCAAACAGTAACGGAGGCGCGCAAAGGTTCCCTCAGCGCGGTCGGCAATCGCGCGCAGAGTGCAAAGGCACAAGGGAGCTTGACTGCGAGACCGACAGGTCGAGCAGGTGGGAAACCAGGCCTTAGTGATCCGGCGGTTCCGCATGGAAGGGCCGTCGCTCAACGGATAAAAGGTACGCCGGGGATAACAGGCTTATCGCCCCCGAGAGTTCACATCGACGGGGCGGTTTGGCACCTCGATGTCGGCTTATCGCATCCTGGGGCTGGAGAAGGTCCCAAGGGTCGGGCTGTTCGCCCGTTAAAGCGGTACATGAGCTGGGTT
>JAWOIN010000183.1:0-2669 GCA_046484665.1 Gemmatimonadota bacterium
CCGGACCGAACGCGATTCTCCACGCGTGGAGTGGACTCCGCCGGCTCCGGACGAAGGAGCCCGGGCCAGGTGCAGCTCCACCTGCACGCCCGCCCGGGAGATCATGTTCACGAGCGAGTCGATCGTGAACTGGCCGATCCTGCCACGCATGAGGTCGCTGATGCGCGGTTGCGTGGTCCCGAACAGCGCGGCCGCCTTCGTCTGCCGGAGGCCGCGCTCCTCGACGATCCGCCGGATCTCGATCATGAGGTCCGGGACTGCCGGACCTCCCTGCCGGATTGTCGTCGCGGCGAGGGGGTACCCGGGCACGTCTCGGTGAGGCCTCGGCCCGCGTTCCAGACCCCTTCCGCACCAGGTTGAACGCGAACGGCGCGCAGGTCCGCGGATTCGCGCCGCGGTCAGCCCCCTCCCAACTGGCCGCCGGATCCGGCGTCGCGCTCAGTCCGGGTCGGGCGTCTCCTTCTCCCAGAGCACGGCCGTGTACGGACCGTACTTCACGACGGCGCAGCGCCCGACGACCTGGTCGCGACGATTGATCCAGAGCGACTCGCAGTCCTGGTCCTCGTACAGCGCCGGTAAGAACAACGTCGATCCGTCGCGCCAGACGACGGCCTGCCACCCGTACTCGATCCCGATCCTTCCCAGGAGGGACGTTCCGTCGGCGCTCAGGTGCGTCGCGAGGAGTCCCGGGACGACGTTCGCCATCCGTCCCTCGTGCCAGATGAACGTCCCGGACGACGAACTTCCGTCGGCCTCTTCCGTGTACCGGCCTGCGACCCGTCCGTTCGCCACCCAGTAGGCAGAACTGATCGTCCACTGCGGCTCGGCGATCTCCGTCAACACGCCCGCCTGCCAGACGACCGCGATCCCGCGATCGTCCCGGCTGATCTCTCCCGCGACGAGCCCGTCGTCGACCGCATGGACCCAGAGGAGATGGGGCGAATCGATCCTGTGATAGCTCCCATCGTTCCAGAGATGGTGCCCGCAGAATGGATACCCGGACTCGCAGTCGGGGCCGGACTGGCCCGCGACGAAGACGTCCCCGTCGTCGGCGATCAGTCTCGGCTCGGCACCCATGTAGCCCTCGGGCACGCCGAGACGGCGAACCGAGCCGTTGTCCCAGACGCCCGGCTCGTCGTAAAAGGGCCCATCCGGCGGGGACGATTCGAGCCGCCCGGTGCAGAGCACCTGGCCGCGCTCGTTGATTCCGACCGCCCACCACGGGGCCAGCTCGATGGCTTCGCCGTTCCACCAGATCCCGCCGCCGACCAGCACGTGCCCCGGCTCGCTGAGGTTCCGTCCGACCCCCGCGTATGGAACGAGCTCTCGGCCGAGAAGCTGCGGCGACACCTCCCGCATCGCGCCGCCTTCCCAGAGGAACGACGCGCACGGGATCGGAGTGATCCCGGAGTGCGAACCGCCGCACCCGCCCATCAGGTCGCCGACGATCTGGCCCCGATCGTTGATCTGGAGGGCCTGGCTTCCCGGCCAGCCGAGGGTCCCGAGATCCTGCACGCGCCACGGGAGAGCCTCGCAGGAGACCTCGAAGGCCACGACTACGGTGTCGCCGGCGGTCGCCGTCACCCCCCGCGGGTTCTGCGCCGCCAGGCAGTTGGCGGCCACGTCCTCGAGCCGGACCTCGTGCGGCCCCGGCTCGATGTCCCCGATCTCGAGAGTCCCGGAAGGGGCCAGCTCGCCGGCGGCGGTTCCATCCACCCTCACCTGGAAGCCGTCCCGGTCGAGGTCGCTGCCCGTCGTCGAGGCCGTCAGCCGTACCGTCCCCATCTCCGGGATCACCGGGCCGACCACGCCCCCGCCGTCGTCCCCGCACGCCGCCGCGAGCAGCGCGCCCAGCACCACGAGTCCCACGATCCGTCCGCACATGTCTCCGACCGTCCTTTCCGAACCCCGATGGCCGGGGCTCAGGCGGACCCGCGTCGCGTGGGGGGACGAGGCGGACGGGGCCCGGCGAGCTCCGGGCCGTGCCCCCATACCATACCCCGTGTGCGTCAAGCAGATGTCACGCGGAGCCGCCGGCGCGAGGGGCCCGAGCGGAGCTCGGAAGACGGCGGCCGGGCACGCGGCTTCGCCTCACTCACCAGGCGGGAGACGCGACGAGACCGGGACCCGGCCCCGGGAGTGTCAGACCCCCCCGCCAGATTGTCCCCGCGGTGAGGGTGTCCCGGGCGCGTGAAGGTGGGGCCGCAGTCCGCGTTCCGGGCCCCTCCCGCACCCGGGGGAACGCGAACGCGACCGGCGCGCGCGGCGCGCCGCGGCTATATTGCAGGAGAGCAGTCCGGCCAGCACGACGCTGGCCAGCCGGCGCGGATTTGACGTCCGCAGCTTGAAGGCGCGCCGGCTCGCGAGGGACCGACCTTCTAAAGCGCGGAGGGCGGCGAGCCCCGTCCCACCGGGCCGCCCGATCCTCCCGACAGTCGCCTGCGGACAGGACGCCGGAACGTCCGGCAGGAGAGCGACATGACACAGATCACATTACCTGGATTCGAGGCATTGGGCGCTGGCCGTGCGGCCGAGAACGGTGGCGACGCGCAGCCCACGGGCAACGCGATCCTCCGGATCGCGCCCTACTGGCACCACGGCACCTGGGCGTTCGACGACGAGCCCGTGGGCATCGTCGTCGAACGCCCAGGTGCCGTGGTGCCAGTAGG
>JAWOIN010000040.1:0-14754 GCA_046484665.1 Gemmatimonadota bacterium
CCGCCCCCGGCCTCCCTCGCCTTCCGGGACTGACCGCTCGCCCGGACTCCTCTTCGCAACCGGCCCGCACTGCACAACCGGCGGGCCGTCCCATCGTGTGCCATCTTGACGCAGAACGGCATGGAATGGGACATTCTTGCCGGTCCCCGGTCCCGGGCTCGCGCCGACCGATCTGCGCAGACCCGGGAAACGACTCTTGCGTCCGCGTGTTCGTGGACCGCGCGCGGGGTGCCGCCCGACCGGGCCGTTCTGGCACAGTTCGCGCATGCGACGGCCGGGACGCGGCATACGCGTCGGGCGGCGCCCGGAGACCGGGCTACGCCTCCGCTCCCGTCCATGATCGGGCGCGGCGGCAGGAACCGAGAGCGATCGCGCCCGGGCGCGATCGCGGAGGCATGGAGCACCCAATGCGGGATGACAACGTGAAGAGCGAGATCGCGCCGCGCATCCTCGTCGTCGAGGACGAGGACAACGTCCGCGACCTCCTTCTCACGGTCCTCGGCGAGAACGGGTACCGGGTCGAAGCCGTGCGCACCGGGGAGGACGGGCTCCGCCAGCTCGACTCCCAGCTCTACGACCTCGTGCTGCTCGACCTGAACCTGCCGGGCATGCACGGGCTGAACGTCCTGGGCGCGGGCCCCGCGCTCCAGACCGACGCCCAGTTCATCGTGATGACGGCCTTCGGCTCGATCGACAGCGCCGTCGAGGCGATGAAGCTCGGGGCCGTCGACTTCATCAAGAAGCCGTTCCGGACGGAGGAGCTGCTGCACGTCCTGACCCGGGCGATGGAGGAGCTGGAGCTCAAGCGGGAGGTCGCGCAGCTCCGGAGCCAGTCGAGCTCGGGGGTCCGTACCTACCTGGTCGGCAAGTCGCAGGCGATGCAGCGCGTGTTCGGCCTGATCGAGCGGGTCGCTCCGACGCGCGCCAACGTCCTCATCTCGGGCGACACAGGAACGGGCAAGGAGCTCGTCGCCCGGGCCATCCACGACCTCTCCGGACGCAGCCGGCGGCCGTTCGTCGCGATCAACTGCTCGGCCCTCCCCGAGACGCTGCTCGAGTCGGAGATGTTCGGGCACATGAAGGGCTCGTTCACCGGGGCCGTGCAGAGCAAGCGGGGCCTGTTCGAGGAGGCGCAGGGCGGCACGATCTTCCTCGACGAGATCAGCACGGTCAGCGAGGGCGTGCAGGTGAAGCTGCTCCGCGTCCTCCAGGACCGGAAGGTCACGCGGGTGGGCGGCCGCGAGCCGATCTCCGTCGACTTCCGGCTCATCGCGGCCTCGAACCGCGACCTCGGCGACCTCGTCGAGAAGGGCGAGTTCCGCGAGGACCTGTTCTACCGGCTCAACGTCTTCCCGATCCGCGTCCCGGCGCTCCGGGAGAGGCGCGACGACGTCCCGCTGCTCGCGCAGCACTTCCGGCAGCGGTTCGCCGAGGAGAACGGGCTCGAGCCGCCCGACATCCCGCCGAAGACGATGTCGCGGCTGATGGCCTACGACTGGCCGGGCAACGTCCGGGAGCTCGAGAACTTCATCGAGCGCGCCGTGATCATGCACGCCGGCGCCCGGGCGATCCCGTTCGAGCCGCCGGGCCAGAGGCCGGACCCGGAGCGGAACCTCCTCTCCCGCGCGCGGGACGAGAAGTGGGACCTCGAGCGGCTGGAGCGCGAGTACATCCTCGACATGCTCGAGCAGACGCAGTGGCACCAGAGCTCGGCCGCGGAAGCGCTCGGGATCAGCCGCCGGACGCTCTACCGGAAGCTGAAGCGCTACCGCGAGCAGGGAATCCTGCCGGAGCCGGCGCACGTGGCGCTGCGGCACTGACGACGCTCGGGCCCGTGGTGCGGGCGGCCCGCCGCCGGCACCCGGGGCCGCCCCCTCCCCCTAGCCGATCCAGCCGCTGCGCCGCTCCGGCTCGCGACCGTGCGGCAGCCAGAGCGTGAAGGTCGAGCCCTTTCCCACCTCCGAGCGGACCGTGAGGGTCCCACCCATGTACTCGGCGAGGCGCCGCGAGAGGGTGAGGCCGATTCCCATGCCGCGCCGCTCGCGCGTGGAGGCGCGGACCCACTCGCCGAAGATCCGCTCGAGATCCTCCTCGGGGATGCCCGGCCCCCGGTCCTCGACCTCGATCGCGACCCAGCGCTCCGCGCCTCCGTCGCCCCCCGGACCGTCGCGATCGATCCCGGCGCGAATGTCCACCGGTGTTCCCTCGGACGAGAACTTCAGGGCGTTGCTGAGCAGGTTGGTCACGACCTGGAGGACGCGGTCGGGATCCGCGACGACGCGCAGCGTGGAGGGGCTCCGCCGCAGCCGGAGCTTCTGATCCCTCTTCTCGGCCTCGGGCCGCATCCCCTCCACGGCGGCGAGCAGCAGTTCGTTGACGACGATCACCCGCGACCAGGTCTCAAGCCGTCCCTGGCCCAGGTTCTCGAGGTCGAGCACATCCTGCACGAGGCGCATCGCGTGCTCGCTGCCGCGCACGATCTTCTCCGCGATCTCGCCGGTCTCGCCGCTCGTCCGCTCGCGCAGCCGCTCGGACCACATCAGCACTCCGCTGCAGGCGTTGCGGAGGTCGTGGTTCACGAACGCGTAGAACCGGTCGCGCTGCTGCTGCGTGTGCCGCAGCTCCTCGAGCAGCCGCTGGAGGGTCCGGAACTGCCGCGCGTTCTCGATCGAGACGGCGGCGTGCGCCGCGAGCATGGAGACGATCGCCTCGTCCCGGTCCGTGAATCGGCGGTCGCCCTCCCGCTTGTTCGTGAGGTACAGGTTTCCGAAGACCCGGTCGCCGATCCGGATCGGCACCCCGAGGAAGCTGCTCATCTCGGGGTGGCCGGCGGGCATCCCGGCCGAGCGGGGATCCCCGGTCACGTTGTCCACCCGGATCACGTTGCGGCTCTGGATCACCGCCCCGAGCAGGCCCTTTCCGACGGGGATGCCGGCGATCTCGCTGGCCCGCTCCTCCGGGATCCCGCTCGTTATGAACCGCTCGAGGCGGTCGCCGTCCGTGTGCAGGACGCCGAGCGCCCCGTACTCCGCGCCGGTGAGCTCGCGGGCCTTGTCGGTGACGGTCTGGAGCACGGCGTCGAGCTCGAGGTCGCGCGAAACCTCGACCTCCGCCGCGTGCAGGCTCTCGAGCACGGAGACGTGGTCTTCGGTGTCGGCGCGCCGGACGTCGCTCGCTTCGGCCCGCGCGCTCTCCTCCTCGAACATCCGCGCGTTCTGGATCGCGAGGCCGGCGAGGTGGCCGAACGCGAGCAGCAGATCGGCCTCATCACGGAGCAGCTCGACGTCCGTGCGCTCCGTCACGACGGCGAGGGTGCCGTAGGCGCCGTCGCGCGCCCGCAGCGGGACCACGAGGACGCCGGCCTCGGAGCCCGCGGCGAGCCCGGTCGCCTGGAACGGCGCCTCGTTCGGGATCAGTTTCCGGATGACGTGACGACCGTCCCGCATCGCCTCGCCGCTCAGGGTCCCCTCCGGAGCGAAGCGGACTCCGAGGGCGCCCGTGAGCGAGCCGGAGCCGGCCATCACCTCGAGCGAGCCGTCGGCCGGGTCGACGACCTGGACGCTCGCCCCCGCCCCGTCGAACAGGTCCCGGGTCTGGGCGGTCACGGTCCGGAGGATCTCGGACAGGTCGAGGGTTTCCAGCATCGAGCTGGCCGCGTCGCAGAGCTCCGCGATGCGGGCGGTCCCGATCAGCCGCTCGTGCGTGGTCTCGCCGGCGCCGTCCAAATCCGCTCCTGGGCCTCGGTTGCCGCGAAATCCGGGAATGCGGGCCCGGGCCGCGGTCCGCTCAGGGGACAATCTTTCACAAGGCGGGCGATGACGCCAGACGGGAACGCCCCGAACAGGCGGTTTCGGGGCGTTTCTTGAGACGATCAGTCCCGATCCGGGGCGGCCGGAGGGGGCGGCTTCGTCCGCTCAGGGCCGAGACCCTTCCCCCCGGAGAGACGCCGGCGGGCCGAGGATCTCGGCGAGGAGGATCGCGCGGGCCAGCGGAGGGAGGGCCTCGAGCCGGCGCAGCCCGGACGCCCCGCGGCGACGGACGGCCGTCCCGGAATCGGCCGGCGGAGGCGCCTGCCGCGCCCGACGCGCGGCGCGCGGGACCGGGACGCGCCGCCGCTCCCCGGGGACCACGCGCCCCTTCACCGGGGCGCGGAGACGGCGCGGTGTATCCTCGGCGGACACGAGGCTCTCGAGGCTGCGGACGTCCTCCTCCGGGACCGGGGGAACCGGCTGCCGGCGCGCGAGCGTGCCGGCGATCGCCTCGTAGGACTCGCGGCGGCCCCGCTTTGCTCCGGGCAGTCTCGCGCCAGCCGACTCGTAGACGCCCCGTTGTCCGTACTCGGCGCCCCGCGTCCGGGACGGAATCGGGACCGGCCGCGCCACCGGGGGCTCGGGCTCGGGAGACGGCGCCGCCGCAGCCGCCCGCTGCCGCTGCTCCCAGCGCCGCAGCGCCTCCATCGCCCGCTCGTGGGCCTCGGCCTGTTCCTCGTCGGGGGTGCGCGGCGGCCCCTCGACGGGCCCCTGCCCTCGACGCGCCCTCGCGGCGCCCTGGAACACCATGTAGACGATGACCGCGAGGACGACGATGATCTGCTCCACGGCCTACTCCTTCGCCTCCTCCGACTTCGGGCCGGCGATCGACGTCCGCATCTCGGTGTCGGCCTCGAGGTTTCGGTAGCGCATGTAGTCCATCACGCCCAGCCGTCCGCTCCGGAACGCCTCCGCGATCGCGAGCGGCACCGCGGCCTCTGCCTTGATCACCTCGGCCCGCATCTCCTCGACCCTGGCCCGGTACTCCTGCTCGGTGGCGACGGCCAGCGCCCGGCGCTCCTCGGCCTTCGCCTGCGCGATCTGCTTGTCCGCCTCGGCCTGGTCGATCTGGAGCTCGGCGCCGATGTTCTTTCCGACATCGACGTCGGCGATGTCGATCGAGAGGATCTCGAACGCGGTCCCGCTGTCGAGACCCTTGGCGAGGACGGTCTTCGAGATCTTGTCGGGGTTCTCGAGCACGGCCTTGTGCGAGTCGGCCGACCCGATCGTGCTCACGATCCCCTCGCCGACGCGGGCCAGGATCGTCTCCTCCCCGGCGCCGCCGACCAGCCGGTTGATGTTCGCGCGTACGGTGACCCGGGCCAGGGCGATCAGCTGGATCCCGTCCTTCGCCATCGCCGCCACCTTGGGCGTCTGGATCACCTTCGGGTTCACGGAGACCTGGACCGCCTCGAGCACGTCCCGGCCCGCGAGGTCGATCGCGGCCGCCTGCTCGAAGCCGAGCGTGATGTTCGCCTTGTCCGCCGAGATCAGCGCGTTCGCGACGCGCGCCACGTCGCCGCCCGCCAGGTAGTGCGCCTCGAGCTCGTTCACGTCGAGCTTGAGGCCCGCCTTGGTGGCGGCGATCAGCGGCCGGACGATCGCAGGCGGGCTCACCTTCCGCAGCCGCATCCCGATCAGGCTGCCCATCCCCACGTGCACGCCGCTCGCGAGCGCCTCGATCCACAGCCGGATCGGCACCGCCCAGCTGATCACGAGGAAGAGGAAGATGACCGCGATGACGGTGAAGATGGCCCCGAAGGCGGTGGCGTCGTTCATGGACTCTCTCTCTCCTGAGTAACGGCGGGCCGGGGCCCGCGACCGTTGTCTTCGTTCCGGGACGTCACGTCTCGGGAGGCGCCTCGCGCACGACCAGGTTCGAGGGACCGGCCCGCACCACCACGACCTGCGTTCCCTCCTCGACCCACGGCCCCTCCGTCACCACGTCGAGCCTCTCATCCCCGACCAGGGCCGTCCCCGACGGGCGCAGGTCGGTCGCGGCGACGCCCCTTCGCCCGACCAGCTCGGACCTGTCCGGCGCCGAGAGGTAGCCGGTCTCCCGGCTCGTCGAACGGCTGAGGAAGATACCGGACAGGCGACGGCTGTGCGGGAGGTGCCGGAGGATCCCCCACGCGAGCAGGCCGACGGCCAACAGAGAGAGGGCGAGGACCCCGAGCGCGCTGATCACGTCGTTCACCGTGGGATAGCTCCCGATCATGCTGAGCGTGACGCTCGCCAGGATGGCGAGCCCCCCGAGGAAGCCCGCGATCCCGACCCCGGGGACCACGAGGATCTCGAGCACGACGAGGGTCACGCCGGCGCCGAGCAGCAGCAGCTCCTCGAGGCCGGCGAGGTTGACCAGCCAGTGCGCGCCGAAGAACGCGGCGAGGCACACCAGTCCGACCCCGCCCGCGAGCCCGAACGTCGGGGTCTTGATCTCGACCAGCAGGCCGAGGAAGCCGAGGCTGAGCAGCAGGGGCGCCAGCGCCGGGTGCGTGAGCAGGCGCACCAGGCGCTCCGCCCAGTTCGGGCGCGCCTCCGACGTCTCCGCGCCGGCGAGGTTCTCCGCCGCCAGCAGGTCCGTCCACGCCTCGGCCGTCCCGGTCGCCACGCCGAGCGCGACGGCCTCCTCCGTGGTGAGCGTGAGGAGCCGTCCCGCCTCGACGACGCCCGGGATCTCGACCGACTCGTCGACCATCGCCTCGCCGACCGCCGGATCGAAGCCGCGCTCCTCCGCGAGGGCGCGGAACTCCGAGCGCATCGCGCTCACCATCTTCTCCGACGCCTTCTGGCCCTCCCCCGTGACCGGCGTGGCCGCTCCGATCGTCGAGCCGGGCCGCATGTACAGGCGGTCGGCGGCGAGCGCGATCATCGCGCCCGCGGAGAGTGCCCGCCGGTTCACCCACGCGACGACCGGGACCTCCGACTCTCGAACCGCGTCGATGATCGCCCACGCGGCGTCGATGCGGCCGCCCGGCGTGTCCACGTCGAGGACGACGAGCGAGGCGCCCTCGCCGGCGGCTTCGCCGAGCGCCCGCTCGATGAACGGCGCGAGCCCGAGCTCCACCGCTCCGGTGACCGGGACGCGGACCACCCGCGGCACCGCCTGCGCGGCGCCCGAGCGCGGCGCGTCCCGCGCCCCGGCCAGGGCGAGCCCCCCGGCGAGCAGGAGGACGGCGAACGGGGATGGGATTCTCATGGCTCGAATCATAGCGCAGAGCGCCCCGCGGCCCAAGACGCGGGCCGTTTCGACGCCCGGGTCGCCGGGAGGCGCCGTCCGCCGGACGTCCGTTCGGGTCCGCCACGAGGGCGGCGGGGGGCGGAACACTGTCGCCCCGCGAAGGCTCCCGCTAGCTTTTTTCGCCCGCCGACAGGGGAACGACCGAGGGCTCAGAGCGGAGAAGGAGCGACGATGGCCGAGAAGCTGATCCGGTACGAGGTGGAGGACGGGGTCGGGGTGATCACTCTGGACGATCCGCCGGCGAACACCTACACCTTGCAGATGATGCGTCAGCTGGACGAGGCGATCCTGGAGGCGCGGTTCGACGAGGGCGTGCACGTCATCGTGCTTCGCGGCGCGGGCGAGAAGTTCTTCTGCGCCGGAGCGAACATCCCGATGCTCCAGACCTCCGACCCGTACTTCAAGTACTTCTTCTGCCTGCACGCGAACGAGACCCTGAACCGACTGGAGCAGACGCCGAAGCTCGTGATCGCCGCGCTCAACGGGCACACGGTGGGCGGCGGACTCGAGATCGCGCTCGCCTGCGACATCCGGATCGCGAAGCAGGGCGGCGGAAAGATCGGCCTGCCGGAGGTCACGCTCGGCGTGCTGCCGGGAACGGGCGGAACGCAGCGGCTCGGACGGCTGCTCGGCAAGTCGAGGGCGATCGAGCTGATGGTCGAGGGAAGCACCTTCGAGTTCGAGCAGGCCCACGAGCTCGGCCTCGTGAACAAGGTGTTCGAGCCCGAGGACTTCTGGGAGAACGTGATGGAGTACGCGAGGCAGTTCGTGCCCCCGCGGAAGGCGTCGCGCGCGGTGGGACGGATCAAGCGCGCGGTCTGCTCCGGGGTCGAGGTCCCGTTCTCCGAGGGCCTCGCGATCGAGCGGGAGCTCCAGCAGCTGCTGTTCCAGTCGGCGGACGCCCGCGAGGGGCTCGACGCCTACGTGGAGAAGCGCACGCCCTCCTTCACCGGCAGGTAAGGCGCGGCCGCGGCCGTCGCCGGGGCCGGGACCGCGCACCCGCCGCGGTTCCGGCCGCTCACGACCCGTGCCCGGATCGATCATGGAGCCGAGAACCAAGCTGCTCGTCGGAGGATCGTGGATGGACGGCCACGATCGCTTCGCCACGATCAACCCGGCCACCGAGGAGGTCATCGCCGAGGTGGAGGAGGCGGGACCGGCGGAGGTCGACGCCGCCGTGCGCTCCGCCCGGGAGGCGTTCGAGAGCCCGGCGTGGCACGAGATGGACCCGCACCATCGCGCCGTGCTGCTGTGGCGGCTCGCCGACCTCGTGGAGAGGAACCTCGAGGAGATCGCGGCGGTCGAGACGCGGGACAACGGGAAGCCGCTGTTCGAGTCCGCGAAGGTCGACCTGCCGTTCGTCGTCGCGAACCTCCGGTACTACGCGGGGTTCGCGGACAAGATCTGCGGCGAGGTGATCCCCGTCTCCGGGCCCTTCCTCAACTACACGCTCCGCGAGCCGGTCGGCGTGGTCGGCGCGATCGTGCCCTGGAACTTCCCGCTCAACCTCGCTTCCTGGAAGGTCGCGCCGGCCCTGGCCTGCGGGAACACGGTGGTGCTGAAGCCGGCGGAGGAGACGCCGCTCACGGCGCTGCTGCTCGGCGAGCTCGCGCTCGAGGCGGGCTTCCCTCCGGGCGTCCTCAACGTGATCCCCGGCCGGGGCCCGGTCACGGGCCAGGCGCTCGTCGAGCACCCGGACGTGGACAAGATCGCGTTCACGGGCTCCACCGAGACCGGCCGGCGGGTGATGGAGACGGCGGCCCGGACGCTCAAGAAGCTCTCGCTCGAGCTGGGCGGAAAGTCGCCGAACGTGGTGTTCGCCGACGCCGACCTCGAGGCGGCGGTGCGCGGCGTCACGACGGGGATCTTCTACGGGAAGGGCGAGGTCTGCGCAGCCGGCTCCCGGCTCCTCGTCGAGGCGTCGGTCCAGGACGCGTTCCTCGAGGCGCTCGTCGAGCGAGCCGCCGCGACGACGGTCGGCGACCCGACCCACCCGAAGACGCGGCTCGGCGCCCTCGTCTCGAACGCCCAGCGGGAGCGCGTGCTGGGCTACATCGAGGCCGGCGTGGCGGAGGGGGCGCGGCTGCGGACGGGCGGCAGGCCCGCTTCGGTCGGCGGGAAGGGCTTCTTCGTCGAGGCCACGGTGTTCGACGAGGTGGATCCGGAGATGCGGATCGCCCGCGAGGAGATCTTCGGCCCGGTCCTCGCGGCCCTCACGTTCGAGGACGAGGCCGACGCGATCGCGCTCGCCAACCGCACGATCTACGGGCTCGCCGCGGGAGTGTGGACCCGCGACGTCGCCCGGGCGCACCGGATCGCGCGCGCCGTGAAGGCCGGGACGGTCTGGGTGAACACCTACAACCGGTACGACCCCGGCTCGCCGTTCGGAGGCTTCAAGAGCTCGGGGTTCGGCCGCGACCTCGGACGGCACGCCCTCGCCGAGTACACCCAGACGAAGAGCGTCTGGGTGAGCACGGACTGAGTCGCTCCCGAGCGCCCGGAGACGCACCGTGTCCTCCCGAGCCGAGCCGCCCCGCGCACCGCACCGGCCCGATCCGCGCGACCCGCTGATCTGCGCGGCGCTCCGGACCCCCGTCGGACGCCACGGCGGGGCGCTCGCCGCGGTGCGGCCCGACGACCTCCTCGCCCTCGTGATCGCCGCCCTCGTGGAACGGACGGGCGTCCCGCCGGAGCGGATCGAGGACGTGGTGATCGGCTGCGCGAACCAGGCGGGCGAGGACACCCGCAACGTGGCGCGGATGGCGGCGCTGCTCGCGGGGATTCCCGTCGAGGCGGCGGGACAGACCGTGAACCGGCTCTGCGGCTCGGGGCTCCAGGCCGTGACGACCGCCGCCCACGCGATCCGCTGCGGCGAGGGCGACCTGTTCGTCGCCGGCGGCGTGGAGAGCATGTCGCGCTCTCCCTGGGTGACGCTGAAGCCCGGGACCGCCTGGCCGCGCTCCGCCCCCGTCTCGGCGGACACGACGGTGGGCTGGCGCTTCACGAACCCGGAGATGCCGGAGGGCTGGACCGTGTCGCTCGGGGAGACCGCCGAGATCGTCGCCGCCGAGCGCGGCGTGACGCGGGAGGAGCAGGACGCCTTCGCCCTCGAGAGCCAGCGCCGTGCGGCGCGCGCCCTCGCGGCGGACCGGTTCGGCGACGAGATCGTTCCGGTGGAGGTTCCCGGGCGCGGGGGCGCGACGACCCGGGTCGAGCGCGACGAGCACCCGCGCCCCGAGCTCACGGGAGATGATCTGCGCCGGCTCCGCCCCGCCTTCCGCCCCGACGGCACCGTCACCGCCGGCAACGCCTCCGGGATCAACGACGGAGCGGCGGCGCTGCTCCTCGCCAGCCGCGAGGCCGCGCGCGAGCTCGGCCTGAGGCCGCTCGTGCGGGTCGGCGCGGCGGCGGTCGCCGGGATCGACCCCCACCGGATGGGCCTCGGCCCCGTTCCCGCCGTCCGGAAGGCCCTCGCCCGGGCCGGCCTGACGGCGGCGGACCTCGACCTCGTCGAGCTGAACGAGGCGTTCGCGGCGCAGGCGATTCCCTGCATCCGCGAGCTCGGCCTCGACCCGGCGACCGTGAACGTGAACGGCGGCGCGATCGCGCTCGGCCACCCGCTGGGCTGCACCGGGGCCCGGCTGCTCACCTCGCTCGTCCACGAGATGGCGAGACGGAGCGCGCGCACGGGCCTGGTGACGATGTGCATCGGGGTCGGCCAGGGCATCGCGACCCTCGTGCACGGGGGGGAGGAGGCGTGACGGGATCGTCGACGGAATCCCGGACGCGCGAGCAGGAGCCGCGCGTCCTCGTGGAGGCGGCGGACGGGATCGGGACGCTCACCCTCAACCGGCCCGACCGGCTGAACGCGTTCCTCGGCGCGATGCGCGACGAGCTCGTGGGCGGGCTCGAGGAGCTGTGGCGACGGGAGGACGTGCGCGTGGTCGTGGTCACGGGCCGGGGCCGGGCGTTCTGCGCCGGGGCCGACGTGGCGTACATGGCCGGCCTCCTCGAGTCGGGCGACTGGGACGAGGCGAACGCGCTGGTCGAGGCGGGGCGCAGGGTGATCACGGCGATCACGGAGATGCCGAAGCCGGTGATCGCCGCGATCAACGGGCCCGCCGCCGGCGGGGGCGCGAACCTCGCGCTCGCCTGCGACCTCCGGCTCGCCTCGGAGCGCGCGACGATCGGACAGACCTTCAACCGGATCGGGCTGCACCCGGACTGGGGCGGGACCTGGATCGTGCCGCGCCTGGTCGGGACCGCCCGCGCGGCCGAGCTGTTCTTCCTGGCGGAGATGGTGGAGGCGCGGGAGGCGGAGCGGATCGGGCTCGTGAACCGGGTCGTGCCGCACGACGA
Source organism: Gemmatimonadota bacterium (assembly GCA_046484665.1). Lineage (GTDB taxonomy): Bacteria > Gemmatimonadota > Gemmatimonadetes > Palauibacterales > Palauibacteraceae > Carthagonibacter. The sequence continues at coordinate 11,410 of JAWOIN010000040.1, forward strand.
GCTCGAGGCCGCGACGCGGGCGTGGGCGGAGCGGCTGGCCGCGAAGCCGGCCCTCTCCCTCTCCCTCGCGAAGGAGGCGATCCGGCGCAGCTGGAGCTGCTCGCTCGAGGAGATGCTGGAGTTCGAGTCCCGGGCCCAGGAGCGCTGCTTCCGCTCGGCGGACGGGCTCGAGGGCGTCCGGGCGTTCGTCGAGAAGCGGCCGCCCCGGTTCGGTGGAGAGCGATGACCAGGGACTGCGCGGTCCGGCGGGCGACGGAGGCGGACCTCGACGAGATCACCGCCCTCTGGGCGCACTACATCCGCCTGCACCGGACGAACCCGGCGTACAGGCAGCTGCCGCCGGGAGCGCTGGAGCGCAGGCGGGAGCTGTTCGCCCGGCACGTGGCCGGGCCCGACTCGGCCGTGTTCGTGCTCGACCACCCCGACGGGGGGCTCGACGGCTTCCTGGCCTGCTTCGTCGAAGAGGGTCCGAGGTACCTGAGCCCGCCCCGGTACGGACGCCTGCAGACTCCGTACGTGCGGCCGGAGGCACGGGGCCGCGGCCACCTGCGGCGGCTGCTCGACGCGGCCTACCGCTGGGCGCGAGAGCTGGAGCTGACGGAGGTCCGCCTCTACATGAGCCCGGGGGACGCGGGCGCGAACCGGCTGGCCGAGGAGCTCGGGTTCGAGGCGATCGCGATCGTCCGGCGGCGCGCCATCGAGTGGGACTACCCGCCGGCCGGCCCCGGCGAGGAGCTTCCGTGAGCTGCGAGCCGAGGCCGGGACCGGCCCGCACGGTGGCCGTGCTCGGCGCGGGGACGATGGGCGCCGGGATCGCGCACGTCGTCGCGCTCGCGGGCCACGACGTGCGCCTGTTCGACGTGAGCGCCGCGGCGCTGGGCGGCGCGCGGGAGCGGATCCGGGCCGGTCTCGAGCGGGGCGTCGAGCTCGGCAGGGTGGAGCCGGCGGAGCGGGACGCCGCGCTCTCCCGGCTGCGGACGGAGTCGGCGCTCGCCGACGCGGTGACGGGGGCCGACCTCGTGATCGAGGCCGTCCCCGAGCGGCTCGAGCTGAAGCGGGAGCTGCTGTCGGAGGTGGCCGACCTCGTGTCCGCCGACTGCCTGCTCGCCTCGAACACCTCCTCGCTCTCGATCTCCGCGATCGCGGAGCCCGTGGCGGGCGCCGAGCGGGTGCTCGGCCTCCACTTCTTCAACCCCGTTCCCGCGATGGCGCTGGTCGAGATCGTGAGGGGAGACCGCACGGCGGAGCGGGTGGTGGAGCGGGCGCACTCGTTCGCGGAAGGGCTGGGCAAGACGCCGATCGTGGTGCGGGACAGCCCCGGCTTCGCCTCCTCGCGGCTCGGGGTCGCGCTGGGGCTCGAGGCGATCCGGATGCTCGAGGAGGGCGTCGCGTCGGCGACGGACATCGACCGGGCGATGGAGCTCGGCTACCGGCACCCGATGGGTCCGCTGCGGCTCACGGACCTCGTCGGCCTCGACGTGCGGCTCGAGATCGCCCGGTACCTGCACCGCGAGCTGGGTGGCGACCGGTTCCGGCCGCCGGACCTGCTGGAGCGGATGGTGGCGGAGGGGAGACTGGGAAGGAAGTCCGGACGGGGCTTCTACGAGTGGGACTGACGGGCACCGGCCGGTCGCGCTCCGCGTCCCGGTCGGCCGTCCCGGGAAAGGGGAGTGCGTCATGAGCGAGGTGTTGCTCGTCGAGAAGCTGGAGGGCAGGGTCGCCCTGCTTACGGTGAACCGCCCGGACAAGATGAACGCCCTCAACGCGGCGGTCCGGGAGGCCCTGTTCGAGGCCTTCGCACGGCTCGCCGGGGACGACGAGGTGCGCGCCGTCGTCCTCACCGGCGCCGGCGACAAGGCCTTCATCGCGGGCGCCGACATCGGGGAGTTCAAGGACGCCCGGCCGGCGGAGCAGTACCGGGCGATGCAGGAGGGGAACATCTACTCCCTGATGGAGGCGTTCCCGAAGCCCGTGATCGCGATGATCAACGGATTCTGCCTCGGGGGCGGCTGCGAGCTCGCGATGGCCTGCGACATCCGGATCGCGTCGGACAGGGCGAAGCTCGGCCAGCCGGAGACGAACCTCGGGCTGATTCCCGGCGGCGGCGGGACGCAGCGGCTCCCCCGACTCGTCGGCGAGGGCCACGCGATGCGGCTCATCCTGAGCGGCCAGATGATCGGCGCCGAGGAGGCCGCCCGGATCGGGCTCGTCGAGCTGGCGCTCCCGCACGACGAGCTCCGAGACAGGACCATCGAGCTGGCCCGCGCGATCGCCGCCCGGTCCCCGATCGCGCTCCAGGCAGCGAAGGAGTCGATCCTCGCGGCGCGCCGGATGCCGCTCGACGAGGGCCTCAAGTTCGAGCGGGCCTGGTTCGCGCTGCTGTTCTCCACCGAGGACAAGGAGGAGGGGGTGGGCGCCTTCCTCGAGAAGCGGACGCCGGAGTTCCGCGGCAGCTGAGGCACGCGTCCGGGGGCCGGGTCCCTCGCGGTCCGCCGTGGCCGGCTCGCGGATGCGCGAAGCCCCCGACCGGTTCGACCGGTCGGGGGCTCTTTTCGCCGCGGAGCGCCGACCGGCTCAGCCGGGCAGCACGCTCACGATCTTCCGGCCGCCCCGCTGGTTCGAGAACGTCACCACCCCGCCGGCGAGCGCGAACAGCGTGTCATCGTTGCCGCGGCCCACGTTGCGCCCCGGGTGGATCCGGGTGCCCCGCTGCCGGACGAGGATGTTCCCCGCCGTCACCGTCTCGCCGCCGTAGCGCTTCACGCCCAGGTACTGGGGGTTGCTGTCGCGCCCGTTGCGGCTCGAGCCGACTCCCTTCTTGTGCGCCATCGCTCAGTTCCCTTCCCGTTCCTTGATCGCCTTCTCGACGTCGGATTTCAGGACGCGGCCTTCCTTGCCGGTTCCCTCGATCGTCGAGAGGTCGATTCCGTGCTCCCCGGCCAGCGCGCGGGCCGTGTCCGTCGCCTCCACCGCGACCGCCTCCGCGGGGGGGGCGGCCGGCTCCGGGGCCTTCGCCGGCGTCGCTGCCTTCCGGGCCGCGGGCTGCTTCGCCACGGGCTTCTTCGCCGCGCCTCGCTCGGGCCTGGACGGCCCCGCGGACGGACGACCCGTGCCGAGCTCGATGTCGACGACGCGGACGTCGGTGAAGCCCTGCCGGTGGCCCTGCTTCTTCCGGTAGCCCTTCCGGCGCTTCATCTTACAAGACAATATGTGTCCCATGCTCCAGGAACAACATAGATGTCTTCCTTTCTAACCTTCACCTCTATAACTGATGCCCCATCGTTGTGCAAATGGATCTCTGCATAAAGCACTGTATCAATCTTCCCTGAAACATCTATTATAGCC
>JAWOIN010000039.1:0-22900 GCA_046484665.1 Gemmatimonadota bacterium
CACCCCCCCGCTCAGCAGCAGCCCCACCGGCCGCACGCTCCGCAGCCGCGCCCGCACCGACGCCCGGAACAGCTCCAGGAAGTGCTCCGCGTACTCCTCCTCCCGCCGGTACCGGATCCGTCGCTCCCCGTCCACGTCCCAGTACCGCCACGTCCGGCTCCCCGCCCCCTCCTCCCACGTCCACGCGTGCGCCGGCGCCAGCTGCGCGATCCCCTCCCAGAAGCTCCACTCCGGGCGCACGTAAGGACCGGACAGGAAGGCCGCGACGGCCGGCTCGAAGACCCGCGCCGGCACTCCCGGCACCGCCAGCACCTGCTTCACCTCCGTCGCGAACAGCGCCCGCCCCGCCTCCACCCGGTACGCCAGCGACCGCATCCCCAGCGCGTCCCGCGCCGCGTACAGCCGCCTCCGCTCCCCGTCCCACACCACGAACGCGAAGTCCCCGACCAGCCGCGCCGCGCTCTCCAGACCCCACGCCCGGTACGCCGCCGCGACCAGCTCCACGTCCGTCGCCCCCGGCCCCACCACGCCCCCCAGCGCCGCCACCAGCTCCGCCCGGTTGTCGATCCGCGCGTCCGCCACCACCACCACCTCCCCCTCCACCCGCGGCTGCACCTCCCGCACCGACTCCGGCGTCACGTGGCTCGCCAGGTGCGCCAGCCCCACCGCCCCCGCCACGTGCCGCCCCACCCCGTCCGGACCCCGCCACCGCGCCGCCCCCACCATCGCCTCCACCCACGACGCCTCCACCACGCCCCCGTCCCACCGCACCACCCCGCACAGCCCGCTCACCGGGCCCCCCGTACGGCGGCAGAGGGGGGATGCCAAAGGGCCCGGCGCGAGCGCCGGGCCCCTCGGACGAAACAACTGGTGGCAGGGCGACTGCGCGCGGACGGTCGACTTCGACCTTCCGTCGCGACGGTCTCCTCAGCGCGGTCCCTCGGGGTCAGGTCCCCTGGGACGCGGCGCTGCCCGACTTGGCGTCGCTGCCGGGCCGGGTCAGGCCCGTGGCGGTCAGATCCGCCACGGTGCCCCAGGTCTTGATCCCGGGGCGGGTGTAGGGCTTCTTCATGCATCCTCCTAGGAAGAGAGTTCGTGGTCCGGCGAACTCCTCGCGAGTCGCCCGCCACCGCACTTCTCGGCCGACGACACGAAAGCTCCGTGCCAGACTCCGGCGCGAGGGTCCGATCCGACGCTGGAAGTGCAGTCCAGTTCTGTTCTTGCGGGCGGAGAGCCGACCACGGCGACCTGTCCCGATCCGCCCCCGATCCGTCGCGGCCGCGCCACGCCGCCGCTGCGCCCGGGAAGCATTCCCGCCGTGGGAGACATTCCCGCCCGCTGCCGGGGGCACCCGCCACGGCGCACGGCCCGCTCACGCCCCTCCCTCCGAAACGTCCGCCACGATCGTCCGGCTCACGTCCGGGAGACGGTCGAGGCCCGACGGATAGTCGAGCCGCGCCATCGGCACGAGGCGCGCGAGCTCCGCGAGCCGGGCGAAGCGCCTCTCGTGGAGACCCGTCCTCTCGAGGATCGTGCGGAGAAACGACTCGCGCAGGAGCTCGAGCAGGGCCTCGCGGGGCGACAGCGGCTCGATGCGGACCGGCCCCTCCTCTCCCGCCGGCCGGCGGAACGGGACGTAGAGCCGGGCCAGCGGCCGCGGTAGAGGGCAGAAGGCGCCGATGCCCGGGGTGCCGACCGGCACCCGCCTCTTCTCGGTGTCGGCCAGCACCCGCGGGAGATCGCGGTGGTCGTCGGCGAAGTGGTCCGCGAGGTCGGGCCACATGCGCATCTGCGGGAAGCTCGGGAAGCCGAGCGCCACTCCGTCATCGAGGGACACGGCGAGGAAGTCGTCGGTCAGCAGCGGATGCCCGAGCCGCATGAGGGAGGCCGCGAGCGAGGTCTTGCCGCCCGTGTTCGTCGCGAGGAACACGGCCGCACGGTCTCCGATGCTGACGGCCGACCCGTGGAGCACCAGCCGCCCGTGGGTCTCCAGCCAGAAACCCGCCAGGAGGCTCAGGAAGTACACCTCCACGATCGGGGTGGAGGCGGAGTCGTGCTGGTGGCAGACGATCCCGTCGGGCCCGACGTAGTAATCCGCCACGCCCGCGTGACGGAACACGTCCAGCCCGTCCAGCCGGTGAAGCCGGATCCGGGGCCGCCCCAGGTCGTCGAGGTAGCGGCTCTCGAACGCGGGTTCGCTGTCCCGCCAGTCCACCGGAACCGGCGGGTCCCACACGCGCCGGAAGGAGAGATCCGGGGCGTCGCCGGTCTCCGGGAGGGGCGTGCGGAACGGGAAGTCGCTCTCGACGACGAGCCCGTACACCCGGTATCGTCGCGCCTCGCCATCCGGCGGCCCGCCGCCCTCTCCCGGCGACCGCGCGGCGTCCCCCGGCCCGGGGGAGCGCCCGTCGCTACGCGAGGCCACCGTCTCCGCCGCGCCCGCGGAGATCTGCCGCGCCGCCGGCGCCCGCGTCGCGCCGCGTCAGCAGCCCGAGTCCGGTCGCCTCCGCGATCAGCGCCTCGACGTCCTCCCGGGCCCGGCCGACCTCGATCTCGTACTCCGACGCCAGCCGCTCCGCCACTTCCCGGGGAGAGGCGCCTCCGACCAGCCCGTCCAGGATCTCGGCCGCGACCGCCTCGAAGCCGTAGGCGTTCCCCGATACGCAGTCGGCGACCACGATCCGGTCCGACAGGCGCGCGAGGAGGGCGCCGGCTGCGAGGCCGACCGGACCCCTGGACTCCGCCTGGACCTGGAGCCGGGAGCCCGCATCGCCTCCCGCGCGGTTCTTGAGGCAGAACTCCGGCGGGACCACTCGCCAGGGAGCCTCCTCGGTCCCCGACGTGTCGTTCCAGACGGAGACGTCCGGCTCGTTCCAGGGAAAGCACACGTGGTCGGTCAGGCCCAGCCAGTAGACGCCCGGATCCGACCGCTCCCGCCAGCGTCGCTCCCACGCGAGGCGCGTCCCGGGGGGAAGGAGGTCCTCCAGGTCCTCCGCCGCCACGCAGGCGCTCACCCTCGGCTCACGGCGCTCGATCTCGCTCCGCAGCGCGGGGTGCGACGCGAGGTGCGCGAACACCACGGGACCGGGGCCGGCGGACTCGAGCGCGGCACGGAACCGGAGGCCCGTCAGCGCGCAGTCGTCGACGAGGACGAGCGGTCCCTCGCCGTTCCGGGGCTCCGCGGCGGCCGACGGACCGCGCGGTCCGAGCTGCTCCGGACGGAGGTCCAGCAGATACGCGAGCATTCCCAGGACGAAGATCCCACCGCGGGGAATCGCCTGGAAGCGACCGCCGGCGATGGCCGCGGCGCCGAGCCGATCTGCGAGGCGTCCGGCGAGGACCGAGGCGGCGCGCTCGGCGTCCGCCCACGTCACGTACCGCAGCCGTCCGAGGGAGGCCCGGACGACCTCGACGAGAAATCCCAGTCGCGCCTGCTCCGCCGGAGTGAACCTGCCCAGAACGGCAAGCCGGAGCGGCTCCTCGAGGCGCGCGACGAGAACGGCGTCGTGGAACGTCCGGAAGCCGGGGCTCGACTCCACGGCGCGGGCCAGCGCGAGAACGCGGTCGGCCGCCGTTTCCATCTCCCGATAGATGGGCGCCGCGGCCAGGACTCCCGGGTCCGGATCGAGAACGAATACCCTGCACTCTCCGCCGTCCGTCAAGCGCTTCGCCCTTTCGAATCGAGCCCGCGTCGGCTCCGGTCACCGGATCGTACGGTTCGCGAAGACCGTGCCACAATCCCCTCCCCTCCCGGCCCCCCCGTCGCCCCGCCCCTCTGCCTGACCTTTTTTCGGCGGCGCGCCAAAGAGTAGCGCGCCGCCGTACGGACGTGAATTCGCAACTCTCCGTTCCGCAATCACATGCATCGGCGCGCGGCCTGGAACCCGGCTTGCCGTTCGGTTCGGCCGGACTCGCGGCCGCATCGCTCGTCCCCGGACGACTCGCGATCCGGCCGCCGGACGACCCCGGCCATGGAGGGCCCCCATGCTGTCGCGCCACGTTCGTTCTCAGATCGCCGCCCTCACCTGCTGTCTCGCCCTCGCGGGCTGCGACGGCGGCTCGGTGCTCGAACCCGACGACGGGCTGCGCGATGGCGCGCGGCCGGTCGCCGCCGCGGCGACCCTCGAGGAAGTCTGCGCGACGATCGACTTCGAGGCCCTGGCGCACGGCGACGCCGTGAGCGCGATCGCGGTCCCCGAGCTCGACCTCGCGTTCGACGTCACCGTCTGGCCCTCGAACGGCGGGCTGCCCGTCGCACGGGCCTACGACACGGACACGGCCGCGCCGCCGGGCGACCCGTTCCTCGCGTGGAGCGGCGAGGGCGCCGCTTGCGCCGCGTGCGAGGGGCGAGGAAGGGTCCTCGTCGTCGAGGACGGGGCCGGCTTCGCCGCGGGCGGCGCGAGCGACTTCGGCGGGACCTTCTTCCTCGACGGGTTCTCGCAGGCCGGAGTCTGGATCCGGTCGCTGACCGCGGTGAACGCCGCCGAGTACGAGGGCTCGCACCGCCTCCACGTAGACGCCGAGCCGATGGCCGTCTCCACGGCGGCGGGCGGCGCCGTCCAGGCGATGACGCCCGTCGCGGAGACGCCGATCTACGACTTCGTCGAGCTGGTGATCCTCGCCGCCGCGCGCGGCGGCTTCGACGACCTCGTGATGTGCCGGATGATGGAGACGACGGACGACGACGGGGGAAGCCTCCCGCCGGGCGGCGAGGGGTGCGGAGCCGGCTTCTGGAAGAACCCGAGGCATTTCGCGGCCTGGGAGGGGACCGGCCTCGAGCCCGGCGACGGCCTCGTCGCGGCGCTCGGGGGCGCGCCGGCCGCGCTCCGGAAGCCCGAGCAGGGCGTCGACCCGGCGTCCCTCGCGCTCGCCGACGCGCTCGGACTGCGCGGGCCCGGGGTCAACCAGCTCGTCCGCCAGGCCGCGGCCGCGCTGCTCAACGCGTCGAGCGACAACGTCTCCTACGACCTCCGGGCGGACGACGTGCTCGCGGCGTACGCGGCGGCGCTCGCGGGCGGCGACGTCGCCGCGACGGCCCAGACGTTCGCCGGATACAACGAGCAGGTCTGTCCGCTCGACTGATCTCCCCGCCCCGGCGCGAGGCGCCGGCGCGACACCCCTCGGCTCCGGGAGACGGACCCCGCCCCCGGAGCAGGGGTCTTTTTCGGACATTCGATGGTACATCGTGCTGAATACGGCTCATACATATGATAAGTGAGCAAATTCAGGTCGATTTCAGCAATTCTCACGGTGATCGCTTGACGTTCGCACGGAGCTTGCATATCGTTTCGCGCGTTCGAGGCAGGCGCGGCCCGCGGGTCGGATCACCGTTCGCGCGCAGCCGGCCGGACGTCACACGTGGAGGGAGGAAGAAACCGATGTCGCCCGATTCGATCTTCGCCGCGCCGCCGGAGCACGCCGCGAACACCCGCTTCGACAACTACGGCAAGCAGCTCGGCGGAGCGCCCGACGCGAAGGGGGTGCTGGAGCTCTGCCGCGCCCTCAACGTCCGGTTCATGCGGCTCACCTTCACGGACATCGCGGGCCACATCAAGAACGTCGAGGTCCCGGCCAGCCAGTTCCCGAAGGCGCTCGACGGCGAGATCATGTTCGACGGCTCCTCGATCAAGGGCTTCGTCCGGATCGAGGAGAGCGACATGCTCCTCAAGCCCGACCTCGGGACCTTCCGGATCTTTCCCTGGGGGAACCCGGAGTCGCGCGTCGCGCGGATGATCTGCGACGTCTACAACCCCGACGACACCCCGTTCTCCGGCGACCCGCGGCTCGTGCTGAAGCGGGTCCGCGACAGGGCCGCGAAGCTCGGCTACGCGATGAACGCGGGCGTCGAAGCGGAGTTCTTCCTGTTCCAGAGGGACGCGGCCGGCGCGGCGACCACGGTCACGCACGACAGCGCCGGATACTTCGACCTCACGCCGGTCGACCTCGGCGAGAAGGCGCGCCGGATGATGGTCACCGACCTCGAGGCGATGGGATTCGAGGTCGAGGCCGCGCACCACGAGGTGGCGCCCGGGCAGCACGAGATCGACTTCAAGTACGCCGACGTGCTCGAGACCGCGGACAGCCTGACGACGTTCAAGTTCATCGTCCGCAACGCGGCGCTCGCCCACGGCCTCCACGCCACGTTCATGCCGAAGCCGATCTACGGGCAGAACGGCTCCGGGATGCACACGCACCAGTCCCTGTTCAGGGACGGGACGAACGCGTTCTTCGACCCGGAGGGCGAGTACCAGATGTCGGACGTGATGCGCTGGTACATCGGCGGGCTGAAGAAGCACGCCCGTTCGCTTGCCGCGGTCACGAACCCGCTGGTGAACAGCTACAAGCGGCTCGTCCCGGGCTACGAGGCGCCGGTCGACATCGCGTGGTCGCGCAGCAACCGGTCGCCGATGATCCGGGTCCCCGAGCGGCGCGGGCTCGGGACGCGGGTCGAGTTCCGGATGCCCGACCCGGCCTGCAACCCGTACCTGGCGCTGGCGGTGCAGCTCGCGGCCGGGCTCGACGGACTGGAGAACCGGATCGATCCGGGCCCGCCGCTCGACGTGAACGTCTGGGAGCTCTCGCCGCGCGAGCGGAAGAAGTACCGGATCACGAGCCTGCCGGCGAACCTCGGAGAGGCGATCGAGGAGCTCGAGTCCAGCGCGACGATGCGCGAGGCGCTTGGCGAGCACCTGTTCACGAACTTCCTCACGTCGAAGAAGCAGGAGTGGGGCGAGTACATCTCGCAGGTCACCGCCTGGGAGCTGGAGCGCTACCTCACGACGTACTGACCGGGGTCCCGACGGAGTCCTCTCCCCCCGCGGAGCGGCGCATCGGGGCCGGCGGCGGATGCGACGAGAGGCCGGGCGGCGTCGCCGCCCGGCCTCTCGTCGTTCCTTTCCCGCGCGGACCGCGGGGCGGCGCCCGGCTCAGCCGGCGTCCGCGCTCCAGCCCTCGCACTCCTCCTCGATCGCGTGCACCGCGACCATCAGGCCCGGCAGGCCCGGGCGCTTCTCCTCCCCGAGCTCCGCGATCAGCCCCGCCACCCGGCGCAGGCCTCCCGCGCACGACCGCCGGAAGGCCGCGAGCGTCTCCTCCGCGTCCTGGCCCGGGTCGGTCTCGGCGAGCAACCGACGCACGATCCGCCGCCGCACCGACTCGAGGTCGAGCGCGATGACGCGCGCCGCCCGGATCTGCCACCGGTCGGCCCCGTCGAGGCTCGCCAGCCGGTCCTGGAGCCACGGGAAGTCGATGTCGTCGGCGAGGCCGAAGTAGATCCGGCCGACGCGCTCGGCCGTCGTGCCGACCTCGCGCGCGAGCTGCGCGACCGGCAGCAGCCCGTCCAGGTACTCGAGCGCCACGAGGCGGCGTGCGACCCCGGGGTCCAGCCCGTCCGTCGTGTACACGGCGATCCGGTTCTCGACCTCGGCACGCTTCCGCTCCGACAGCAGGTCGAGCAGCGAGCCCGCCAGCGCCTCCACCGGCTCGTGGTACCACCCGATCAGATCGTCGAGCGGCCGCTCGAGGTCGGCGTTGGCGAGCAGCCAGCGAGTCGCGCGGTCCAGCGCCGCGGAGGCGCGCAGCATCCACCTCGTCTGCGGCCCCGCGGGCACGGAGATGCCGGGCTCCCCGATCGCGCGCACCGCCGACGCGGCCTCGCCGGCCCGCCACGCGACGTACCACGCCTTCGCGACGTCGTGGGCCTCGTGATGGGAGTCGTGGAGCAGCTGCACGACACCCGTCCCGCCGAGCTGGTCCACCATCAGGTTCGTGAGCCGGGTGGCCGCGATGTGGCCCGCCAGCCGGTGCGCGGCGACGAGGTCTTCGCCGGCCGCCTCACGGAGACGGGCCGGGAAGTACTCGTCGAGGAGGGTCGCCAGGCCGGGGTCCCTCACCAGGTCGGACCGCAGGAGCGCCCCCTTCAGGTGCAGCTTCGCGTAGGCGAGCAGCACGGCGAGCTCCGGCCGCACGAGCGCGGGCTTCCCCTCCTCCTCCCGCTCGAGCATCTCTTCGGTCCGGGGAAGGAACTCGATCTTCCGGTCCAGGAGACCCGACTTCTCGAGAGTGACGAGCGCGTCGCGGAAGCTGTCCGGCCGCTCGCGCACCCGGTGCTCGTCGAGACTGACGGCGAGGCTCTGCCCGATGCTGTTCGAGAGCACGCGCCCCGCCACCTCGTCGGTCGCGGCCACGAGGATCCCGTCCCGCTCCTCGGGCCGGATCCGTCCGTGCCCGAGCGCCGAGCCGAGCAGGATCTTGTAGTTCACCTCGTGGTCGGAGGTGTCGACGCCCGCCGAGTTGTCGAGCGCATCCGTGTTGCAGCGGCCGCCCGCCAGGGCGAACTCCACCCGCGCGTACTGCGTGAGGCCGAGGTTGCCGCCCTCGCCGAGCACCCGGCATCGGAGCTCCGTCGCGTCCACGCGAACCGCGTCGTTGCTCGGGTCGCCGACGTCCGCTTGCGACTCGTCCGACGCCTTGACGTAGGTGCCGATCCCGCCGTTCCACAGCAGGTCCGCCGGGGCGCGCAGGATGGCGCGGATCAGGGCGTCCCCGTTCAAGATCGCGTCCTCGATCCCGAGCCGGGCGCGGGCCTGCGGGGAGAGCTCGATCCGCTTGTCGCCCCGCTCCCACACGCCGCCCCCGGCGCTGAGCTTCGCGCGGTCGTAGTCGGCCCAGCTCGAGCCTGGCAGCTCGAACAGCCGCTGCCGCTCGGCGAAGCTCGCCGTGGCGTCCGGATCGGGGTCGAGGAAGACGTGCCGGTGGTCGAACGCCGCCACCAGCCGGATCTTCGGGCTGAGCAGCATCCCGTTTCCGAACACGTCCCCGCTCATGTCGCCGATCCCGGCGACCGTGAACTCCTCGCTCTGGATGTCCATTCCCATCTCGTGGAAGTGCCGCCGCACGCACTCCCAGGCGCCGCGGGCGGTGATGCCCATCTCCTTGTGGTCGAACCCGAGCGAGCCGCCCGACGCGAACGCGTCGCCCAGCCAGAAGCCGTGCTCCGCGGCGAGCTGGTTCGCCGTGTCGGACAGCGTCGCCGTGCCCTTGTCCGCGGCCACGACGAGGTAAGGGTCCTCCCCGTCCCGTATCACGGTCTCTGCCGGGTGGACGACCTTGCCGTCCACCACGTTGTCGGTGATCGAGAGCAGCGTCCCGACGAAGTCCTTGTAGCTCGTCACGCCCGCCTCCCGGAGGAGTGACGGGTCGGCCGGGGGCCGGGCGACGACGAAGGCGCCCTTCGCGCCGGCCGGAACGATGACGGCGTTCTTCACCTGCTGCGTCTTGACGAGACCGAGCACCTCGAGCCGGAAGTCCTCCCGGCGGTCGCTCCAGCGGAGCCCGCCCCTCGCGACCTCGCCCATCCGCAGGTGCGCCCCTTCCGTGCGGGCGCTGTTCACCCACACCTCGTACTTCGGGCGCGGCCGGGGCATGAAGTCGATGCGCGCGCAGTCGAACTTGAGCCCGATCGGCTCCTCGCGCCGCTCCCGGAATCGGGTCTGGAAGTAGTTCGTGCGCACCGTCGCGCGGACGAGCGACAGGAGCCGCCGCAGCGTCCGGTCGTCCTCGATGCTGCGTACGTCCTCGAGGATCCGGTTGTACGCGTCCTCGAGCGCGGACACCGCGGCGTCCCGGTCCCCTTCCAGCGCAGGGTCGAACAGGGTGGAGAAGATCCGGAACAGCAGCGCCGCCGCCTCCGGGTGATCGATCAGCGGACGCCGGAGGCCGAGTCGACTGGAGACCGCGCCGATCCGGAACGCGTAGGCGCCGAAGGCCTTGATCAGGGCCACCTCGCGCCAGCCGAGGCCCGCCGAGAGGATCAGCTGGTTCAGGCCGAGGTTCTCGGCCCAGCCTCGCTGGATGGAGAAGAAGGCGTCCGAGATCCGTCGCTCCGCGGCCTCCCGGTCGATCCGCCACGACTCCGGCACCTGCACCAGGAAGCTGTGGATCGTGCTGGGGGCCGCGTCCTCGTCGGGGCGCACCTCGTAGGCATCCGCCGTCAGGACCCGGAACCCGAGGTTCTCGAGCACCGGGACCACGTCGCTCAGCACGTAGCGCGTGTGCCGGTCGAACACCTTGAGGCGGTATCCGGTGGGCGACGGCGGGATCGTCTCGGCCAGGACCACCTGCCGGTGGCCGGTCTCGCGCATCGACTCGAGCGTCTCGATGTCGTCGAGAGCCCCCGCGACGTCCGTCGCGGCCTGGTACTGCGAGGAGAAGGCGTTGCCGTAGCGCTCGGCGAGCTCCGCCGTCCGCCCACGGTCGTGGCGCGACCCGAGCGCCACCGAGAGGTTTTCGGGCCAGGTCCGGATGGAGGCCTCGACCGCCTTCCTCACCTCGTTAAGGTCGACACTCTCCACGTCCCGGATGTCCGTCGCGATGAAGAAGTGGAGGCGGGCCTTCTCGCCTTCGCCCATCGTGAGGAAGTAGTTGAGCAGCTGGCCCTGGAAGGCCGTCACGAGCGCGTCCTGCACGGCCTGGCGCACCTCGCTGGAGAACTTCCGCTGCGGGAGGATGACCATCACGTTCACCCCGCGGCCCAGCATGTCGGGCCGCGCGTAGACGCGCACGTCCTCCGTGCCGTGCGTCTCGATCACCGCGTCGATCATCCGCACGAGGTCGGGAACGGGGGTGAGGAACAGCTCGGCCTTCGGCAGGCCGTTGAAGGTGCGGACGATCAGCCCGTGGTCGTGCGAGCCGGGGTCCACCTGTTCCGCCTCGAGAATCTCCCGCAGCTTGCGCCGGAGGATCGGCGTCTCCGAGGCGTCCCGGGACAGCGCCTTCGAGGTGAACAGACCCAGGAATCGCCGCTCCCCGACGACATCCCCGTCGGCGCCCAGCTTCTTGACGCTGACATCGTCCATCCGGGCGCGGCGGTGAACGGGGGAAGGGGAGTTCGTCTTCGACACGATCAGCATCGGCCCGCCGATCAGGCGCGCCTGGAGCTCCCTCGGCAGCTCGGCCAGCTTGCGGGGATCCTCGAACGCGGACCGGGCGTCATCCTCCAGGATCCCGAGGCCCGAGCCGGGCTTCACGCGGATCGTGCGGTCGGCGCCTTCCCCGTCCACCTCGTACGTCCGATAGCCGAGGAAGATGAAGTTCCCGTCGGCGAGCCACGCGAGGAGCTCCTGGATCTCCTCGATCTCCCCGGCCTTCCAGGGAAAGCGCTCCCTGTCCGCCTCGAGGTCCGCCCCGACCGCCTCCAGGACCTGCACCATCGGCTGGAAGTCGCGCGTCACCATCTGGACGCGGGTGAGGCGATACAGCGCCTCCCTCTCCACCGTGCGGGCGGTGTCGAGGTCGAGCTGCGCGTCCAGCACGAGGAGCACGGCAGAGACTCTCTCACCCGCGGCCCCGCGCTCGTGGATCCGCCGGATCCGCCCGTCCGCCTCCCGCTCGAGCACGAGGATCGGGTGCAGGAGGGCGAGAATCGGGATGTCGGCCGCGTGCACCCCCTCGCGCAGCGTCTCCACGATGAACGGACAGTCCGGCATCACGGTCATCACGATCGTGCGGTGCACCGACTTCTCCGAGCCGACGACGCGGACGCCGACCTCGCCGGGCGGAGTCTCCTCCACGAACCGGTAGAGCGCCCTCGCCGCCTCCGCGACGCGCTCCGACGTCTCGCGCTGCAGCCACTCCTCCGAGGCCCGGCTCAGCAGCCGCCGGGTGAACTCCGCCAGCGCCTCGCCCGGCGCGTCGCCGGCGAGGGGCTCCATAGCTTCCAGGACCTCGGTCACCGGACCGTGGCCCATTCCGTTTCGCTCCATCGGTCGCTGCTCCACGCCCGCCAGGACCCGCGTCGGGGAGACGGGAGCGCCGGGAGGGCGAGATGGGGCCCGTGCCGCCGGGCCCGGTCGGTCCCCGCCGTTGCTCGGCGGAGACGGGGTTCCGATACTGACGACATTCTGTCGGATCGGGTCGTCGGATTCAACGGGTGGACGGAGGTCATGCGGCAGCGCATCCGGGGCACGTTCGCGTGAGATCGCGCGTGGGATGGCGGTCGCGGGCGGGCGCCCGCGCGGCCTGGCGCCGATTCACGGAGCTCGTCCGCCGGCGGCAGATCGACGAGGGCTGGCTCCTGCTGGCCCTCGCCGCGGTGATCGGAGCCGCCGCGGGCGCGAGCGTCCTCCTGTTCTACGGGCTCGTGGACCTCGTGCGCGAGATCGCGGGCTGGCAGGCGGCCGACGCCGACCGGGTCCGTCTCCCGTGGATCGCGCTGCTCACCGTCCCGGCTGGGCTGCTCGCCGCCGCGCGGATGCGCACCCGCGCCGGGAAGGACCCCGGCGGAGACATGGTGCCGTCCCTGATCCGGGCCTCGGTCCGCAGCGGCGGAGCGGTGCCGGTGGCGGTCGAGCTCCGCAAGCTCGGCAGCGCGGCCCTCACCCTGGGCAGCGGCGGCTCGCTGGGATCCGAGGGGCCGGTCGCCGTCACCGGAGCCACGCTCGGCTCGGGTCTAGCCCAGCTGTTCGGGTTCGGGCCCCGACGGACCAGGGTCCTCCTCGCCTGCGGAACCGCGGCCGGGATCTCGGCCGCGTTCAACGCGCCGATCGCCGGCTCGCTGTTCGCGCTCGAGATCGTGCTCGGCACGTTCGCGGTGACGGCGCTGAGCCCGGTCGTGGTCGCAGGCGTGATGGGGGCGGTGGTTGCGCGGTGGGTCCGCGGGCCGGATCCCGCGTTCGTGATCCCGCGCGAGCACATCTTCTCCTCGCCGTCCGAGCTCTGGCTGTACGCGGCCCTCGGGGTCGCCGGCGGGGTCCTGGCCGCGCTGTTCGTCCGCGGCTTCTTCGGGGTGCAGGACATCCTGCGGCGGGCGACGGGACACCGGCCGGCGATCGCGGCGATCGTCGGCGGCCTGCTGCTCGCCGGGCTCGGTTTCATCCACCCCCAGCTGCTCGGGGACGGACGCCACGGGATCGAGCTCATCCTCGCCTCGAAGCTCACCGGGCTGGCGGCCGTCACGGTCGGGCTCCTGAAGATCGTCGCCGCGGGGCTGACGATGGGGGGCGGCGGGGCCGGCGGCGTGTTCACGCCCTCCCTGTTCATCGGCGCCTCGTTCGGCAGCTTCTTCGGTCTCACCGCCGAGGCCCTCTTCCCCTCCCTCGGGGTCACGCCCGAGTCCTACGCCCTCGTCGGGATGGCGGCCCTCGTGTCCGGCGCGACCTTCGCCCCGCTCACGGCGATCATCATCATCTTCGAGATGACGGACGACTACGGGCTCATCCTCCCGCTGATGCTCGTCTGCGTGATCAGCTACGCCGTCGCCCGCCAGATCAACGCCGAGTCGATCTACTCGGAGGGACTCAGGCGCCAGGGCGACTCGATCCGGCACGGCGCGGACCGCTCGATCCTCGAGCGCGTCCTCGTGTCGGAGTGCTACAATCGGGACCCGCACGTCGTGCTCGAGGACGCTCCGCTGCGCGACGTGCTGACGCGGCTCAAGGGGTCGCGGCAGACCGCGTTCCCCGTCGTGGACCGCGAGCTCGGCCTGACGGGCATCCTCGGATACCAGGACGTGGCGCGGGCGCTCGACGAGGGCCTGCTGGACATCGTGATCGCGGCGGACCTGCAGGACCCCGAGGTGGAGACGGTGACGCCGGGCGAGTCGCTTCTGGACGCCTCGCGGAAGCTCGGCCTGCGGGACGTGGACTACATCCCGGTCGTGGACCGCGAGGGGTCGCGGCGGCTGGTCGGGCTCCTCAGCCGGGCCGACATCCTCGAGGCGTACCAGACGCGGCTGCTGCTGCACGAATGAGAGGAACGGCATGATCCTGGGGATCGGCGTGGACCAGGTGGAGGTCGCCCGGATCGAGCGGCTGCTCGGGAAGCGGCCCGAGCGAGGCGCGGAGCGCCTGTTCACGCCGGCCGAGCGGACCGTGTGCGGGTCCCGGCGGCGCCCTGCCGAGTGCTACGCCGCGCGCTTCGCCGCCAAGGAGGCGTTCGTGAAGGCGCTCGGGACGGGGCTCCGCGAGGGGATGCGGTGGACGGAGATCGAGGTCCGCACACACCCGGACGGCCGGCCGGAGATCCTGCTGTCCGGCGCCGCCGGGCGCCGCTTCCGGGAACGGGGAGGAAGGCGGATCCACCTCAGCTTCACGCACGAGGGGGGGCAGGCGGTCGCCCTGGTCGTGCTGGAGGGCGCGCCGGGCACGCCGGAGGCCGACGACTTCGAGGGCGCGGGGAGCTAGGGGAAGGCGCGGCCGGGGAGCCGGCGGACCGCCGCGAGGCCCTCCCGGAGCGTCCGCGCGGACGCCCCGTCGCCCCCGAGGTCGTCCACCGCGACGCAGCCCCGCGTCTCGGAGGCGTGCAGGAGCCGGCCCACCCCGAGCGCGATGCCGACGTGAGAGACCGGCCGGCCGGCCCACGCGAAGAACACGAGGTCGCCGCGCACGGCCTCCGCGAGACCGCCCTCGACGGCCGCTCCGGACCGCGACTGGTCGCGGCTGTCGCGCGGAAGCGGGATCCCGTGCAGCGCGAACGTCGCCTGCACGAGCCCGGAGCAGTCGACGCCCTCGCCCATCCGCCCGCCCCACAGGTAGGGGGAGCCCAGCCACTCCTCCGCCGTCGCCGCGGCCGCCGCCGGATCGGGCGGAAAGCGCCGCGCCCGCTCCCCCTCCGCCACGAGGCGCTCCGACGCCGCAGGCCGGACGACCTCGCCGCCCGGCAGCTCGACGGCGCCTGCGGCCGCGGGGACGAGACGGCTCCCCCAGGGGGCGAGCGCGGCGGCGCCCTCCGGGGCGTCCGTCAGCCGGGTCCCGAGCGAAACGAGGCTCGCGCGCTCCTGCCAGTCCTCGACCTCGTCCCCGAGCAGGAGCGACCCGCGGGTCGTCCAGGCCTCGTGCCCGTCCGCGCCGCGCAGCCGCACCCAAGCCTCGCGCTCCTCGAGGAGGGACGGGGTCTCGCCGAGGAGCCAGCAGGTCGTCATCTCCGAGCGGTGCGACGGCTCCGCGCGTCCTGGCGTCCACGCCGCCCGGACGACGGCAGGGAGGCGGCTCACGACGGCCCGCTCAGCCCCGCGGCCGGAAGGCGGCCGGCGGGTTCCGGAGGAACAGGTAGACGAAGAGCACGAGCGGCAGGACGAGCAGCAGGCGGTCTCCCGACAGCAGGTAGCCGGTGAGTCCCAGCAGCGCCTGTCCCTCCACCGCCGCCCACACGAGCAGCGCGCTCGTCGCGCGGGATGGGTCGCCGCCGGGGGCCGCCCGGACCCGCTGCCGGACGACGCCCGCGAGCAGGGTCACGCCGACCGCGACGACGAGCCAGCCGACCCGGAGGGCGGTCGAGGTCTCGGCGGCGCCCACCGGGCGGAGCGCGAACACGAGGACGGCCGCGTAGAGCAGGACGCCCGCGGCCAGCGCGCCGTAGAGGATCGGCAGGAACTCGGGGGCGGGACCCGGTCGGCTTCCTGGCATTTCAACGCTCCCGGCTTCGGGTGTCCCCGCGGGCTCGCGGAACCCGCCGCGGGCTCGCGGGTGTCAACAGACGAGAGACCCCCGGAGTCACGGATCCTACCTTGGATCCTATCCCCGCAGTCGACCGTGGCCGAGGGGGCCTCTCTCCATCGGGGCCCGACGGGCCGATGCCGGCCGTCGGAAAAGGCGCAGGATCGAGCGGGTCCCGCACTGCCGCAAACGCCGCGGCGGCTCACTCCGCACCCAACGCCATCTCCCTCCGCGCAAGCCGCTGCACGTCCGACTCGTCCAGCGCCTCCCAGTCCAGCCCGACGAACCCGTGCGCCGTCCCCGCGGCGGTGTACGCGAAGCCGGCGGGGCGCCGCCCGAAGAAGTAGAGGCCGATCTCGACCGACGTCGCCGGCGTGAGCGGGCGGCGGTCGTTCCGGATCCGGAGGTGGCGGAAGGGCCGGCCCTCGTGCAGGCGCAGCATCTCGTCGTGCTCCACCAGGTAGTCGACCTGCGGGCCGAACGACAGCGCGCGCCGGTGCCGCTCGGGAAGGCCCCCGAGCGGGCTCTCGTCGCCGACCCGGACCCAGTTGTCCCGCCGGTCGCCCCAGGCGCGGAGCTCGCGCGCGACGTGCCGGAGCTCGATCGCGCCGGGCGAGAGGTCGACCACCTCGCTCCCGAGCAGCCGGAGCTCGCTCTCGACGACGTCGAGCAGCCACCAGGTCTGCGGATACTCCCGACGGGGAATCTCGATCAGCCGTGAGCTCATCCGGCGCTCCTTCCGTAGCGGTCCTCGAGCCGGACCACGTCCTCCAGCTCCGGCGTGCTGACCTCGAGGATCACGCTGTCCTCGATCGCCTCCAGCCGGTGCACCGTCTCCGGCGGGATCTCGACCGCCTCGCCCGGCTTCCACTCGAACACGTCGTCGCCGTACGTGAAGCGCATCCGCCCCGACTGGAGGAACAGGGTCTCGTGCTTCACCCGGTGCTTCTGGAGCGACAGCAGGTGACCCGCCCGCACCTCGAGCACCTTGCCGGCGTAGCGGTCGTTGTGGGCGTACCAGACCTCCCGTCCCCACGGCTTGTCGACGATCTTCGGCGCCATCCGTGCGCTCATCTCCCGCGGTTCCTTTCCGGTCCGCCCGCCGCCGTCGGGGCGGAGGCACGTCCGCGAAGCTGACGTCCCGCTCGATCCGGGGCAAGCAGCAAGGTCCGGGCCACATCCGGCCTTCGCGCCTCAGCGGAAGTCGCGGCTCCGCCCGCGGATCGTCCGGCCGGCGAGGTCGAGGCTCTCGGCGCCCCGCAGCAGGACGTTCACCACGTCTCCCTCGCGCTCGACGACCCCCTCGAGCAGGAGCAGGGGCGCCCGCAGCACCTCCCGCAGGCGCTCCCGCAGGTCCGGCATCGCCACGAAGTTCGCGAACCCCGTCTCGTCCTCGAGCGTCAGGAACATCACCCCCTTCGCCGTGCCCGGCCTCTGCCGGCAGATCACGAGCCCTCCCACCCGCACCCGCGCGCCGGCCCGGGCGTCCCCGAGCGCCTCCGCCGGGAGCGCTCCCCGCCGGTCGAGCTCCGGGCGCAGGAACGCCACCGGGTGCCCCCCCGGAGAGAGTCCCGTCGTCCGGTAGTCCGCGAGCACCCGCTCGAACGCGGACATCGGCGGGAACGGGGACGACCGCTCCGGGGCGGTCCGCGCGAGGGGGCCCGCGTCTCCCCGCGCCTGCCGCAGCACCTCCCACAGCGCGTTCCGCCGGCCAGGCCACAGCGACTCGAACGCGCCCGCCTCCGCGAGGACCCGCAGCTCCGGGGCGCCGAGCCCGCCGCGCCGCACCACGTCCTCCACGGACCGGAACGGCCCGGCCTCACGGGCGGCCCGCAGCCGGTCCCGGGCCCGAGGCCCGAGGCCGTGCACGAAGCGGAGCCCGATCCGCAGGGCCGGGGGGGGCGAGCGAGGCTCTCTTCCGGACGCTGACCGACACACGGCGTCGGAGGCGTCCTCCGTGCGGGGCGACGGACGGTCCCCTCCGGACGCTGGCCGGCAGACGGCGCCGGAGGCGTCCTCCGGGGACCGTCCGTCGCCCCGCGGGCGGGATTCCGGGTGCGGTTCTCCGCGATGCGGGTCGGGAGGGGAGAGGTCCCGGAGCGAACCTCTTCCGCTGTCTGGAAGCAAGTTCGCGGAGGGACCTCTCCCCTCCCGACCCGGGCCCGCGGAGGGACCTCCCGCCTCCAGCGTGCAGTCCCACTCCGAGACCGCGAGGTCGATGGGCCGGACCTCGACCCCGTGCCGCCGCGCGTCGTGCAGGATCGTCGCGGGCGAGTAGAAGCCCATCGGCTGCGCGTTCAGCAGGGCGCAGGTGAACTCCGGCGCGTACCAGCGCTTCAGGTACGCGGAGGCGTAGACGAGGAGGGCGAAGCTCGCGGAGTGGCTCTCCGGGAAGCCGTAGTTCGCGAACGCCGTGAGGTACTGGAGCACCTTCTCCGCCACCTCGGGCGCCACCCCGTTCGCCGCGAGGCCGGCGACCAGGTCCCGCTCCACCTCCCGCATCTTCCGGTGCGAGCGCTTGAACCCCATCGCGCGGCGCATGTTGTCGGCCTGCGCCGGCGTGAACCCCGCCAGGGCGATCGCGACCTTCATTCCCTGCTCCTGGAACAGGGGAACGCCGAGGGTGCGCTTCAGGAGCGGCTCGAGGCGCGGGTCGAGGTAGGTGACCGGCTCCTCGCCGCGCCGCCGGCGCAGGTAGGGATGGACCATGTCGCCCTGGATCGGGCCGGGGCGGATCAGCGCCACCTCGATCACGAGGTCGTAGAAGGTGCGCGGCCGCACCCGCGGCAGCGTGTTCATCTGGGCGCGCGACTCGATCTGGAACACGCCCACCGTGTCGGCGGCGCAGATCATGTCGTAGACCTCGGGGTCGTCGGGGGGCAGGGCCGCGAGGTCGAGCGCGATGCCGCGGCTCTCGCGCACGAGCCGCAGCCCGTCCGCCAGCATCGTCAGCATGCCGAGCCCCAGCAGGTCGAACTTGATGAACCCGGGCAGGTCCAGGTCGTCCTTGTCCCACTGGATGATCGTCCGGTCCGGCATCGAGGCCCGCTCGACGGGGACCACCTCGCCGATCGGCCCGTTCGACAGCACGAAGCCGCCCACGTGGATCGAGCGGTGCCGCGGCAGGTCCTCGAGCCCGCGGACGATCCGGAGCAGCGCCCGCGAGCGGGGGTCGCGCGGGTCGAGCCCCGCCGCCTCCAGCCCGCCCTCCGCGAGCCGGCGCACGGCGTCGTCGGCTCCGCCCCGGTCCACCTCGGCCGACAGCCGGTCGCCCGCCGCCGGCGGGAGCCCGAGCACCCGCGCGGCGTCGCGCACCGCCATCTTTCCGCGCCAGGTGATCGACTCGCAGACCATCGCCGCGTGGTCGCGTCCCCAGCGGTCGTACACGTACTGGAGGACCCGCTCGCGGTCCTGGTGGGCGATGTCGAGGTCGATGTCGGGCGGCTCGTGCCGCGACTCGGAGAGGAAGCGCTCGAACAGGAGGTCGAGCCCGACCGGGTCGACGGCCGTGATCCCGAGGCAGTAGCAGACCGCCGAGTTCGCGGCCGACCCCCGGCCCTGCGCGAGGATCCCCTCCCGCCGCGCGAAGCGGACGATGTCCCACATGATCAGGAAGTAGTCCGCGAGGCCGAGCCGCCCGATCACGACGAGCTCGTGCTCGATCTGCCGCCGCTCCCTCCCGCCGGGCGGGTCTCCGTAGCGCTCCCGCGCCCCCTGCTCCACCAGCCCGCGCAGGAAGGCGTGCGGGTCGCGGCCGCCCGGGACCGGGAAGGCGGGCAGGCGGGGCTCGAGATGGGAGAGCCGGAAGCGGCAGCGGGCGGCGATCTCCGCGGTGCGCGCGAGGGCGCGGCAGCCGTCGCAATCGCAGGGCCGGGAACGGGACGGTGTCTCCGCGGGCTCGCTTCCACACGGCGGAAGAGGCCCGCTCCGACACCGTCCCGTTCCCTCCGCTTCGGGAGCGACGGCTTCCACGAATGGGGACGGGGGTCCCGCGGAGCGAGCCTCGGCTTCTCCGGAGGGGGACGCGGACCCGGTGGAGCGAGCCTCTTCCGCCGTGTGGAAGCGAGCTCGCGGAACCGGGTCCGCGTCCCCCCCTCGCGCGAAGCACCAGCGGGCCGCCATCGCCTCCCCGCCCTTGAGGTGCCATTCCGCGTTCGGCTTCAGCAGGTCGCCCGCCTCGTCCAGCGTGACCCCGTGCCGGAGGCAGGTCAGCACGTCGTGCACGATCCGGTCGGAGGGGCGCGCGTAGCGGGGGGCGTTCACCGGCACCCAGGGGACGCCGGCCCGGCGGCAGAGCGCGAGCCAGGCGGCGCAGGCCCGCGCGTCCTCCGGCAGCCCGTGGTGCTCGAGGGCGACCCACAGGCGGTCCGGGAACAGGGCCCGCAGCCGGTCGATCGCGCCGAGGGCGGCCGCCGCCCCCGTCTCCGTCCCCGGGCTCGCCTCCGGGCCGAGCTCCGACGCGCGCAGGAGGCAGAGCAGCCCGTCGGTCCGTCCCTCGAGGCGGAACAGCGACAGGAGCGGCGTCCCCCGCGGACCGGAGAGGCGGGCCTCGGTGACGAGCCCGCACAGCCGGTGGTAGCCGCCCCGGTCCTCGCACAGGAGCGTGAGCGCCAGGGGAACGGGAGGTCCCCCGGGGACCCCGCTCCCGATCACCGCCCGGATCTCCGCGCCGGTGACCGGCCGCACCCCCACCTCCTCGCAGGCCCGGGCGAAGCGCACGGCGCCTCCGAGGTCGAACCGGTCCGCGAGGGCGAGGGCCGACATCCCGAGCTCGGCGGCGCGCTCCGCCAGCGCCTCCGGGTTCGACGCCCCGTCGAGCAGCGAGAACCCGGACCGGGCCGCCAGCTCGACGAACGGCGGGATCTCCCGCGCGGCCCCTCCGCTCAGTCCCACCATCCGTGCAGCCACCAGCGGAGCGCCCCGTCGCGGCGGACCTCGCGGAAGGCCCACAGCAGCTCGCCCTCCGCCGTGCAGAGGCGGAAGTACTCCCTCCGCCAGGGGTCCTTCCACCAGTCGCCCGACAGGCGCTCCGGCCCCTCCGCCGCGGCCACCTCCCGGCATCCCGTCCCGTCCCGCAGCTCCACCGGGCGGCCCGCCTCCGTCCGCACGCGCACCGGCTCCGGCTCCGGGAGCAGGCGGAGCGTCCCGGGAAGCGCCCCGTCCTCCGCCTCCCCCGTCGCGGCCGGGCCCGCCGCCGCGACCGTGCCCGCGGCGGGACCCCTCTCCCGCACGGCGGCGTCCCGCATCTCCACGGGCCGCCAGGCGTTCCGGGTCTCGGGGCGCGCGTCGGGGCGGGGCGCGGGCCACACGACCGCCTCCTCCCCGAGCCGCGCGCGGAGTCGGGAGAGGACGCCGGCGGCCGCCATCGGGTCCCGCCACTCGGCGCGGAACAGGTCGCCCTGGCGGGCGTCCAGCGCGGCGACGCGGGAGACCCGGACCGCGAGCCCCGCCACGGGCGCGGGGAGGCGGCCCTCCCCGTCCGTCGCGCGCTCGAGCGCGGCGCGGCAGAGGTCGTGGAGGAGCCCGTCCCGACGGGTGGGTCGGGCGGGAACGATCGAGGCCGTCCGCCGCGTCCCGTCCTCCAGGACCATCTCCAGCGCGAGCCGCGCGGCTCCCCGCCCCGCGGCGGCGAGGTCGGCGCACACGCGCGCGAGGAGATGGCGGAGCACGAACAGGAGCGGCTCGAGGGAGGCGACCGGCGGCTCGAGCTCGAGCTCCGCCTCCGGCGGGTCGTCGGGGCGCAGGGCCCGCAGCGGCCGCCCGTCCTCGCCGCACGCGAGCCGGTGCGCCCGCAGCCCCTCGGGGCCGAACCGCGCCTCCAGCTCCTCGCGGGGACGGGACGCCAGGTCGCCCGCGCGCCGCAGGCCGAGCGCACGGAGGGTCTCGAGCAGTTCGGGCGGCAGGGGGAGCACGGCGAGCGGGAGGGGGGCGAGGAAGCGGGCCGCCCGCCCGGGGGGGACGATCGCGACCCGCTCCTCCCGCCCCGCCGCGAGAAGCGCCGCCGCGTCGGCCGCGACCGGGACGTCCGCGATCCCCACGCCCGTCACCGCGAGGCCGGCCGCCGACGCCGCCTCCCGGAGGGCGCGGGCGAGCGCGGCCTCCCCTCCCCGCCGCTCCCAGCCCCGGGCGTCGGCCCGGCAGAGTCCCGGCCCGGCGGCGGCCACCCGGGGCGAGGCCGCGAGGAGCGCCGCGGCGACGCGCGACGCGTCCGCCGCTCCGTCCGTCGCTCCGTCCGCCGCGAACCGGACGGAGGCCACGCGCGCGGGAAACGCCCGGCTCATTCCGGCCCCTTGCGGTCCCTCGTCCCCGCCGCGCGGCGCCGGACGGGCACGGGACAGAGGATCGGGACCTCGGCACTGCCCCGCTTCCCCACCCGCACCCAGACCGGCCGCGTCGGGGGGAGGAAGGGGCCGAAGGGGACGTCCCGGACCGGCTCCACGCGGCCGGGACGGAACCCGAGGCGCAGCGCGGCGAGGGGCGCCTCCCCCAGCACCACGAACAGGGCCCCCGCCTCCTCGGCCAGCCGCTGGAGGCGCACGGCCGCGGCGCGGCACAGGACCCCCGTCCCGGCCGCTTCCCCCGCGCCGGCCGCCCCGTGCAGCGCGACGGCCCCGAACGCCCCGCTCCGCAGCAGGAGGTCGGCGCACCACGCCGCCTCCGCGCCGTCGCGGGGACGGACGACCCAGAACTCCCCCTCCCCCGGGACCAGGTCGGTCCAGTCGGGGGCGTAGAGCGTGCGCCCCGCGTCGACCCACGCCACCGACTCGCCGATCCCGCGCAGGTGCGCGAACCCCGCGCGCAGCAGGGTCGTCTTCCCGCTGGAGCGGGGCCCGAGCCACTCCACCACGCGCCCGCGGGGCAGCCCGCCGCCGGGCAGGAGCGCGTCGAGCCCCGGGACGCCGGTGGGAGCGATCGGGCCGGGAGCGGCGGGGCGCGCGCCGAGCCGCTCGATCGCCCGTTCCAGCTCGAGAATCGCCGCCGCGCGCCCCATCCGCCCTCCGGGAGAAACCGAAGAAAACCCGAAACTACGGGATCATACCATCGGGGACGGGCGGGATCAAGGCGGAGCGGAGGGGGCGGGGACGGAACGCGCGGCCCGCGGGATCAGGGTCCCGGGCGGACCGCGCGACCGCGGGCCGGGTGACTGCGGAAGCGCGCGCTACGGGCCCGCGAGCCCGAGGCCGAGGGCGTAGCTCACGAACGAGGGCGTGCCCGGCGGCGACTGGTAGCGGAAGAGACCGTGCCTGGCACCCCGGAGACAAGGCAGCTCGTCTGGATCATTCGGAACGACAAGGGAAATTTTCGGGTGCAGCGGCTGCGCCGCGACTGGCCCGAGGAGTCGGTCGCTGTCCCATCGCAGGGGATCCGTATCCAATAGCGGGCTCCGATAACAACAATTAAATCCCATCAGTGGAAACGGCAAGCAAATACCACTGGGACGCACACCACGGAATCATCGAGAGTCAGGG
>JAWOIN010000091.1:0-16308 GCA_046484665.1 Gemmatimonadota bacterium
TCGGGAGGGCCCGGGCGCTCGGACCGATCCTGCAGGGGTTGTCGGCTCCGCTGAACGATCTCTCGCGCGGGGCCTCGGCGGACGACATCGTGGAGGTGACGTACATCACGGCGCTGCTGGCCGGCGAGCCGGCGGCGCGCGTGGCCAGCGAGAACCGCACGCGGAGGAAGGCGGAATGACGTTCTCTCTCGCGGACGACGGCGAGGTCACGATCGTCGAGGTGAACGGCGAGTTGATCGTGGGAAACCGGCAGGAGCTGAAGGCCCGGGTGCTGGAGCGGCTCGACGGGGGCGACCGGAAGTTCCTGATCGACTTCTCGGCGTCGAGCTACATCGACTCGTCGGGGCTGGGGGTGCTCGTGAGCCTGTCGAAGAAGATCCGGGAGGCAGGGGGATCGCTCCGTCTCGCGGGCCTGAACGCCGACCTGCGCACCCTGTTCGAGCTGACGAGGCTCGACTCGCTGTTCCACATAGCCGACACCCGGGCGGCGGCGCTCGCGGATTTCTGATCCCGTGCGGGAGCAGCTCGACTCCCGGGTCGTCGTCTGCTCGCCGCGGCCGGCGGTCGCCGCCGAGCTGGCCGCGGCGCTCGGCCGGCTGGGCGCGCGGACGAGCATCGCCGCGGCCCGCGCGGACTGGCCCCGCGAGCCGCCGGACCTCGCATTCCTCGACCTCGTGGCCGGCGGGCCCTCCGTGCGCGAGGCCCGGTCCGTGTTCGGGCTGGAAACGGACCTCGTCGCGGTCGTCGACAACGAGTCGGTGGCCCGTTTGCTGCCGGCCCTGGCGGCGGGCTGCTCGGACTACCTGTTCCACCCGCTGAATCCGGCCGAGCTCGGCCTGCGGTGGCGTCGGCACCGCGACGGGAGGGGAGGGAGCCGCGCCCGGCGGGCGGGGATCGCCGCGGAGATCCGGCTGGATCTTCCCTCCCGGGTCGGCTTCGTGCGGGACGCCGTGTCTGAGGTCGTCGATGCCTGCGAGCGGTTGGCGTTCGCGGGATCGCGCGCCACCCTCAACCTCCGGGTCGCACTCGGAGAGGCGCTTGCGAACGCGATCCTCTACGGGAACGCGGAGGACCCGACGAAGCGCGTGCGCGTCACCGCGTCCCTGCGCGCGGGGGAGGCGGTGGTCACCGTGGCGGACGAGGGGCCCGGCTTCGACCCCGGCACGGTGGTCGATCCGACGCGTCCCGAGAACCGGGACCGGAGCCATGGTCGCGGCCTCTTTCTGCTCCGGAGCCTCGCGGACGAGGTACGGTTCAACGAACGGGGAAACGCGGTCACGCTGGTGCTGAGGGGAGAGGCTCCGGGTGGCTGATCCTCGATCGGTGGGGGCGATCGGCGGGGCCGACCTCCCCGCGTCGCGATCCGAACGCGTCGTCCCTGCCCTGCGGGCGCTCGAGCGTCTCGGGCCGGCGCGCCTCCGGCTCTCGCTCGCGCGTCCGGAAGGAGAGGCCGTCCTGTTCGACGGGATCGGGAGTCCCGCGCGCGACGACGCCGGTCTTGCTGGAGCGGTCGTCGAGGAGCGCTGGCCCGTCGGGGAGGGCCTCGAGGCCCGACTCGCCGTGGCGCCGGGCGGGGACGACCGGACCGGCGCGGACCTCGCGGAGGTCGCCGCCCTCGTCCGGGAGACGATCGCCCCGCTTCTCGTCTCGGAGGCGGAGATCGGCTTCTTCACGCGGGAGCTCGCCGGCCGGTTCGAGGAGGTGGAGCTGCTCACCTCGCTCGGCGAGACGCTGGGATCGATGCTCGGCATCGACCGCGCCGCTGCGCGGCTCCTGGCGGAGACCGCGCGGGTGCTCGGCGCCGAGGAGGCGGAAGTCTGGCTGTCGGACCCGGCGGGCCCGGCCCTGCGGAGGTTCGCGGCGTTCGGTGGACCGGAGGCGGCCGGCCCGGATCGGGGCTGGACGGTGCACGACGCCGCCTCCGACCCGTCGCCGCTCGCCCGCTGCTTCCGGGAGCGGGCTCCCGAGTCGGGCTTCGACCGCCGTCCCGGGGGACGCGGCACGCCCTGGCTCGTCGTGCCGCTCCGGCACACGGCCCTGCACGGGACCGCCGGCGTGGTGGGTGTCCTCAAGCTGCGCGGCGAGCGGGGCGGGCCTCCGTTCCGAACGCGTGAGCTCCGGCTCGCGTCGGCCGTGGCGAGCCATCTCGCCGCGACGTTCGAGAACCGCCGTCTCCTGGACGAGAGCGTCGAGCGCGAGCGGATGCTGGTCGAGCTCGAGCTCGCCCACGACCTGCAGCTGAAGCTGCTGCCCGAGCCGGCGAGCTTCCGCGACCTCGCGGACGTCGCGGCCCGGTGCGATCCCGCGGAGTCCGTCGGGGGAGACTTCTACCATCTCCTCCGCCTCCCCGGCGGGAGGCTCGGCGTGATGCTCGGGGACGTGAGCTCGCACGGGTACTCGGCGGGACTGATCATGGCGCTCACGATGAGCGCGGCCTCGCTCGTCGGGCGTGAGGAGGAGGACCCGGCCCGGGCCCTCGCCGGGATCCACCACGAGCTCGTTCGCCGGCTCGAGTCCACCGAGATGTACATGACCCTGTGTTACGTCGTCCTCGACCCGGGGGGGCGGACGCTCCGCTACGCGAACGCGGGACACCCGCACGCCTGGAGAATCGGGGACGACGGCACGGTCCGCCTGGAGGCGCTGAACCCGCCGCTCGGAATCGCGGAGTTCGACACCTACGGCAGCCGGGAGATGCCGTGGCGGCCCGGCTCCGACACGCTGCTCCTGTTCACGGACGGACTCAGCGAGTGCCTCCGCACGGAGCGGCTGTGGTCGGACGAGCTCCTGACCGCGGTGGCGCGCGACGGCTCCGACGAGTCCGCCGGCCGGATCCTGGAGCGCCTGTTCGGTCTCGCCTGCGAGCCGGGCGACCTCTCCGCCGACGACCGGACCGCCGTGGTCGTCAAGTGACGCCGGGCGATGGTGCCGGCCGGGTTCCGGCGAAGCGCTCGCTCAGCCAGAACTTCCTCGTCGACCGGAATCTCCGCCGGAAGATCGTGGACTGCCTCGAGGCGGGCCCGTCGGACTGCGTGCTCGAGATCGGTCCCGGACACGGCGAGCTGAGCGAGCTCATGGTGGGCGAGGTCGCGCGGCTCGTGCTGGTCGAGAAGGACGACCGGCTCGTCCCCCTCCTGCGGGAGCGTTGGGGCGGGCGGGAAGACGTCAGGGTGGTGCACGGCGACGCCCTCGTCGTCGATCTCGCCGAGCTGGCCGGCGGCGACGCTCCGCTCCGGGTGATCTCGAACCTCCCCTACGCGATCACGACTCCCCTCCTGTTCCGCTTCCTCCGTATCCGGCCGTTCCCGCGGCGGATCGTGGTGCTCGCGCAGCGGGAGGTCGCGGGCCGGATCACGGCGGAACCCGGGTCGAAGGCGTACGGGGCGCTGACCGTCGGCGTCCGGGTCCTCGCCGAGGCCCGGGTCGCGTTCTCCGTGGGGCGCCGGTCGTTCCGCCCGGTCCCCGACGTCGACTCCGCCGTCGTGGTGATCGAACCGCGACCGGGGACGCCGTCGTCCGGGGAGCTGGACGCGCTCCGGACCCTGACGCGGGCGGCGTTCTCCCGCCGCCGGAAGCAGATCCGGAGGATCCTGCGGGACGCCCCCGAGTACGGGCTGGATGCGCGGGAGGCGGAGCGGATCCTCGCCGCGGCGGGGATCGAGGCCGGGGTGCGCCCCGAGACGATTCCACCGGAGCTCCTGCTCGACCTCTCGCGGCGGCTGCCGCGGAGACGAGCGGGCGCCGACGGGCCGAAGCGGGAGGAGCCGAGTTGAGGGCGCGCGGGCCCGTGGATATGTTCTCGTGAATCCTTTCACAAGCGCGACATGACGACACGCAGAATCTCGGATTCCACGGTCCGGCGGCTCTCCGGATATCTGCGCCAGCTGCGCGAGCTGGCGGGAGAGCGGCGTGGCGTGGTGTCGAGCCGGGAGCTGGCGGAGGCGAGCGGCACGTCCGCCGCGCAGGTGCGCAAGGACCTCAGCCACTTCGGCTCGTTCGGTACGCGGGGAAGCGGGTACCGCGTGCGGGAGCTGAGGGACTCGCTCGAGAGGATCCTCGGGCTCGGCCGGCGCTGGACGGTCACGGTGGTGGGAGTCGGCAAGATCGGCGGCGCGCTGCTCGGATACGGGGACTTGTCCCGCCGGGGGTTCGAAGTAGTGGCCGCGTTCGACTCGGACCCGGCCAAGTCCGGGCGGTCGCTCCACGGCGTCCCCGTGTACCCGATGGAGGCGCTCGAAGCCGAGATCGCACGGCTCGACGTGGAGATCGTGATCCTGGCGGTCCCGTCCGAGGCGGCCCGCGACGCGGTGCGCCGGCTCGCGGCGACGGGGGTGAGGGGGATACTCAACTTCGCCGCGGGGAAGCTTGAGCAGGACGAGCGCGTGGTGGTCCGGACCGTGGACGTCGCGTTGGAGCTCGAGGGCCTTACCTTCGCGCTGGCCTCGGCGGAAGGCAACGGAATGGGACAGCGGTGAGCGGGGAGTCGAACGGCGTCCGCGTCACGAGCGAGGTGGGCCGGTTGCGGACCGTGATCTGCCACGCGCCGGGGGCTGAGCTCACGGTCGTCACGCCGAGCAACCGGAACGACTACCTGTACGACGACATCCTCGACCTCGAGATCGCGCGCCGCGAGCACACGCGGTTCGTCGCGATCCTCTCGCGGTTCGCGGAGGTGCTCGAGGTGTCGGACCTCCTGACCGAGGTCCTCGCGATTCCGAAAGCGCGCGCCTACGTGATCGCGAACTCGGGCGACGCGATCCGCGATCGGGCGGAGCGGGCCGAAGCGGCGGAGCTCGCGCGCCTGTTCGTGGAAGGCGAGGAGAGCCGTGGCGGGGCGCTCGCCGAGCTCGTGAACGAGGCGGGATACGCCCTGCCGCCCCTTCCGAACCTGTTCTTCACCCGCGACTCCGCCGCCGTGATCGGCGGGCGCGTGATGATCGCCTCGATGCGGCACGAGGTGCGCTGGAGCGAGGAGGTGCTGTCGCACGCCCTGTTCGCGTTCCACCCGGCGCTCGCGAACGCCGGCCTCGTCTACGACGGCGCGGACGAGCGGCGCCTCAACGTGCGCCTCGAGGGAGGCGACGTCCACGTGCTCCGGCGTGACCTCCTGGCAGTCGGGATGACCGAGCGGACGACGGCGGCGGGGATCGACCACCTCGCGCAGACCCTGTTCCGCGAGGAAGGGGTCACGGACTTCCTGGTCGTGCTGATGCCCCCGCACCGGACGGCGATCCACCTCGACATGATCTTCACGGTGCTCGACCGGCAACTTTGCTGCGTCTACCCGCCGTACTTCCTGGGGCCGACGCGCCTGCCCGTGGTCCACGTCCGGCGCGGACGGCAGGGCGTCCGCGAGATGCCCGACCTGTTCTCGGCCCTCCGCGAGCTGTCGATGCCTCTGGAGCCGCTGTTCTGCGGCGGCCCGCGGCGGACGATGCAGGAGCGGGAGCAGTGGGCGAGCGGCTGCAACTTCGTGGCCGTGGGCCCCGGACAGGTGCTCGCCTACGCCCGCAACGAGCACACCCTGCGGGCGCTCGAGGAGGGCGGGGGGTTCGAGATCGTCCGCGGCGTCGACTACCTGACGGGCGACGCGGATCTCGGCGAGGACGAGCGCTTCGTCATCACCTTCGAGGGCTCCGAGCTCGTGCGCGGCGGCGGCGGCCCCCGCTGCATGACGCTCCCCGTGCGTCGCGAGGACCCGGATTGAGCGGCCCCGCCGTCGGCTTCGACCCGCACTCGGAGCTCGTGCTCCGCGCCCTCGAGGCGATCCGCGAGAGGCCGATCGGGACCGACGCGCTCGCGCGGCGGGTGTTCGGCCTCAGGCAGGCACCGGCGGGCCTCGCGGCACGACTCGTCTACGAACTGCTCGGCTCGGATCGACGCGTGGAAGTGGACGGCGGGGGCGTGTGGCGGCCCTCGGAGGCTCCCGCGGCGTGCCCGGATCCGTTGCTCGCCGAGCTCGAGTTCGCCGTGGTCGACGTGGAGACGACGGGCGGCTCGCCGGCGGGCGGTGACCGCGTAGTCGAGTTCGCCTGTGTCCGGGTCCGCGGCGGCGCGGTGGTGGGCGAGTACGAGTCCCTGGTGGACCCGGGGCTCGCGATCCCCCGCTGGATCACGCGGCTGACCGGGATCGACGACGGGATGGTCGCCGGCGCGCCGCGATTCGAGGCGATCGCGGGCCGCGTCCGCGACGAGCTCGACGGACGGGTGTTCGTCGCGCACAACGCGGCGTTCGACTGGCGCTTCGTCTCGGAGGAGCTGCGCCTCGCGCGCTCCGAGCTGCCGCGCGGCGACCGGCTGTGCACGGTGCGCCTCGCCCGTCGCGCCGTGCCGGGGCTCCGCCGGCGCGGGCTCGACTCCCTGGCGCGGTTCTACGACGTACCGATCGATGGCCGGCACCGGGCGGCCGGCGACGCCCGCGCGACGGCGGCGATCCTCGTGCAGATGCTGGACGAGGCGGGACGTCGCGGGGTCGAGACCTGGGGGCAGCTCGACGCGTGGCTCGCGGGGCGTCCCTCGCCGTCCGCGCGACGCCGGGCGGCAGACGGCTGGCCGGAAGGGGAGGCCTCGTGCCGGTGATCGAGACGCCAGACGTCCGCGTGCGGACGGTGGACGCCGGGTCGCTGCGGCTGGACGGCGGCGCGATGTTCGGGGTCGTGCCGAAGCCGTTGTGGGAGCGGCGTGCGCCCGCCGACGCGCGCAACCGGATCGGGCTCGCGATGCGGTGCCTCCTGGTCGAGACGGCGGACGCCACGGTCCTGGTCGACACGGGGCTCGGAAACAAGGAGGACCAGAAGTTCCTGGAGATCTACGGGGTCCGCAACGAGGGGAGCCCCACGCGGCTCGAGGACTCGCTGCGCGGGCTCGGCGTCGCGCCGGCGGACGTCGACGTGGTGCTCTGCACGCACCTCCACTTCGACCACGCGGGCGGCAACACGGTCCGGCGGCCGGACGGGTCCGTCGTGGCGGCCTTTCCGAACGCCGTGTACGCGATCCGACGGGGCGAGTGGGCGTGGGCGCGATCGGAGAACGAACGGATCCGGGCGAGCTACATGGAGCCGAACTACGATCCGCTGGTCGGCGAGGTCGGGAGGGTCCGCTGGATCGAGGTGGACGAGGAGGAGATCGTCCCTGGCATCTGGGCCGTCCGCACGCCGGGCCACACCCCGCACCACCAGTCGGTGCGGGTCCGGCTCGGTGACCGGACGCTGCTCTTCCTCGCCGACCTCGTCCCGACGGTGGCGCACCTGCCGCTGCCCTGGATCATGGGGTACGACGTCGAGCCGCTCACCACGCTGGAGTCGAAGCGGGAATGGCTCGGGCGGGCGGCGGCCGGGAGATGGATTCTGGCGTTCGAGCACGATCCGTCGACGGCCTGGGGCGTGGCCAGCGAGGGGGACCGTCCGGGTCGCCTCGCGCTCGCCGACCCGGAGACGGACGTGATCGGGGAACCCGTGACGGAGGGAGGGGAAGGATGAGAGGAACGCGGGTGACGTGGCTGATCTGCGTCGGGGCCCTGGCGCTCCCGGCGACGGTCCGGGCCCAGGAGCCGGGGCCGGGTGACCGCGAGGGGGTGATGGCCGTCGTGAACGCGCTGTTCGACGCGATGCGCGCCGCGGACAGCGTGGCGGTCCGCGCCCTGTTCCACACGGAGCTCCGCAGGATGGCCACCTCCGGCGAGCGGGACGGAGCCCCCGCCGTCATGTTCGGGGATCTCGACGGCTTCGCCCGGGCCGTAGGGAGCGCGCAGCCGGGGGAGATGGACGAACGGCTCGGGCCGGCCGAGGTGAGGATCGACGATCACCTGGCCACAGTCTTCACGCCGTACGCCTTCTACTACAAGGGGCAGCTGAGCCACTGCGGCGTCAACGTCTTCCAGGTCGCCCGCGCAGGGTCCGAGTGGAAGATCGTCGGCCTGGCCGACACGCGCCGCAGGGAGGGCTGCGAGGAGTGGCTGAAATGAGAGACGCAGATCGCACGGCCGTCATCGCGAGCGCCGCCCGCCTCCCGACGGGACGCTTCCTGGGCGGGCTCGCGTCCCTGCCCGCGCCGCAGCTCGGCGCGAAGGCCATCGCCGCCGCCGTGGAACGCGCGGCCCTCGATTCCGGCGAGATCGAGGACGTGATCATGGGAAACGTCGTGCAGGGGGGGATCGGACAGGCCCCGGCCCGGCAGGCCGCGATCGCCGCGGGCATCCCGGCTACGATCCCCGCGATGACGATCAACAAGGTCTGCGGCTCCGGCCTCAAGGCCGTGATGCTGGCCGCACAGGCGATCCGGGCGGGAGATGCCCGCGTCGTCGTGGCCGGCGGCATGGAGTCGATGTCCAACGTCCCCTACTACGTGAGGGGGTATCGAGACGGCGTGAAGTTCGGGGACAGAACTCTCGTCGATGGGCTGATTTACGACGGGCTGTGGTGTGCCTTCGGGCAGTGCCACATGGGCGGTCACGCCGAGTACACGGCCTGGAAGGCGGGCGTCTCCCGGGAGGACCAGGATGCCTTCGCGCTGGAGAGCCACCGGAAGGCGATCGCCGCGATCGACGCGGGCGAGTTCCGGGACGAGATCGTCCCGGTGGAGATTCCCGGGCGCAGGGGGGCGGTGACGGTGGTGGACACGGACGAGACGCCCCGCCGGGACAGCACGCTGGAGGCTCTGGCCAGCCTGAAGCCCGCGTTCGCCGGCGACGCGCCGCCGGAGGTGACCGAGCCGAGCGTGACGGCCGGCAACGCGCCCGGCCTCAACGACGGAGCGGCCGCAACCGTCGTGACGTCCGAGGCATACGCTCGCGCGCACGGGCTGGACATCCTCGGACGGGTGTCGGCATATTCGGTCGGCGCGACGGAGCCCCGCGAGCTGTTCTTCGCCCCCGTCGTGGCCGTGCGGCGCCTGATGGAGAAGGAAGGCACCTCGATCGACGACTACGGCCTGTTCGAGGTGAACGAGGCGTTCGCGGTGCAGGCGATCGCGGACGCGCGTGAGCTCGGGATGGACCTCGGGCGAATCAACGTCCGTGGCGGAGCGATCGCGCTCGGGCACCCGATCGGCGCCTCGGGCGCGAAGATCCTCACGACGCTGTTGTACGCGATGCGGGACCGGGACGTCGAGAAGGGAATGGCAACGCTCTGCCTCGGCGGAGGCAACGCGGTGGCCCTCAGCGTGGAGCGAGCATGACGAGCACGAGCGGACGGATTCCGGGTGCGCCGGCCGGGCCGGCGATCCTCGACGCGGCGGCGCCGTTCCCCGTCCGGCTGGCGGCGCTCGCGCTCGCCGCCGGCCTGACGGCGCTCTCGGCCCGAGTGGCGGTCCCGCTTCCCGGGGTGGCCGTGCCGTTCACCCTGCAGCCGGTCGCGGTGCTGCTCTCGGGCCTCCTGCTCGGCGCGCGCGGCGGGATGCTGGCGCAGCTTGCGTACCTCGGCGCCGGAGTGGCGGGCCTGCCCGTGTTCGCGGCGGGCGGGGGAGCCGCGTACCTGCTCGGCCCGACCGGTGGTTACCTGCTGGCGTTTCCCCTCGCGGCGGGCGCGGCGGGGGCGGTCGCTGGACGGTCGGGGGGCGTCGTGCGAGTGCTCGTGGGCGGCATCGCGGCGATCGGCGTGCTCCACGCCGGGGGTCTCGCATGGATCGCGGTCCTCGCCGGGACCGACGCGGCGCGCGAGGTCGGACTGGCCCGGTTCGCGCTCGGAGACCTGCTGAAGGTCGCGCTCGTCACGTTGATCGCCGTCGGCCCGGGGGGACGGATCCGGCGCCTTCTCGCCTGAGTCCGGCCGGGTGCCGACGGCGGAGAGCGGCCCGCCGGGAGGCCTCCCGGGCCCGAGCGGGTCCCGCACCTCCGACCGGCTCAGCTGGGGGTGGCGGCTCGTCCTCTTCCTGTCGCTCTCGATCGCGCTGACGGCCGTGCTCGGGCGGGTCGCGGGGTGGCTCTCCGGGCCTCCGTCGACGCAGGGCGGCGCGGCGGTCCGGGGACTCGCCGCCGGTCTGCCGGCGGCGCTGCTCGCGAGCTGGGTCATGATGTCCTGTGTGGAGTCGAGACCGCTCGCCGCGCTCGGACTGTGCGCGCGGAGCGCCGCACGGGAGCTCGCGGGGGGCGGTCTGGTCGGCGCCGCCATCATCGGCCTCCTGTTCGCGCTGTTCGCGCTCCTCGGCTGGATCCGATGGGAGCCGCCCGCCGGCGGCTTGGGGGCGCCGTACCGGGCCCTTCTCGGAACGTCCCTGTTTCTGGGCCTCGCCGCACTCCTCGAGGAGCTCCTGTTCCGCGGGTACCCTTTCCAGGTGCTCGCCGAGCGGTTCGGACCGGTCGTCGCGATCGGCGCCACCGGGGTCGGGTTCGCGGCCGCGCACGCCGCGAATCCGGGCGCGGGCACGGTGGCCCTCGCGAACACCGCTCTGGCGGGGATCTTGCTCGGCGTGCTGTACTGGCGGACGTTCAACCTCTGGGTGACGACGGGTGCGCACTTCGGTTGGAACGCGACGATGAGTCTGCTCGCGGACCTCCCGGTGAGCGGCCTTGAAGTGTCGGGCCCGGTGTTCCGGGCGACCCTGACCGGGCCGGAGATCCTGACGGGCGGCGCGTACGGACCGGAGGGAGGACTCGCCCTCCTCGCCGTCCTGGCCCCGGCGATCGGGTGGTCGGCTCGATCCCGCCTTCTCCGGCGGGACGAGACCGTCCTTTCCCTGGACCCGCTGATTGGAAGGCGCGCGACATGAACGCGAATCAGATCGGCAATGCCGCGGTGGTCGGCGCGGGCACGATGGGCAACGGGATCGCGCACGTGCTCGCCCTCGCGGGCATCGAGGTGACGCTTGTCGACGCGGTCCCCGAGGCCCTCGAGCGGGCGCGCGCGACGATCGAGAAGAACCTC
This sequence comes from Gemmatimonadota bacterium, assembly GCA_046484665.1. Classification (GTDB taxonomy): domain Bacteria; phylum Gemmatimonadota; class Gemmatimonadetes; order Palauibacterales; family Palauibacteraceae; genus Carthagonibacter. The sequence goes on from JAWOIN010000091.1 coordinate 10,860, forward strand.
GCCCGGCAGATCGCGAAGAATCGGGTCGACGCCGCCGAGGCGCGCGCGGCGCTGGAGCGGATCCGGACCTCGACGGAGATCGCCGCCGCCGCCGGGGCGTCCGTGGCGATCGAGGCGGTGCCCGAGAACCGCGAGCTGAAGGCCAGGGTCTTCTCGGAGCTCGGCGAGGCCTGCGGCCCGGAGGCGCTGCTCGCTTCGAACACGAGCTCGATCTCGATCACCGAGCTCGCGGCCGGCGTGCCGCGGCCCGGACGCTTCCTCGGCATGCACTTCATGAATCCCGTTCCGGTGATGGAGCTGGTGGAGGTGATTCGAGGCCTCGAGACCGAGGAGACGTCGGTCTCGCTCACCCTCGACCTCTGTCGGCGCCTCGGGAAGACGCCCGTCGAGGTGAACGACTTTCCGGGGTTCGTCTCGAACCGGATCCTGATGCCGATGATCAACGAGGCCGTGTACTGCCTGATGGAGGGGGTGGCGGACGCGGAGGCGATCGACGCCGTGATGAAGCTCGGGATGAACCACCCGCTGGGCCCCCTCGCGCTGGCCGACCTCATTGGCCTCGACACCTGCCTGTTCATCCTCCAGGTGCTGCACCGCGACCTCGGCGATCCGAAGTACCGGCCGTGCCCGCTGCTGACGAAGTACGTCGCGGCCGGGCGGCTCGGGCGGAAGGCGGGCCGCGGCTTCCACGACTATCGCGATGCGTAGGTCCCACGGCGGCACCCTGCTGACCGAGGAGCAGCGGCAGATCCTCGAGGTCGCCCGGAGCTTCGCGCGCGACGTGCTGCGCCCGGGAGCGGAGGGGCGCGACGCGCGGGAGGACAGCTTCGACCGGGGACCGGTGGACCGGCTGGCGGAGCTCGGGTTCCTGGGCATGCTGATTCCGGAGCAGTACGACGGGCTCGGGCTCGACATGCTGACCTACCTGTTCGCGCTCGAGGAGATCGCCTGGGGCGACGCCTCGGTGGCCGTGTCGATGAGCGTCCACAACTCGCTTCCGACGCAGACGCTGCTGCGGCACGGCACGGAAAGGCAGAAGGAGCGGTGGCTGAAACCGATGGCCCGCGGGGAGCTCCTCGGGGCCTTCTCCCTGTCGGAAGCCGGGTCGGGAAGCGATGCCGCCGCGCTCCAGTCCCGGGCCGTCCCGGACGGAGCCGGCTGGCGCCTGAACGGCGAGAAGATGTGGGTGACGAACGGGATCGCCGCGGACCTCGTCCTCCTGATGGCGCGCACGGCCCCGCCGGGCGACGGGCAGGGAACGCGGGGGATCGGCGCCTTCATCGTGCCGACCGATGCGCCCGGGTGGGTCCCGGGTCGCAAGGAGCGGAAGATGGGCCTCCGCGGCTCGGAGACGGTCGCGGTCGCCCTGGACGACCTGTACCTGGGTCCGGAGCACCTGATCGGCGAGCCGGACCTCGGGTTCCATTACGCGCTCGAGGCGCTCGAGGGCGGACGCCTGGGGATCGCCGCGCAGGCGATCGGGATCGCGGAGGCCGCGCTCGACCACGCGAGGGACTACGCGGACGAGCGGGAGCAGTTCGGGCGCCCGATCCGTAGCTTCCAGGGGATCCAGTTCAAGCTCGCGGACATGGCGACGAGACTGGAAGCGGCGCGCGGACTGCTGTACCGTGCGGCTCAGGCGTATCAGGCGGACGAGCCGCGCCGGCGGAAGCTGTCGAGCATGGCGAAGCTGTTCGCGAGCGAGACGGCGATGTGGGTGACCCGGCAGGCGGTGCAGGTGTACGGCGGATACGGGTACAGCCGTGAGTACCCGGTGGAGCGCCTGTTCCGCGATGCGAAGGTGACCGAGATCTACGAGGGGACGAGCGAGATCCACAGGCTGATCATCTCACGAGAACTCTACCTGGAACGGGGGACCGACCAGTGAGCGCAAAGGCCAGAGGCGCGGGCGCGGAGCAGGCAAAGGAGGCGATGCCGGAGATCTTCGATCTCATGGCCGAGCACGACCACGAGCAGGTCGTGTTCTTCTCCGAGCCTTCCTGCGGATACCGGGGCATCATCGCGATCCACGACACGGCGCTGGGCCCGGCGCTGGGCGGGACGCGCTACTGGAGCTATGCCACCGATGCGGAAGCGGTGATCGACGTGCTGCGGCTGTCGCGCGGGATGACGTTCAAGGCCGCGGTGGCGGGGCTGAACCTCGGTGGCGGCAAGGCGGTGATCATCGGGGACAACAGGACGACGCACCGCGAGATGGTCATGCGCGCGCACGGCCGCGCGGTCGAATCGCTCGGAGGCCGGTACATCACGGCGGAGGACGTCGGGACATCCGTCGAGGACATGGACTACATCCACATGGAGACGAGCCACGTCGTCGGGATGGCGGGCAAGTCCGGCGACCCGTCTCCCATCACGGCGTACGGCACCTACCGTGGAATCAAGGCGTGCGCCCTGAAGTGCTACGGCTCAGACGTCCTGACCGACCGGTCCGTGGTGATCCAGGGGGCCGGCCACGTCGGCTACTGCCTCGCCCAGGACCTCGGCGAGGAGGGGGCGAAGGTGTTCGTCGCCGACATCGACGCCGGGCGCGTGCAGCGCTGCATCGACGAGCTCGGCTGCGAGGCGGTCGGCGTGGACGAGGTGTACGACGTGAAGGCGGACGTGTTCGCGCCCTGCGCGCTCGGCGCGATCCTGAACGACAGGACGATTCCGCGGCTGAACGTGGACATCGTCGCCGGCGCCGCGAACAACCAGCTCGAGCGGACGGAGCACGCGAAGCTGCTCAAGGACAGGGGCATCCTGTACGCGCCCGACTACGTGATCAACGCAGGCGGGCTGATCAACGTCTACTCCGAGCTCGCGGGCTGGTCGCTCGAGCGGTCGAAGCGGAAGGCGGGGGAGATCTACCGGACGCTGCTCCACATCTTCGAGATCGCCGAGGACGCGGGGATCACGAACGCGGAGGCGGCGGACGAGGTGGCGATGCGCCGGGTGGGGCAGGTGGCCCGGCTGCACAGGACCTACGTGTGAGTGGGACGATGGCGGAATCGGCGCGGGAAGCGCGGCCGAAGGGGGAGACGGACGTCGCGCCGACGTGCGAGCACCTGGCCTGCGTGGACCCCGAGATGCTCGGTGTCCTCGAGGCGGAGGCGGCGCGCCAGCGCGACGGCCTGGAGCTGATCGCGAGCGAGAACTTCGTGTCCGGCGCCGTGCTGGAGGCGATGGGCTCCATCCTGACGAACAAGTACGCCGAGGGATATCCGGGGAAGCGATACTACGGCGGTTGCGAGCACGTGGACCGGGCCGAGGAGCTCGCGATTACCCGCGCGAAGCGGCTGTTCGGGGCCGACCACGCCAACGCGCAGCCGCACAGCGGCGCGCAGGCGAACATGGCGGCGTACTTCGCGCTGCTCCAGCCCGGGGACACGGTGCTCGGGATGGACCTATCGCACGGGGGACACCTGACGCACGGTTCTCCCGTGAACTTCAGCGGGCAGCTGTACCGCTTCCTCCCCTACGGCGTCCGCCGCGAGGACGAGCGGGTCGACTTCGACGCGCTGCTCGAGCTGGCCCGGAGAGAGCGCCCGGCGATGATCGTGGCGGGCGCCAGCGCGTACCCCCGCACGCTGCCGTTCGAGCGGTTCGCGGAGATCGCGAGGGACGTCGGCGCCCGCCTTCTCGTCGACATGGCCCACATCGCGGGCCTCGTAGCGGCCGGAACCCACCCGTCCCCGGTTCCCTGGGCCGACGTGGTCACGACCACGACCCACAAGACGCTCCGCGGTCCCCGGGGCGGTCTCATCCTCTGCCGCGAGGTGCACGCGCGGGCGATCGACAAGGCCGTGTTCCCCGGGATGCAGGGCGGGCCGCTGATGCACGTGATCGCCGCGAAGGCCGTCGCCCTCCACGAGGCCTCCTCCGCGGCGTTCCGCTCGTACGCGGCTCGGGTCGTGGAGAACGCGCGCACGCTGGCGGGCGCCCTGCAGGGATCCGGATACCGGCTGGTCTCGGGCGGGACGGACACGCACCTGATGCTGGTCGACCTCCGGACGACCGAGCTCTCGGGCAAGGACGCGTCCGGGCTGCTCGGGCGGGCCGGGATCACGGTGAACAAGAACACGGTCCCGTTCGAGACGCGGTCGCCGTTCGTCACCTCGGGGATCCGCATCGGGACGCCGGCCCTCACGACGCGAGGCATGGGCCCGGCCGAGATGCGCTGGATCGCCGAGCGGATGGACCGGGCGCTCCGCTCCGGGGGCGACCCGGACGTCCTCGAGACGGTTCGGTCCGAGGTCCGTGAGCTCACCGCGTCCTTCCCGCTCGTCGCGGAGCCGTCGACCTTCCTCGACCCGGTGCCGTCCTCCTGAGCGATCGGGCCCCCGCCGCGCCTCCGGAGGACGCGTACCGGGTGGCCGTCGGCCGCGCCGCGGCCGAGCTCCGCGAGAAGGGGTCGCGGTTCCTCGCGCTCGCGGCGGCCGCCGGGAGCGAGGCCGAGGCCCGCGACCTGCGCGAGGGGGAGCGCCGCCTCCACCACGACGCCACGCATCACGTGTTCGCCTGGCGCTCCGCGGCGGGCGAGGAACGATGGGACGACGACGGGGAGCCGGCGGGAACGGGCGGACGGCCCCTGCTGGGAGCGATCGAGTCTGCGGGCCTGGCGGATGTCGCGGTCGTCGTCACCCGCTGGTTCGGCGGCACGAAGCTCGGGACGGGAGGCCTCGCTCGCGCGTACGGCGCCGCGGGGGCCCGTGCGCTCGCCGGCGTGGCCGTCGCGGCGGTTCGACCGGGACGGGTGCTCAGGATCCGGCACGGGTGGGAGGATACCGGCGCGGTCGCGTCCGCGCTGGAGGCGATGGACGCCCTGCGGCTGGCGGAGCGGTACGACGCCGGGGTGGAGATCGACGTGGCCGTGGCGGAGCGCGAGGTCGGGAGCCTGGAGAGCGCGCTGCGCGAGGCGACCGCGGGCAGGGCGCGGGTGCGTCGGCTCCCCGGCGCCGTGCGCGTCCCGCTTCGTCCTTGACGCGGTTTTCCGGCGATTTCTACATTCCGGGCATGGTGCGAGGACCGGGTCTCCGCCTCGGCGCGGAGCCCGGCGTCGGGGCGTCGACGTTGCGGAGCGGGAACGCATGGGACCTCCAGTCCACGAGGTGGTGAGCCAGATCTGCCGGCGGCATCCGCGCTACGCGGAGAAAGGGTACTTCTTCGTGCTCGAGGCGCTTCATCATCGCCTGCGGCAGCTCCACTCTCCGCGCCACGTGACAGGTGCCGAGCTCGCCGATGCGGCCCGTGACCTTGCGATGTCGCGGTTCGGCCCGCTCGCGCGTACCGTTCTTGAGCACTGGGGGCTCCACTCGACGTCCGACATCGGGGAGATCGTGTTCCTGCTGGTGGACCACGGCGTCCTCACGAAGCAGGACTCCGACCGCCGGGAGGACTTCGAGGGGCTGTTCTCCTTCGAGCAGGTGTTCGAGTCCGAGTATCCCTGGGG
>JAWOIN010000129.1:0-28571 GCA_046484665.1 Gemmatimonadota bacterium
CACGCTGGTACGCGTTCGGCCAGGGCGGTTGGGACCGGAACACGTTCGCCGGCTTCGACAACCGCTGGCTCGGCACGGCGGGCGTCGGCTGGCTCGCGATCGACCGCGGGAACATGATCCTCAAGTTCGACCTCGGCCCCACGTTCACGAGCGAGGACCCCGTGTTCGGCGCGACGCGCGAGTTCGCCGGCGTCCGGCTCGCGTACGACTACCTGCACCGCCTCACTTCGAGCGCGGACTACGTCAGCGTCCTCGTGGTCGACGAGGACCTGGACGACACCGACGACCTGCGGGCCGACTGGCTCAACGCGATCGAGGTCGCGATCAGCGACAGGGTCGCGCTGAAGTCGGGGCTCCGGGTGTTGTGGCGGAACCAGCCGCTGTCGCAGGGCCCGGCGCTGTTCGACGCGGATGGGACGCCGATCGACGACGGATCCGGCAGCCAGGTCCTCGTCCCGTACGAGCTCGACGACCTCGACACGATGTTCACGACGGCGCTCGTCCTGAAGCTGTAGCCGGGGCGATGCGGCCCGGGTTCCCGCGCGCCCGGGCGGTCAGGGAGCGACGCGCCGTCAGGGAGCGACGCGCTCGAACAGCATCACGCCGCCGCCGACCCCTCCGACGAACAGGTCGGCGTCACCGTCCCCGTCGAAGTCGACCGCGGCGGGCGCGGCGAAGGCAGGGACGTCGGCTCCGAGCGAACCGACCCGCACGAGCGCCGGCTCCGCGGCCGGCGCATCAGCTCGGCCGGCGGCGGCGCCGTTCGCCGCCGCGCCCCCGGTCGGCGCCAGCCGCCACAGGTCGATGCCGTCCGACTCGGAGCCGACCAGCAGCGCGAGCCGGCCGTCCCCGTCCCAGTCGACGAGGAGGGGCGCGCTCCGGCGGCCCGCGTCGATCTCGCCGAGTCGATCCGTGACCGGGACGAAGCGGGCCCATCCGGACCCGCCCTCGTTCCTCCAGAAATTCAGCTCCCCGGATGCCTCGCCCGCCACGAGGTCGAGGTCACCGTCCCCGTCGACGTCCCCGAGCGTCGGCGTGGCGTTCGAGCCGCGCGACAGCGGGATCGTCGCCTCGGGCAGGGCCGTCCAACGCGCCCCGTGGACCGGGTCCGGCCCGTCGTTCCGGAACGCGTGGATCCCGTCCCTCCACGTGCCGAGCAGGAGGTCCGCGTCGCCGTCCCCGTCGAGGTCGCCCAGCGCCGGCGCGTAATGGTAGGAACCTTCGATCGGGAGCGAACCGAGCGCCCGGAAGCGCGGCCGCCCCGGCTGTCCGACGTTCTGGAAGGCGAACACGCGGGACGTCTCCCCTCCCCCGTCCGAGATCTTGTTCGCGACGAGCAGGTCCGCGTCCCCGTCCCCGTCCCAGTCCCCGAACGCGGGAACGCTCTCGCTGCCGACGTCGAGCATAGTCAGCGCCCGGCTCGTGACGGCGCGCCAGCTCCCGTCGACGCGATCGAGGAGCCACAGGTTGCGGACCGTGGTCCGACTCGGTTCGAAGGCCCCGCCGAGCACCCCGACGAGCATCTCCGGCTCGCCGTCCGCGTCGAGGTCGCCGAGCGCCGGGGCGTTGTAGCCGCTGGTCCGCAGGGGCTCGCCCGGTGGGAATCGGATGGGCTCGCCCTGCAGCGATGGGTTCGCGCAGCTTCCGGTGTTCTCGATCAGCAGCAGCCCGGGCTCGAAGAAGTCGCCCCACAACATGTCGACGTCCCCGTCCCCGTCGAGGTCCCCGAGGGCGAGCGTGTTGGCGCCGTGCAGGCTGCCGATCTGCCCGACGATCTCGATGTTCTCGAACCGGTCCGTGACGAGAGCGAAGCGGGGCGCGCCGGCCCCGTCGCGCCCCGCCTCCTCGTAACGGCTGACCGTTCCCGTGAGACGGCCCACGAACAGGTCGACGAGGCCGTCGCAGTCGATGTCGGTGGCGTTCGGGATGTTCTGCCGGTCCGAGAACAGCGGCGTCCCCGCCGCGTCCCGCAGCGTGTCCGCCCAGACGTGGAACTCCGTGCCGCCGGGGCCGCTCTCGTTGCGCCACAGGCGGACCAGGCTGAAGCGCGCCTCTCCGAGCAGGTCCGGGTCGCCGTCGCCGTCGAAGTCGGCGAACCGGTACCACTCGCCGACGTCGAGGCCATGGAACCGGTCGGTCAGCCACCGGAACCGCGGAGACCCGGCCGCTCCGACGTTCTCGAACCAAGCGATCCGCCCGGAGCGCTCCTGGACGAACAGGTCGAGGTCCCCGTCGCCGTCCGGGTCGGCGAGCTGGGGCCGCGGCTGGTTCAGCCCGCCGAACCAGGGGTGCTCGAGGAGACTCCCGTCCTCGTCCACGACCTCCGGTCCGTAGACGCGCCGGACGAGCCCGCCGGGCCCGACGATCTCGCGGACCGCTCCCGTGGCCCCGGCCACGACCGCCGCGCCGGAACGCGATTCCGAGCCGCCCGACGCGGAGCCCCCGGACGCGCAGGAGGCGAGCAGCGACGCGCCGGCCGCCGCGAGGAGCGGCGTACCGGCGCGTCGGAAGGAGAGAACGGCCACGGAAGTCCGGACGCTCAGCGGACGGGGGTCGCGGTGCCCATGCCGGACGCGTACCGGCCCACGTCGATCGTCCGCACGACCTCGAGCGTCCCCGTGTCGATCACGACCACCCGTCCGGTCCACCCGTCGTCCGCGGCGCCGGCGTCGTGCCCCATCGCGGCGTGGTCCATGCCGCCGGTCGCCGGGCCCTTCAGGTTCCGGTTTCCCACGTAGAGCCTCGACCCGTCCGGCGACAGCGCGATCCCGTGCGGCTGGGCGAGCTCCGGGCTGGCGATCACCTTCTCGACCGTCCAGTCGGAGGTCCGGACCACGGTGACCACGTTCGCGCCCTGGTTCCCGAAGTAGAGCCGTCCGCCGTCCGGCGAGAAGATCGGGTGCCACGGCATCGGGGCGACGTCGATCGAGGCCACGAGCCTCGGGTTCCTCGGGTATGCGAGGTCGAACGCGAGGAGCTTGCCGCTCACCTCGCCGCCCACGGCGAGCCAGCGCCCGTCGGGCGACACGGCGAACTGCACGAGCACGTGGGTCGGACCCTCGACCGCCTTCAGCCCGATCCCCTCCTCGTCCGGCGCCAGCACGGCGAACCGGTTCTCCGCGAGGCTCCCGACGAACACGAGCCGGCCGTCGTTCGAGAGCGCGAGCGCGTGGGGACGGTCGAAGAACACTCCGACCTCCTCGATCGTCATCCGGTCGCGGTTGATCACCCCGATCCGCTGAGGCGGACTGACGGCCATCATCGAGCGGCTGACCCAGAGCCGGGCCGAATGGGGGTCGAGGGCCAGCATCCCCGGCGTCTCGAACTCCGCCTGGCCCCGCAGCTCGCCCTCGGGGGTCAGCTTGATCACGAACCCGTCGCCGATCAGCGAGACGTAGAGGAACGAGCCGTCGGGCTCGACGGCCACGTGGTGCGGCCTCGCGTCTTCGCTGAAGCCGAGCGCCGTGAGGTCGATCGTCCACACCACGACGTCGGTCTGCATGTCGATCACCGACACCGAGGCCGCGGACTGGTTCGCCACGTACAGGAAGTGCGGCTTCCGGCCGGCCGGCCCGTCGTCGGGTCCGTCGTCGGGGAGCGCGGCCGCCGCGGCCTCGACGGGCTTCCCTCCCGCCGCCGCAACCGGGCCGGCGGCGAGGAGCGTGAGGAGTGCGAGTGCGCGGATCATGACACCGGCCTCCCCTCCCGCTCGCGCAGGATGAACAGCCCGTTCTCGATGTCCGTCACCACGATCGTGCCGCTCTCGAAATAGGGGTAGTTGCTCCACGAGCCCGACATCGACGGGTCGTTCCCGCCCTGCGGGTGCGTGTCGAACCAGCCGACCTCGACCGGGTTCTCGGGATCGGAGATGTCGAGCACCCGCAGACCGCTGTTGTAGTTCGACTGGTACATCCGGTCGCCCTTCACGTAGAGGTTGTGGTCGACCGAGCGCTGGGTCCCGAAGTGCTCGCGCGCCAGCAGCGGATCGTCGAGGTCCGTGACGTCCCACACCAGAGTCCGGGTCCCCTCGACGCTGCCGTTGACCTCGTCCAGCTCGTCGTTGATGTAGAAGTAGCGGTGGTCGACCGTGAGCCAGCCCTGGTGCGTGTAGGCCACGTTCGGGTACGAGGCGACGGCGATCGACTTCGGGCTCGCCTTGTCCGTCACGTCCGCGATCCCGAGCGCCGTCTCCGACGCGTTGAAGCAGATCTCCCGTCCCTGCCAGTCGGCGTCCGGGCCCCGATAGAGCACGCACTGCGCGTCGTGCGTGTAGCCGGTCTTCTGCCGTCCCGTCTCCGCGTCGGCGAAGCAACCGGCGAAGCTCGGGCTCGTCGGCTCGCGGATGTCGATCATGTGGAGCGCGCCGCCGCAGGTCTCGCCGCCCATGCTGGCGCCGACGGCGTAGGCGAAGCCGGTCTCCTCGTTGATCACGATGTTGTGCGCGCTCGCGATCCGGTCGTAGCGCGCGGTCTCGTCGAACGTGACCGGCATCGCCCCCGGGGTCACGCCGCGCAGCTGCCGCAGGTCGAACACCTGCATGCCGTGCGCGCCCGCGCCGTCGGCCACGACGAACGCATGATCGCGGTATACCTTGATATCCCGCCACGTGTTGGGAACGGCGCCCTCGGTGAGCGGCAGCTGGCCGACGTACACCGGGCTCGCCGGGCTCGTGACGTCGACGAACGCCGTGCCGTCCATCCGGCCGACGAGCGCGTACTCCCGACCGGTCTCCGGGTCAGTCCACCCCCAGATGTCGTTCAGCCGGATCCCGCGGCCCGCGCCGATCTCGCGGTTCGGGAGGAAGGCGACGAGGTCCACGGCGCCGCAGTCGAAGGACGCGGCGCGGCCCCCGGCGCAGTCCACCGGGGCCCCGACGAGCGGGTCCATGCCCGTCTCCTCGACGAACAGCTTCGCCGTCTGCGTCCAGCTCTCGGCCGCGGGCTCGAACACGTACGCGGCGCCGAGGCCGAAGTCCGCGTTCGGGGCCGCGACGACGGCGATCCCCTCGCCGAGATCGAGCGCCCCGGCGAAGAAGTCGCCCGAGCGGCTCGACTCCGGCGCGAGCTTCTCTGCGGCCGTCCAGCCGGCGCCGTCCTCGGCGAGCGTGAACCGGTACGCGCGCCCCGCGAACTGCTCCGCGCCGGCGGCGCCGACCCAGAGCTCCCGTCCGTCGAACGAGGCGGCGGTCCCGAACCGGGCGCCCGGCGCCGCGTCGAACGCCTGGAGACGCGCGTCCTCGCGCCAGTCCCCGCTCGCCGGGTCGCGCACGAACGAGAACACCGCGCCGGCGAAGCCTGAGTAGCGGTCGGAGCCGATGAACGCGCGATCGCCGCGCAGCAGGAGGACCGAGCCGAGCCGGTTCCCCTTCTCCGCTCCGCGCGACTGGAGCTTCGCGACCTGCGACCACCCGCCGTCGGCTCCGCGCTCGAACACGTAGGCGGCGCCTTTCTCCTCGTCGTGGCGCGAGGCCTGGATCAGGGCCCGGCCGCCCTCGAGCGCGAGCCCGACCCCGAACCGGTCCTTCGCGGCCGTGTCCTCGCCCTGCAGGATCGCCGTCTGGCTCCAGCGGCCGCTCCCGTCCCGGCGGAACGCGTAGACCGCGCCGGCCGTGTCGCCGCGGGCGTAGGCGCCGATCAGCAGGTCGTCGCCATCGAGCGCCGTGGTGACGCCGAACGCGTCGCCCTCGGCCCCATCGGACGCGGCGAGCGTCTGCGCGTGCTCCCATCCACGCGACCCGGACCGCCTGAACAGCCAGGCCCGTCCCTGCCCGCCCGCCAACATCGACGACGTGACGAGCGTGGTCCCGTCCACGTCCAGCGTCATCCCGAACCCGTCGCCCGGCCCGGCGTCCGGCGCCTGCAGGCGGGCGACCTCCGCCCAGCCGTCGCCCCTCCGCTCGAACACGTGCACGGCTCCGGGCGCGTCCTCGTTCCCCGGCGCGCCCGCGAACATCGCGTCGCCCCGCACCACCACCGCGGCCCCGAACGCCTGGGCCCGCGCCTCCGGCGCCAGGACCGCGCCGGCGACCGCGGCGGCGCATCCGATCGCCGCTCCCCTCCACCTCGTCCGCGACGCTCGCATTCGTCCGACTCTCCTTCACAAGAAACCGGGTTTCCCACAGACCGTCCGCCGGATACACGCATTGCACCCCGGCGATCCACCGGTCAAGTCTCCTGCCCTCGCCCGGCGGACGGTCGCGGGCGGAAGGCCTTGACGAAAGAGCCCCGTTTGCATGATGATTGGGGCGGCTGCGGAATTTCGCCGACGAGCAGGTCGCTCCCCCCCAGATCGCGCTCGGGTGACGACCGGGAAGCCCCCGGCAACGGAACGCGTACGCTCACGTTACAACGGAGACACTCATGCACCGTCGGGAATGGTACGGCCGGACCTGGACCCCCCTTCTTCTCGTCACTGCGTTCCTCGTGGCGGGCGGCTGCCAGGACGACGGGTCGGACGCGCGGACGGACGCGCTGTTCGCGCCCGGCGGGCCGAAACCGAAGCTGCAGACCGTGACCGTTCAGCTCGGCCCGCAGAACAGCGACGGTGCGGACGTGAACGGCGGCTGGTTCGTCGCGGCCTACTCGCTGGCCTCCGGCCGGATGGCCACGGGCTTCGCCGACTGCGACACCGGCTCCTGCTCGACGGCGCTCACGGTGCCGACCGGCACCTACGCGTTCATCGCGTTCCCGGGGCGCAGATCGGACTTCCCGGGCTACGTGCCGCTGCCGCCCGAGTCCGAGAGCTGGGACTGCGTCGTCGACGGCTGCGCGGATCCGACCTCGGCCGCGGTCGTGACGCAGCTCGTCGGCGGCGAGATCGGGTCCGCCCCGCTCGCGCGGTGGACGTTCGGGAGCGGCTTCGTCGTCGAGATCTCGAACCGGCCGCCGGACCCGGTGGTGCTCGTTCCGCCGCCGGCGGTCCTCGTGGAGCTCGAGTACGAAGACCTGGAGCAGTTCAACCCGGACGAGGGGAACTTCGGCGACACGCAGCCGCGCAGCACGTCCGTCGTCTTCCCGCTATGCTGGACGGACGCGCCGTACGACGGGTGGGACCTCTCGATCCCGTCCGACGGAAACGGCGCTCTTCCGGCCGTACCGCTCACCGGTGCCGTCGCCAACCCCGCCCGGCTTCCGATGCCGGACTACGCCGGGTTCGAGGGACCGGGTTCGACGTCCTGCGCCGCGTACACCGGACTGACCGGCCTTCCGTTCACGGCCTTCGTGTACGAACTCGACTTCTCCGGAACGCCGTTCGCGCAGGGCGAGACGCTTCTCTCGACCTACGCGACGGACGCGCTTCCGGTGGCGGGCACGATCACGCAGTACACGCAGCCCCTGCTCTGCGACGCGAGCGTCGGCAAGTACGCCGACGAGATCGTGGGCGACGGGGCCAAGCTCGACTTCCTGCCCCCGATCGTGTCGGGCTTCCAGGCGGACGTGGCGGACGACCTGGTGCTGACTCCGATTCCGGAGGCGATCGCGGGCTGGTACAGCCAGCGGATCACCCTTGACGGCACCTCGGCCGCGCTCACGATCAAGAACCGCGGCCGGAAGGGGACCTACTCGCTGACGGCGTCGTACACGTGCTCGTCGACCAGCTGCTCGCTCGACGGCGTGAACACGAACGCGCCGGGCCCGGTGCAGTTCGAGATGAACTTCCGGCCGGGCGACGGCGCGGGCGTCGTGGAGGCCTCCTGGAGCTGGGTGGGCCTGCCGTACCCCGTCGACGGGAAGAACAGGAACACGGTGACGTGGGACCTGAAGACGGCGGGCGACGACTCGCCGGAGAGCTCGCGCAACAGCACGACGAGCTCGGACTTCGAGATCCCGTTCCCGCAGACGTGCAAGGACACGAACGACGGCCGCTGGGCCGTCTGACGCGAAGCACTCAGATGCGCGCGGCCCCGGCGCCCCGTTTCACGGGACGCCGGGGTCCGTATTTTCGGTCCCCATGAGCGCGTTCGTCGGTCGCACCCGGGAGCTCGAGCTGCTGCGGGCCCGCTTCCGCCAGGCGGTGGAGGGGCGCGGCAGCACCGTGTTCGTCACGGGAGAGGCCGGGGCCGGCAAGAGCACGCTCGTCGAGCAGTTCCTGCTCGAGGTCGCCACGGGCGCCGAGCGTGCGAAGGTCATCGACGCGGCCTGCTCGGAGCAGTTCGGGACGGCCGAGCCCCTCGTCGCGTTCGTAGAGGCGTTCAAGGAGCTCCTCCAGGCAGGAGGCCGGGACGGGGGCGGGATGTCCTGGCTCGACGTCGCGAAGGAGGTGGCGCCGACCTGGATCAGCGCCCTGCCCGTGGTCGGCAACGTCCTCGAGGCGGGCGTCGTCACCGCGATGGCGGTCAGGAAGAGGGAGGGCGGAGGCGGGACGGCCGTCGCGCAGCAGAAGGCGGTGAGCGAGGAGGCGCTCTTCTTCCAGTACACGGAGGTGCTGCTGCGGGCGGCCGAGGAGCAGCCGGTCGTCCTCTTCCTCGACGACCTCCACTGGGCGGACCAGGCCTCGGTGAGCCTGCTCGCCCACATCGCCCGCAAGATCGGCGGGTCCCGCGTCCTCCTGCTCGGGACCTTCCGCCCGGTGGACGTGGAGGCCTCCGATCACGCCCTCCGCAAGGCGAAGCAGGAGCTCGAGCGATACTCGCTGTCGGAGGAGATCGCGCTCTCGAGTCTCGACTCGACGTCGCTCGCCGAGCTGCTGCGGGATCGGCTCGGCGGCGAGCCGACACGCCAGCTCGCCGCGTGGATGGAGAGGAACGGCGGCAGCAACCCGCTGTTCTACGGAGAGCTGCTCACCTGGCTGGTGGACGGGGGCTACGCGGCCGCGCGCGAGGACGTGTGGGACCTCGAGCGGACCCCCGACGAGGTGGAGATCCCGCGCTCCGCCGAGAGCGCGCTCGAGCGCCGGCTGGAGCGCCTCGACCCCGACACGTACCGGGTGCTCGAGTACGCCAGCGTCGAGGGGAACCTCTTCCATTCCGTCTCTCTGGCCCGGCTGCTCGAGATGGATGAGCTCGCGCTGGAGGAGGCGCTCGAGCCGATCGCACGCACGCATCGGCTGATCCGCCTGGTGGAGACGCGCGACCTTCCGAACGGGGAGATCGCGAGCGTGTACGCGTTCTCGCACTCCCTGATCCAGGACGTCCTGCACCGGAACATCCAGGGGAAGCGCCGCATCCTGCTGCACCGGAAGGTCGCGGAGATCCTCGTCGAGCTCTACGGAAACGACACGACCTCGGTCAACGGGGAGCTCGCCGTGCACTTCGACGAAGGCAGGCAGCCGGAGCGCGCCTTCGAGTTCTCGATGCTGGCGGCGGATCGCGCCGAGCTCCTGTACGCGCACCTCGACGCGCGAGAGATGCTGCTCCGGGCCCTCCGCAACGCGAAGCAGCCGGGTGATCGGCGTCGGGCGCTCGAGCGCCTGGGGTCCACGAGTCGACTCGTCGGCCGGTTCGACGACGCACTGGCCCACTTCGGAGAGGCCCTCTCGGAGGCCGAGAAGGACGGGAACGCGACGGCGGCGCTCGGCGTCCGGCGGATGCGCCTCGAGGTCGAGCTCGAGCGGGGCAGCCGTCCGGCCTCCGAGCTGCTCGAGGACCTGAAGGGACTGATCCGCGCGACCCGCGAGGAGAAGGCCCAGGCGGACCTGTGCCGGCTGCTGTGGATGCTGCGACGGATGCCGGCGTCCGTCTCCGCCACGCCGGGCACCTTCGCCGCGCTGAACAGGGCGCTCGAGGTGGCCCGCGCGGCGGGCGACGACGGAATGCGGGCTCGCGCCAAGTACGAGATCGCGGCCTGGCTGATCGACCAGGCGCGCTCCGAGGAGGCGGTTCCGCACCTCGAGGGGGCGCTCGCCGTGTGCACGGAGGACGACCGGCAGCGGGCGGGATCCTGCCACAACGCTCTCGGCGTCTGTCATCTCCTGGCGGCGCGGATCGATGCGGCGGTCGACGAGTTCGACGCGGCGCGGAAGGCGTTCGCCGAGGTCGGGGACCCGGCCAACACGCTCTACGTGGACAGCAACCTGGGCGGCATGCTGACCCGGACCGGCGACTGGCAGCGGGCCGAGGCCTACCTCGGGGAGGCGTTCAGGATCGCGCGGCGGCTCGCTTCGGCGAACCGCCTGCTGTTCCCCCTGTTCCAGCTCGCGGAGCACTGGGAGGCGCGGGCCGACTGGGAGCGCTCCGCCTCCTGCTGGTCGCAGCTGCGGGAGGCGGCGCTCGAGACCGGCTTCGTGGAGGACGCGATCGCCGCGGAGTGCGGCCTGGGCATGGCGGCGCTCGAGACCGGGGAGATCGCCGAGGCGCGGCGGCGGCTCGACTCCGTGACGGCGCGTCTCGGGGCGTCCCCGGTCTGGTCGGAGACGACGGAGGTGTGGCACCGCCTCGCGGCGCGGGTGAAGATGGCCGAAGGGGACCACGACGGGTCCCTGCGGCACATCGAAGTCGCGGAGCGCGAGCTGGAGAGCCGGGACCGCTTCGCGTGGGCCCGGTTCCGCCTCCTCCGGGCCGCTCTGCTGGTCGACGCGGAGCCGGCCGCCGCACGGGCCTCGGCCTCCGAGGCGCTCGCGGCGTTCCGGGAGCAGGGAGCGCGGCCGATGGCCGAGCGCGCGCAGGCGATGCTCGATTCACTGGAAGGAGCGACATGAGCGATCACGCGAGGAAGGCGATCCGGAACCTCCGCTGCGGGGCGTTGCCGGTCCGGCCGGCGCCCGTCCTGGCGCTCCTCCTGTCCGCCGCCTGCGGCGGGGACGGGGGCGGCGGCGCGGCTGGAGCGGCGTCGGACGAGGCCCCTGGCGAGCCGGTGACCGGAGGGTCCGTCGTGATCTGCGCCCAAGGGCAGCCGGAAAGCCTCAATCCGTTCCTGTCGCCGGACCAGCTCTCGGTCGACCTCGCTCCGCTCGTGTTCACGCCGCTCGTGCGGATCGGTCCGGACTGGAAGCTCGAAGGCCACCTCGCGATGTCGTGGAGTTGGACCGAGGAGGGGTCCCGTCTCGAGCTCAAGCTCCGCTCCGACCTGCAGTGGCACGACGGCGCCCCGGTCTCGGCGGAGGACGTCGCCTGGACGATCCGCACCGCGGCGGACCCCGCATACGGCTCCTGGCTCGCGCCCGACCTCGAAACGCTCGAGTCAGCGGAGGCGATCGACCCGGTGACGGTGGAGGTCCGCTTCCGCGAGCCGTTCCGGCCGGGCCTCGAGCCCTTCGCCGGAATCCCCGTGCTGCCGTCGCACATCCTGGCCGACCTGGGACCGGAGGCCTTCCAGCGTGCCCCCTTCCACCGGGAGCCGGTCGGGAACGGGCCGTTCCGCGTGGTCTCCCGCGCCGGGGACGGCGGCATCCTGTTCGAGCGCGCCCCGGAGTATCCCGCCGAGCTCGGTCCCGTCCGCCTCGAGCGGATCCTGTTCCGGTCCATCCCGGACGAGAACACGATGGGCGCGGAGCTCCGCTCCGGCGGCGTGGACCTGTGCGTGACCGGCTCCGCGACGGCGACGGTGCTGGAGGGAGTCCGGGGCGTGTCCCTCGAGCCGCTCGCGCCGCCCTCCGTGTTCGTCGTCGCCCTCAACACCTCGCGCGCCCCGCTCGATGACGTGCGGGTCCGACGCGCTCTCTCCGCCGCCCTGATCCGCGCCGACGTGGCGTCCGTGATCTCGCCGCTCGCGGTCCCCTCCGTAAGTCCGCTCACGCCCGGGAGCCCCTGGATGGACCCGGGGGCGGGACAGCCGGATGCCGACCCGCGGCTCGCGGACTCCCTGCTGACGGCGGCGGGCTGGACGCGGGACGGAGGCGGCCCGCGGACGAGCGGGACGGGCGAGCAGCTGCGCCTCGCGGTCTTCGCTCCGGGCGCGTTCGAGACGCCGCTCACCGCCGTGCAGGCCCTATGGCGGCAGCTCGGCGTCGAGGCGGACCTGCGTTTCATGGAGTGGGCGAGCTACGTGCGGGTGCTGATGGACCCGGACGCGCGACCCGACGCGATGGCCCTCTCGTTCGTCGAGGACCGGGTCCTCCGACCCGACTTCTCTGGCACCTACGCCAGCGGGAGTCCCCGCAACATCGCGTCGTACCGGAGCGCCGACGCTGACCGGATCCTGGCCGCCCTCGACGCGGCCTCCGCCGAGTCGGAACTCGATTCCCTCTACCGCGAGCTGCAGTTCCGCCTCGCCGATGACGTACCGATCCTCTTCGTCGCGTACGCCCCGCGGGTGCTGGCGGTCGGCCCACGGCTGGAAGGGGTGGAGACGGGGCCGGGCGCGCCGTTCCGATCGGCCGCATCGTGGTGGGTTCCGGAGTCCAGGCGGCGCTGACGCACTTGACGAACGACGTCCGGAGTTGTCCTCTTACGCTCGGCGGGTCGTGGAGGACTCGCCCGGGCGACGCGGAGGCAGGCGTCGGTCCGCCACGCTCGCGCGCCCCGGCCCGGCGCTCCGCGGAGTCTGACGAGTGGAAGGTTCGCCCGTTCCCCCCGAGCTGATCGGAACGATAGCGATCACCGTCGCGTTCGCGCTCGTCGCCTGGGCGCTCCTGCGCGAGGCCGGAAAGTGGGTCGTCCGGGGGCTTCTGCTGTTCGGCGTCCTGATCGGGATCGCGGTCCTCGTCGGACTGCTCGACAACACGCAGGCGAGCGGAATGCTCTACTGGGTGGGCGCGAAGGTGGGAGAGGGCGTGGTCGTGGTCGCGACCTGGCTCGCGGATACCTGGCGGAGCCTCACGGGCGGAGAGCCGACGCCAGCCGGATGAGCGAGGGCCCGGAAACCGCCGTGGTCCCCGGGCCCCTCACCGCCCGCCCCGACGGAAGGCTCCCGCCGGCGCGACGCAGACCCTCCTCCCGTGCCTCGATCAGAGGGGCGGAATCCGCAGCACCTGGCCCGGATAGATCTTGTCCGGGTGCTTCAGCATCGGCTGGTTCGCCTCGAAGATGACGGGGTACTTCATCGCGTCGCCGTAGTGCGCCTTCGCGATCTTCGAGAGGGAGTCTCCCGGCTGCACGGTGTACATCACCGCCGCCGCCGCCGGCGTGACGACCTTCAGCCGGTCATCCACCGCGGCGACCCCCTCGATGTTCCCGACGGCGAGGATCACCTTCTCCCGGTCCGCCTGGCTGGGCACGGTGCCCTGCACCGTCACCGTGCCGTTCGCGTACGCGACCTTCGGGCCCTCGACGGCGAGGCCGAGCTGGCTCACGACCCGGCCGATCGCCGCGCCCCGCTCCACGTCCGACAGTCCGGCCTTCTTCGCCTCGGGCAGCTTCTCGCCCTTGTTCTTCAGGAAGTCGAAGATTCCCATGTCACGGTCTCCCTTTCCACTCGGATTGTCGCGGCGGACCACCGGCCCATCCCCACCGATCGTCACCTCCGATGGGGCGATATTCGTCCGGGGCGACTCGCGGGGTCCTTTTTTTCAACTTACTGCTGCGGGAACGCCGCGGCGACCGGTCCGGGTTCCTCGGACGGAGCGGAAACGCGGATTCGCCGCAGTCCGCCGGCGCCTTCACTCAGGCGACGGCCGCATCGCATCGCGCAGGGCGCGGAACTCGGTCCCCTCGCGCCAGTTCGGCCATGCGTCGGAGTCGGCGAGGCTCCAGCCGACGGTGAACAGGAGGCGGAGGTCTTCCACCGCGCCCTCCAGGTTCCAGGCGGGACCGTACTCGTCTCCCGGCTTGTGATACCGCTCGGCCGTGTACTCGTCGTGGCGGGCGCGAGCCCATGCCTCGCCGTACCGGAGGTCCTGGACGCCCGCGCCGAGGTAGAGCGCCGGCACCCCCTGCTTCGCGAACTCGAAGTGGTCGGAGCGGAAGAAGCTGCCCTTCTCGGGCTCGGGCTCGGGCGCGAGGACGCGCCCCGCCGGACCGGCCGCCTCGGCGAGCACGGAGTCGAGCGCGGACATTCCGAATCCGACGACGGTGACATCGCGGGTCGGGCCATAGATGTTCAGCGCATCGAGGTTGATCGCCGCCACGGTCCCGGCCAGAGGCCACACCGGGTGCTCCGCGTAGTACTTCGAGCCGAGCAGTCCCTGTTCCTCCGCCGTCACCGCGAGGAAGAGGACCGAGCGCTCCGGAGCGCGACCCGCGGCCCGGAATGCCCCGGCGATCTCGAGGATGCCCGACACGCCCGTCGCGTTGTCCAGCGCGCCGTTGTAGATCGAGTCGCCCTCCAGCGACGGGTCGGTCCCGAGGTGGTCCCAGTGCCCCATGTAGACCACGTGCTCGTCCGGCCGCGACCGGCCCGGGAGCCGCGCGATCACGTTCCGTGAGGTCGAGCGGTGGATCCCGTTCCGGATCCCGAGCGAGATCCGGAGGCCGAGCGGCACGGCCCGGAAGCCCGGCTCCGCCGCGGCCTCGGCCAGGGAGTCGAAGTCGAATCGCGCCTGGGCGAATACCGTTCGCGCGGTCCCCTCCGCGAGCCAGCCCTGGAACTCCGTCGCGGGCGCCGCGGGGCCCTCGAGCAGGAACTGCTCGCCCGTCCAGCCGCTCCGGACGACGTCCCACGGATACCCGGCCGGACCCGCGGAGTGGACGACGAGGACGCCGGTCGCGCCTTGGCGGCCCGCCTCCTCGTACTTGTAGGTCCAGCGGCCGTAGTAGGTCATCGCGCGGCCGTCGAACCGCATCGTGTCGCCGGTCGCGTAACCGGGGTCGTTGACGAGCACGACCACGGTCTTCCCGCGGACGTCGAGGTCCGCGTAGTCGTTCCATCCGTGCTCGGGGGCGATGATCCCGTACCCCGCGAACACGAGCTCCGAGTCGTCCACCTCGACGCTCTCGACGGCGGAGCCGCTGACGGCCACGTAGTCCGTTCCCGGCTGCAGGTGGTTCACGGTGCCGTGTCCCCGGATCTCGGCGATCCGGCTCGGCTCGCCGTCCACGGCGACGAGCGCGACCTCCTGGAACCAGCCGTCTCCCGCCCCGGGCTCGAGCCCGAGCGCCTCGAAGCGGTCCCGGAGATAGCGCACCGTCCGTTCCTCTCCGATCGAGGCGGGCGCGCGACCGCCCATCGAGTCGGCCGACAGGTCCCGGACTCCCTGTGCGAGGCTCTCCACGGCGATCCCGGCGCGGGCGGCGTCGAGGTCGACGCGGTCCCCGCCTCCGCAGGCCGCGAACGCGAGGGCGGACACGAGGCCGATCGCGACGAGGTGGCCCGCGGCGACGAACGGACGCCGCGCCCCCGGGCTCCGTCCGGACCGGGCCGCACCCCCGCTCCGCCCTCGCTCGACCCCGTGTCCGTCCGGCGCTTCCGTCATGTCCCACCCTCCGTCGCTCGAATCCTCCCGGGGGCCGGCCCCGGGCACGCGGCAGTCGCGCAAGCTACGGCGGGAAGCCGGGCGCCGCATCCGGCGCGAAGGTCCGCGGGGGATCGGCCCCAGCCCGCGTTGCGGAACCGGGTTCCGGCGTCGCACACTGCCCACGCGCCCCGGATGGACCGTCGCCGGGAGAGGACGTCATGCAGGGCAGGAGCTCGATGCCAGGACGCGGCGGACAGGTGAAGGCCACGGCCTTTCTCGCGCTCGGGCTCGCCGCGTGCGCGGGAGCCGGCGCCCCCTCGCGGTCCGGTCCGGTGACCGCGCCGACGACGACCGTGCCGCCGCTCGTCCCGCGGCCGGCGTCGATGGAGATCCTCGGCGGCGAGCTCCGACTTCCCGCCGCGCCCGTCGTCCGGGTCGCGCCGGATGGGCCTCCCGAGCTCGAGCGGATCGCGTCCGGCCTCGCCGCCGGGATCCGGGTCCGGACCGGACGCCCGGCGCGCGTCGCGAAGGGAGCCCCGGTGCCGGACGCCGGACCGGAGATCCTGCTCCGGCTCACCCCGAAGGTCGCCGAGGCGACGGACGACCCCTTCAGGCGCGACGAGAGCTACGCGCTCTCGACGGATGCCGGCGCGGTGGAGATCCGGGCGTCCGACCCCGCGGGGCTGTTCTACGGCACGCGCACGCTGCTCCAGCTTCTCCCGTACCGACCGGCGGGTCCGGAGGCCGGCGACGTCGCCCTTCCCCGGATCCGGATCGAGGACGCGCCACGCTTCCGCTACCGGGGCCTCCACCTCGACGTCGGGCGCCACTGGTTCCCGGTCGAATTCGTGAAGCGATACGTCGATCTGCTCGCGAGCTACAAGCTGAACGCCTTCCACTGGCACCTCACGGAGGACCAGGGCTGGCGGCTCGAGATCCGGCGCTACCCGATGCTCACCGAAGTCGGCTCCCGCCGCCGCGAGACGATTCTCGAGAGGAACTTCGAGCCCTACGTGGGGGACGGCGTCCCGTACGGCGGTTACTACACGCAGGACGAGGTCCGCGAGGTGGTCGCGTACGCGGCGGAGCGGTTCGTCACCGTGATCCCCGAGATCGAGATGCCGGGGCACTCCCTCGCCGCGATCGCGGCGTACCCGGAGCTTGCGTGCACTCCCGGGCCGTTCGAGGTCGCCACGACCTGGGGCGTGCACGAGGACATCCTCTGCCCGAAGGAGGAGACGTTCGTCTTCCTCGAGGACGTGCTGGCCGAGGTGATGGAGCTGTTCCCCTCCCCGTACATCCACGTCGGAGGGGACGAGGCGCCGAAGGCGCGGTGGATCGAGAGCCAGGTCGCGCAGGAGGTGATCCGGCGCGAGGGGCTCGCCGACGAAGGCGGGCTCCAGGCCTGGTTCCTCCGTCGGATCGAGGCGTTCGTGCGCGAGCGCGGCCGCCGGATCATCGGATGGGATGAGATCCTGGAGGGCGGCCTGCCGCCCGGGGCGATCGTAATGTCGTGGCGAGGCGTGGGCGGCGGGATCGAGGCGGCGCGGCGGGGCCACGACGTGATCATGGCCCCGACTTCGCACGCGTACTTCGACTACTACCAGGGCGCTCCCGAGAACGAGCCGCTCGCGATCGGCGGATACCTCCCGCTCGAGCGGGTGTACGCCTTCGAGCCCGTTCCCCCGGAGCTCCCGGTGGAAACGGCCCGCCACGTGATCGGGGCGCAGGGAAACGTGTGGACCGAGTACCTGAAGACGCCCGAGGCGGTCGAGTACATGGCGTTCCCGCGTGCGCTCGCCCTGGCCGAAGTGACGTGGTCCCCTCGCGGACTTCGGGACTGGGAGAATTTCCTCATCCGCCTCGGCCCGCGGCTCGCGGAGCTCGAGGCGCTGGGGGTCCGCTTTCGTGCCCCCGACGTGGGCGGCCCCGAGGAGGAGCGACCCGGTGGCGGCGAAGCCGGGTCGACCGGGTAGAGCTCTCCGATGCCGCACGCGCCGAGCGGTTCGGGGTCCACCTCGAAGGCCGGCCGCTGGCTCCCGGAACCGGCGTGCACGAGTTTCCGCTCGCGTCGGATGACGGCAGGGGCCTGCACGGCGGAGGTCACGACGTCGAGCTGGAAGCGAGGAGGCCCGCCCGGTCCCCGCCCAGCGGCCGCGGGCCCATCCCTGAAACGAGGAGAGTCCCGGATGCGAAGCGTCCCGGTGCGCCCGCCGCGCTTCCAGCGAACCCCGATCCGAGGCGGAGCCGGCTGGTCCGTCCTCGGCGCGTGCGCCCTGCTCGCGGCGCCCGCTGACGTCGGGGCGCAGGCGCCGATCCCGCCGTCCGTCCGCGCCCGGGTGCCGGTTCCGCCCGTCGATGCCCCGCCGACCGGGATCCGCCTGATCGCGGTCGGCGACGTGATGCCCGGCTCTGCGTTTCCCGACCCCGCGTATCTCGACCCGCGGCTCGCGGGCGGAGCGGGGCCCGAGGCAGTGCTCGGACGCGACCTGGTCGAGCTGCTCCGGTCAGGAGACGTCACGTTCGGCAACATGGAGGGCGTCCTCTGGGACGCGGACGTTCCCCCCGCGAAGCGCTGCTCGAATCCGGACCTCTGCTACGTGTTCCGGGGCCCCGAGCGCCACGCGCCGCTGCTCGCCGAGGCGGGATTCACCGTGATGTCCCTCGCGAACAACCACAGCGGCGACTGGGGCCCGCAGGGACGCGACGCGACGATCGCCGCGCTCCGCTCGGCGGGAATCGACGTCGCGGGCCTCGACCGCGACGACGCGCGCACGGCGAGCCTGGAGCTGCCCGACGGCACCCGGGTCGGGGTCGCGGCGTTCGCTCCGAACCGGGGCACGCTCGACCTCCTCAACCTTCCGGCGGCGCGACGGCTCGTCGGGGAGCTGGCGGCCGGGCACGACATCGTAGTCGTGTCGTTCCACGGCGGAGCGGAGGGCGCGAAGCACACGCGCGTCCCGAAGCGGATGGAGACCTTCCTCGGCGAGCGCCGCGGAGACGTGCACGCCTTCGCGCACGCCGTGGTCGACGCCGGGGCCGACGTCGTGATCGGACACGGCCCGCACGTTCCCCGCGCCGTCGAGGTCCGCAACGACCGGTTCATCGCGTACAGCCTGGGGAATTTCTGGACTTACGGCCGGTTCAATCTCCGGGGCGCGAACGGGCTGGCGCCGGTGGTCGAGCTGCGCCTGGCCAGGGACGGTCGCCTCCTGGGCGCCCGGGTTCACGCGGCCCGTCAGCAGGGTCGGGGTGGACCGGGGCTCGACCCCACCGGTGCGGCGATCCGCCTGGTCGCGGAGCTCACCGCGTCGGACCTGTCCGAGGCCGGACTGCACCTGGAGTCGGACGGCACGATCCGATGGGCGGGCGCGGACGCCGGGATCCGCACGTCCCCGGAGGAGGTTCTTCCCTGAGGCGCGGCGCGTCCGCGCCGCCGCCGTCGTCGGCATCACATCACACGAGGAGCGGGACTATGAACAGGCTGTTTCCGAAGAACGAGGGCATGCTCGACAGGTCGATCCGGGTGATCGTCGGCGCGCTGGGCGTGTCGCTCGTGTTCGTGGGGCCGCGGACCCCGTGGGGCTGGTTCGGCCTCCTTCCGCTGATCACGGGGCTCGTGGGAACTTGCCCGGCCTACACGCTGTTCGGGATGAGCACCTGCCGGAGCCGGACGGGCTGACGGACGCCCGCGGGGCGCGTCTCCGAAACCCGCGCGCGGCATCCCCCGTAGGGTCCGCCGGGACGCGATGTCGCGACCCGAGCCGACCCAAGGAGGTGCCCGTGTCCGCCTCTGCCCGACGCGCCCTTCGGGCGCTCGCACTGCTCGTTCCGGCGACCGCCTTTCCCCTCGCGTCCGCCGCGATCGCCCAGGAACCCGACGCGGAGCCGGCGAAGGAAGGGAGCGCCAGCCTCGACCTCGGCGTGGCCGGGGTGGGCCTCAGCTTCGGCGGCGCACCCCGCTGGACCGGCCTCCGCGCGAACTGGAGCGACGGATACCTCGAGCGGATCGACGGGGTGAACCTCACCCTGTGGAAGCCGGGACAGGACGTGGGCGGGAGCGTCAACGGCCTGGCGATCGGCGTCGTCGCGCCTTCCGCCGCGCACCTGCGGGGCGTGTCGCTCGGGCTCGGAGTCCTGCCCGGGAGGTCCGCGTGGGGCGTGACCGTCGGCGCTCTCGGCGTCGTCTCGGGCGGCCCGGTGAACGGCCTCACGGTCAGCGGGCTCGGGGTCGTGACCGAGGGCGGGGGCCGGGGCGTCCACGTCGGCGGGCTCGGCATCGTCTCGGAGGGGCCGCTGCAGGGCGTGAACCTCGCCGGTCTCGGCGCAGTCTCGCAGGACCGGCTCGACGGGCTGACCCTCGCCGGGCTGGGTGCCGTCGCCGAGGGAGGGATGCTCGGGGTCAGCGTGGCCGGCCTCGGTCTTGTCTCGCAGCGCGACGCGACCGGCGTCTCGGTCGCGGGACTCGGCACCGTGGCGGAGGGCGACCTGCGCGGCGTGTCGCTCGGCGGGCTCGGAACCGTGTCGAGCGGTCGGATTCAGGGGATCGCGCTCGGCGGACTCGGCGTCGTGAGCGACCGCGACATTCAGGGAGTCGCGGCGGGACTCGGGGGGGTCGTGACCGGTGCCGCCGTCCGGGGCCTGGCGGCCGGGCTCTACAAGGTCGACGCATCCGTCGTCGAGGGAATTTCCGTCGCCGGCTGGAACCGGACCCGGAGCCGTCACACCGGTCTCGCGATCGGTCTGTTCAACCAGTCCGAGGAGCTGCATGGCGTCCAGATCGGGCTCCTGAACCACGCGGCGAACAACCGTCCGCCCTTCCGATGGGTTCCGCTCGTGAATCTCCATTTGAATTGAGGCTGTTTTCGATCTCGTTTGAATTCAGTGGATTACAGGTTGAGCTCTGCAATGCAAAGTACTTGACAACGCCGTAGTCCCTCCGTATCGTTGCCGCATGGAGCATCCGTCCCTGTTCGACGCACCTCCCGTTCCGCCCCCCGGGCCCGGCGCTGCCGTTCCGGCAGCCGTGAGCCGGGCCGTCTCCCTGGACCCCCTGATCCACGAGCGGGTCCGCCTCGGAATCGTGACGGCCCTGGCGGGCTCCGAGCGCCGTGCGTTCGTCGAGCTGAGGGACGCGCTCGGAATCACGGACGGCAACCTCAGCGCCCACGTCCGGAAGCTCGAGCAGGGGGGAATCGTGGAGTGCCGGAAGCGGTTCGAGGGACGCGTCCCCCGCTCCGAGTACAGGCTCACGACCCGGGGGCGGGCGGCGTTCGCGACCTACCTGTTCCGGCTCGAGTCGATCCTCGGCGCCGCCCGTCGGCGCTAGGCGCAGCCGGAGCCGGCCGCCACCGGGATCAGGTGCCGTCGGAGCCGGAGTCGAACGGCGCGCGGTCCTCCATCCGGGGCCGAGAAATCATCCGGACCTTCCCCGGCAGCTCGTACGCCGCTCCCCACAGCCGGCCGATCGGCCGCAGGGTCTCCGTACGCACGCAACGCGTCCCGTCGACGAACTCGAGGGACGGGGCCAGCCGCACCGCCACGACCCGCCCGACGACAAGCGTGTTCGCCTCCGCCCCGATGTCGACCTCCCGATGGAGGATGCACTCGAGGACGGCGGGGGCCGACGCGACGAACGGGGCGTCCACCGTCTCCGCCCTCGCCGCGGCGAGGCCGGCGAGCGCGAACTCGTCCGTCCCGGGCGGCGCGTCGAGCGACGTCTCGTTCATCGCCTCCAGGTGCGACTCGTCGACCACGTTCACGCAGAAGGCGCCCCGGGCCCGGGCGTTCACGAGCGTGTCCTTCGGCCCGGTCCTCCGGTGGCCGATCGACGCGCCGACCAGCATCGGGCGGGCGGAGAGCGCGGCGAAGAAGCTGTACGGCGCGAGATTCGGCGTCCCGTCCGCGCCGTACGTCGAAATCCAGCCGATCGGCCGCGGCACCACGAGTGAGGTGAGGAGCTCGTAGCGGCCGCGTGCGGCGAGCTCGTCGACCCGAATCAGCATGTCGGCACCCGTCGATGTCACCAGGGGATGTCCAGCGCCCCGCACTGGAAGGCGAGGAGGGGAGCGGCGCCGCGGCAGAGCTCGACGTACCGGTCCGCGAAGCCCGGTGCGCACGCGTCCTGCTCGGAGAGGTCGAAGGTGACCAAGTGGTCCGTACGCCGCAGGTCCTCCGCCGCCGGGTGGTCCGCGGGCCAGCCCCGCGGCATCCGCAGCAGGGAGTCCCCGTCGAGACGCCAGCCCGCCTTCTCCACCGCGCGCCGCACGCGCCTCCAGCGGTCCGGGCTTTCTCCGATCGCGCCTCGCAGCGCGTCGAGCTCCCGTCGCGGCGGCCGCCACATGCCGGCACCGGCGAACACGTTTCCCGGCTCGAGGTGGAGGTAGAAGCCGGGCGCGTGCACGTCCCCACCCGCCTCGTGACGGAACTGGAGCGCCGCGGCCGTCTTGTAGGGACGCTTGTCGGCCGAGAACCGCACGTCCCGGTGGACACGGAACAGCGACCCGCCCTGCTTCCTGGGGATCGCGAGGATCGAGGGGCTGATCTCCGCGAGCGGCTCCTGGAGCGCGTCGGTCAGCGCGAGCAGGGGATCGCGCACGTGCCGCTCGTAGCGCGCCCGGTTCCGCTCGAACCAGGCGCGCTCGTTGTGGGCCCGGAGCTCCTCGAGGAAGTCGAAGAGCTCCGGAGTGACGAAACGGGATTCCGAGCCTCGGCTCCCGCTCCTCAGGCGGCTCCTCCGCGGCGTGCGGTCAGAACAGGAGGCCGCCGGTGACGACGAATTGGTCGCCGCCCTCGATCTCGAACTTGATCTCGACGAACGGCGTGACCGGCCCCGCGTCGAACTTGACGCCGCCGAGGATGTTGAGGCCCGGATCCGTGTCGCTCGCGTCGTCGAACGAGTCCCCCCGGTCGATGGACACGTGCGCGATGTTCAGCCCGCCGCCGGCGTAGGGCGTGATCGAGGGAGCGTCCGCGATCCGGAAGTTGTAGACGAGGTTCGCGTTCAGCTCCCAGTAGTCCACGTCGTCGGGGTCCGGGAAGAAGTAGTCGAAGCTCCCGATCAGCGTCAGCGGCGGACCATCGAAGTCGAACTCAATCCGCGCGCCGATCCCGAAGTCGGCATCCTCGGCGAGGCTGAGCTCCGGCCCCCACCGGAAGTCCTGCGCGCGGGCGCTGTCCGCGCCGACCGCGAGGAACAGAATCGCCATCACCAGCATCGTCTTCCGCATCGTTATCCCCCTGGGTTCGTGATCGCTGTCGCCCGCAAGGCCCGCGGGAACGCAGTGCGCCCGATTCCGTGCAAGTCCGGGACCAGCCGGACCGTTCCCGGTGCCGCACTTCGAGAACCGTCCGTAAGAATACGGCTTACGGGTGCCGCGCGGAACGCTTCCGACCGAACGGGCCTCGGATCCCCGCATCCCGAGCCGGCAATTATTCGGCGGCGCCCGCCCCGGTTCACCGGTCCGACGTCAGCCAAGGGTCGTGAGACCCGCCGTGGCCTCGGCGGCCTCCTCCTGCTCGTAGCGCACATCGAACGGCGGCGGCTCGCCCCCCGGTCCCGCCAGGTAGTGCTCCAGCCAGCGCAGGCTGCGCAGGCTGTAGTCGAGCCTCGATGCGGCGCGCGCGTTCCCGTGGCCCTCGCCCGGGTACAGAATCAGCCGCACCGGCGCCGAGCCGCGCAGCTTCAGATTCCGGTACATCTCGATCGACTGGTCGGTCGGAACGCGCGGGTCCTCCTTGCCGTGCAGGATCAGCAGCGGCGTCCGCGAGCTGTCCGCCCAGAAGATCGGACTGCGCTCGAGGAAGAACTGCCAGTCGTCCCACGGACGCATCCGCTGGTGGACGAGGAACATCTCCTCCGGGATGTCGCTCACGCCGTCCTTCGAGATCGTGTTCGCGATCCCGACGAACATCACGCCTGCGGCGAAGCGGCGCGAGTGGCGGGTCGTGAGCCAGCCCGTCGCATAGCCGCCGTAGGAGCCGCCCGTCACGCCGACGCGCGCGGAGTCCGCGATGCCGGCCGCGATCAGGTGGTCGACGCCGTCCACGATGTCGTCGAACTCCTTCCCGGCGAAGTCCGCGTGGTCGAGCATGCTGAACTCGACGCCGCGGCCCGTGCTCGCGCGGTAGTTCGGGTAGAACACGGCGAGGCCCAGCGCGGCGGCGGTCTGCCCGTGCGTGGAGTAGCCTGTGAGCCAGCCGTTCCTGTAGTGGGACTCCGGCCCTCCGTGCACGACCACGATCGTCGGCGCGGGGCTCCGCCCGTCGAGCGGCCGGATCAGCAGGCCCTGCAGCCGGAGGCCGTCGGCGGCCGTCCACTCGACGACCTCCTGCGGCGCGAGGCTCCGCTCCGCCAGCCACGGGTTCGAGTCCGTCATCCGCCGGGGCGCCCCGGATCCCGACAGCACGTACAGCTCGGACGGATGGCGCGGCGTTTCTCCTGCGAACGCGAAGGTCCTCGCGCCGGCGGGCGCCGAGAGGCCGGTGAACGCGACCTCGCCGGCCTCGATCAGGGTGCGGTTCCGCGAGCCGTCGACCCGGACGGAGCCGACGCGCGTCCCGACCCCCTCGTCCGCCACGTACGCGAGCGTCCCGGCATCCCGCCACGCGAACGCCGACACGTGCCCTTCGAGGCCCGGCAGGACGTCGGCGAAGCTCCCGTCGTCCGCCCGCGCGACCATCAGGCGACCTTCCTTGGGATCGTGGATCGACTCGCCCGAGACGAACGCCACGTGATTCCCGTCAGGTCCGAACGCGACCTGGCCCAGCTTCCCCGGGTTGTCGATCCGCGCGACGATCGAGCCGCTCGACGCGTCCACGATCCGCAGCCGGCGGAACATGTACCAGTCGTCGACGAGCGGGGTCGGAGCCAGCGCGACGAGCAGGCGGTCGCCCGCGGGCGCCCAGTCGACCGTGCTCGCGTTGCCCTCCAGCGACAGCACGCGCCTGGACCCCTTCCGGTCCAGGTCCGCGATCCAGACCCGTGTGGACGGCCTGTCCTCCTCGTACACCTCCTGCCGGAATCCCCTCTCCCGCATCCTCGCGCGGTACTCCGGTTCCTGATCCGGGCCGAGGAAGGCAACGCGCCGGCCGTCCGGGCTCAGGGAATAGCCCGAGATCCCCGTCTCGTGCTCGAGGATCCTCGTCGACTCCCCTCCCCCGAGCGGGATCGAGTACAGCGCCGTCGCCGCGTCTCCGTCGCGCCGTGCGAGGTAGAGGATCGCCGAGCCGTCCGGCGTCCAAGCGGGGGAGCCCACGCGCACGTCGCCGCCCACGTACTCGCGCGACGAGCCGTCGGCCACGCCGAGCACGTGGAGGCGCACCCAGGCGGTTCCGTCGGGCTCCTCGAGCGGGGAGCGCGGAACGCTGACGGTGAACACGACGTGCCGACCGTCCGGCGACACGACGACGTCGGACACGGAGCGGATGCGTGCCACGTCGTGGGGCGTGAGCCCGCGGACCGGCGACTGAGCGGGGAGCGGGGCTGCGATCGCGATCGAGAGGGCGGCGATCGCGGATGCGAACCGCGCGCCTCTCCGGTCTCCATCTCGCATCAGGCGTCCTCCCTCTCGAAGGTGATCGGGTCGTAGAACGTGACGGTGAGCTCGTCCACCTTCCCGTCGACGCCCAGCTCGAACTGGAGGAACGTCTTCGCCTCCATGTCGAAGATCGGGTGCCGCCAGTGCACCCGGAACACGTCGTGGTGCCAGTGCTCGAGGTCCCCGAGGTGGCGGGGATTGTAGTCGAACACGAGGTGCCCGTCCTCGAGCCGGACCGTGGCCGGACCGGAGAGCTCGTCGACGTAGCGTCCCGCGTAGGCCTCGAGCGGCAGCGAGGGCTTCGTCCCCGTCGCACGTGCCGCCCGGAGCTCCGCCTCGGATCGCGTCGCGCGCTCCCGCGCCTGGTCCACGAATCCCCGGTACACCGCGTTCCAGTCCCGCCCGGGCTCGCCGAGCATCGCGTCCAGGATCTCGTTCGTGATCGCGCGGGTGGGGGCGTCGGGCGCGAAGTTCGTGAGCACGACCACGCCGATCCCCTCCTCCGGCAGCAGGGTCTGGAGCGAGATCATGCCCGTGAGGCCGCCGCTGTGGGTGACGGCCTTCCGGCCCCGGTACTCCCCGATGAACCAGCCGTAGCCGTAGCCGCTGAACCTCTGGCCGAGGTTCTCTTCGGCCCACGGCGACACGTTCAGCGGGTAGTGGATCGAGTGCATAGCCCGGACCGCGCGCTCCGACAGGATCCGCTCCCCGTCGAGCACTCCGCGGTTCAGGTTCGCGCGCACCCACCGCGCCATGTCGAGCACGTTCGAGTTCAACGCGGCGGCCGGCGCGACCCCGTCCACGTCGTCGTAGTCCACGACCCGCAGCTCGCCATCCACGACCTCGTGCGCCTGTGCCACGTCCTCGAGCCCGACGAGGTCGCGGACGCTCGTGCTGCTCTCCGTCATTCCGAGCGGTGCGAGAATCCGCTCCCGCATCAGCTCGTCCCAGCTCTTCCCGGTCACCGCGGCCGCCACCTGTCCCGCCACCAGGTACATGAGGTTCTGGTAGTGGAAGGAAGCGCGGAACGACCCGGCCGGCTCCAGCCACCGGAGCCGGCGCACGATCTCTTCCCGCGGCAGGCGCTGGCCGATCCACAGGTGGTCGCCGCCGAAGGTCGGCAGGCCGCTGCGATGCGTGAGGAGGTCCTCGATCCGGATCTCCCCGGTGACCCACGGATCGTGCATCCGGAACTCGGGCAGGACGTCGATCACTCGGGCGTCCCCGGACAACCGGTCCTCGTCGACGAGCTGCGCGATCAGCGCCGCGGTGAACGCCTTCGTGTTCGAGGCGACGGAGAAGCGGGTGTGCGGCCCCACCTCGCCCGGCGCATCGATCCGTCGGACCCCGTAGCCGCGGGCGAACACCACCGAGTCGCCCGCCACCACGGCCACGGCGAGGCCGGGGGTCGTCCAGTCCGCGAGGATCGTCTCGATCCGGGCGTCGATCGCTTCCCAGTCGACGCCCGCCGTCGCGGCGTCCTGGGCGGCGACGCCGGCGGGCCGGGCGACGCCCAGGGCCAGCGCGGCGGTCGCGAGCGCGACGTGGCGGAGTCCGCATCCGGGCCGGGATCGGGCCCATCCTGCTGCCTGCATCGGAGGTCTCCGTGTCGGGGGTCGTGGGCGCGGCGCCGAACGCGAACGGCGCCGGACGAACGGGCGAATCCGACCGCCTGCCGCGCCGGAGCCCGAGGCCGAATATAGCGGACGGCGGGCCGCGCGCGATCCGCCGGGCGACCCTCACTTCCGCGGGATCGCCGGCCCTTCTACCTTGGCCGCGCGTTTCGTGACGGGCCGCGCCCGCGTCTGCCGCGGCCGTGCGTCCCGTGGAGTCGCTTCCCCGTCGTGAGCGGACATGCAAGATCCCAGGCGAGTGACCGTGCCGTTCGTCCTCTTCGCCGCCGCGCTCGTCGCGTCGTGCGGCGGTCCCGGTCGGGCCGCGTACCTCGAGGCCGGCTGTGCCGAATGCCACGGCGAGAACCTGCGCGGGACTCAGACGGCGGGGCCGAGCCTGAAGGGCGTCGGCGACCGCTGGGAGGTCGAGTCGCTGCTCGCCTACTTCCGGAACCCGGACAGCGTGGCGGCCCTTGATCCGCGCCTGCGTGAGATCCGGGAGCGCTACGGGGAAGGGATGCCTCCGCTGAAGCTGGCCGACCCGATCGCCCGCGAGGCGCTGGCGGAGTACGTCCTGCGCTGAGGCGCTCTCAGTTCCCGGCCTCGCGCTCCCACCAGATGTCGGGTTCCGCGGGCGGGTCGCGCCGCACCGGCGTGAACCCGAGCCGCCGCACCTCCTCCAGGATCGCGTCGATCGCCTTCGGAACCGCCTCCCGGACGGGGTCGCTGAGGCCGACGCCGTAGTCGACGCGGCCGGGTATCACGCCGACGACGAGCACGTCGGGCGGCGACTCCCCCTGCAGCTCCAGCGTCAGCAGCGTCTCCTTGAGGCCCGGGTCGTGCGGCGTGATCCGCTGCGCCGGCGGGTGCTTCAGGAGCTCGTCCCGCCGGTACGTCCGGAGCTCGCCGGGCGCGCCCTCGGCCCGCACGGTGTCGACGACGACGATCGCCCCGCAGTCCTCGAGGATCGTGCTCAGCTCGAGGCCCGGGGTGCCGGCGTCGAGCACCTCCACCTCGGGCGGAAACTCCCACTGCGCCTCGAGCGTCCGGATCGCGAAGGAGCCGAGGGCGTCGTCGCGCATCAGGATGTTGCCGAGGCCGAACACGGTCACCGCCGGCACGGGAGGGTCTCCCTTCCCGGCCGGCGGTGGGGCGCGGCGCCCGCGGGTCGCACGGACGCCGCGCCACGGTGCGGGGCGCTCAGAGCGCCCGCACCTTCGCGATCTCGTTCCCTTCGACGTCGAGGGTGTGGATCGCGCAGGCGAGACAGGGGTCGAACGAGTGCACCGTCCGGAGCACCTCGAGCGGGAGCTCGGGGTTCGCCACCGGGTTGCCGAGCAGCGAGGCCTCGTAGGGTCCGATCTGGCCCGACTCGTCCCGCGGGCTCGCGTTCCAGGTCGTGGGCACGACGGCCTGGTAGTTCTTGATCTTCCCGTTCTCGAGCACCACGAAGTGCGACAGGGCGCCCCGGGGCGCCTCGTGGAAGCCGAACCCGCGCTGCTCGCCGCGCGGGAACTCGGGCGGGTTGAATATGTCCGTGTCGCCGCTTCCGATGTTCGACACGAGCAGGTTCCAGTGCTTGTGCGCGAGGTCGGCGATGATCGCCGTCCGCAGAGCCCGCGCGGCGTGCCGGCCGAGCGTCGAGTGCAGGTGCTCGGGCCCGACCCGGACGCCGGTCCGGCTGCGCAGCGCGGAGAGCGCCGTGTCCACCCACTTCACCGTCAGCTCGTGCCCCTGCGCGTAGCCGACCAGCACCTGTGCGAGCGGTCCGACCTGCATGGGCTTTCCGTCGAAGCGGGGCGCCTTCACCCAGGAGTACTTCCCGTCGTCCTGGAAGTCGGTGTACCTGGGGACGGTCTCCTCCTCGTACGGGTGCTTCGACCAGCTCCCGTCGTACCAGGAGTGGGCGATCGACTCTTCGATGTTGTCCCGGAAGTACTCGTCGCCGAACCGGGAGATCGGCTTCACCGAGCCGATGTCGCCGTTCATGATCGTCCCGCCCGGCAGGTCGAACCGCGTGCCCGCCGTGTCGAGCGGCAGGTCCGGGACCGCCAGGTAGTTCTTCACACCGGCCCCGTAGCCCAGCCAGTCGGGGTAGAGGGAGCCGACCGCGATCACGTCGGGGATGTAGACCTGCTGCACGAACGCCGTCACCTCGTCGAACAGGTCCTTCACCTTGTACAGCTTCTCCATGTTCAGCGTCGCCTGGTCG
>JAWOIN010000002.1:0-7460 GCA_046484665.1 Gemmatimonadota bacterium
GGCGCTGTCCGGCGCCATGGCGAAGGACCAGACTCCCCCCACGTGACCGGGCGTTCCCGGGCCTTTGGGAATCTCGATGTGCCGGCGCCCGTCGAAGCTGTCCCAGACGAGCATGTCCCCGCCGACGGACACGACGAACGAGCCGTCCGGACTCACGCCGACAGCGCGGACCGGGAACGTGTGCCCGGTCATGACGGCACGCCGGGTAAGGCCGTCTCCCTCCCAGATCGCGAGGCGATCCGATACCCCTCCGCTGCCCGAGGCGAGGAAGGAGCCATCGGGACTGAAGGCGAGGCAGGTGACGCTCGCCGCATGGCCGGGTGAGCTCCGGCGGTCCGCCTCGCCGCCCGCGGGGCTCGAAGGCGCGCCGGCGGGAAGCTGCCAGATCCTCACCGTGTGGTCGACGCCCGTGGAGACCACGGATCTGCCGTCCGGGAAGATGGCGCAGTCGGTGATGTCGCCGCCGTGACCCGCCATCGCCGCGACCTGGGTCCCGGAACGGGAGTCCCAGGCCCTGAGCGAATGCCATCCGCCGGCGACGACCAGCGAGCCGTCGGGGCTGATCGCGCACGCCCGGACCCCGCCCGTGTGTCCCTCGAGGGCGCAGCGCTCGTCCCACGAGCCGACGTTCCAGACCCTGAGGTCCAGCCCGAAAGAGACGAAGAACGTGCCGTCCGGGCTGAACAAGCAACCGGCGACATCCCCGGCGAACCCGGACAGGGTCTCCACCCCGGCGCACGCGTCCAGGTCCCAGACCCTGACCGTCCGGTCCCTGCCGGCGGAGACGGCGTGCGATCCGCCCGGATGGAGGGCGCACGTGTTGACCGGCTGCGTGTGGCCTTCGAGCGAGCAGCGTTGCCGCCCGGTTCGGGCGTCCCAGGCCCGCAGCGTGCCGTCGCGGCCGCACGAGAAGATGAGCCGACCGTCGCCGCTCAGGTCGAAGCCGCTGACCGGGCCGGCGTGCCCCTGGAGCGTCGCGATGCCGCTGCCGGTCACGGGATCCCAGGTCCGCAGGGTGCCGTCCTTGCTGGCCGAGACGACGAGCCTGCCGTCCGGACTGACGCGGCACTGCAGGACCTCGTCGGCGTGTCCCGCCAGGGTGTGTCTTTCCGCGAGCGTCGCCACATCCCAGATCCTGAGAGTCCCATCCGCGCTGGCGGAGACGATGAACGAGTCGTCCGGCGCGATCGCGCAGTCGAGCACCTCCCGCGAGTGTCCGGACAGCGTCGCCAGCTCCGCGCCGGTCGCGGGCTCCCAGACTCTCAGCGTGCCGTCGAAGCTCGCCGACACGATGCGGGAACCGCACGAGCTGACCCGGCACGCCCAGACCACGCCCTCGTGCCCGGCCAGCGTGCGCGCGAACGTCGGGGACTCACCCGGGGGAGTCAGCGACCGGATCCAGGGAGCGTTTCCACGGGCGGTCCGGAGCCGGCGCTCCTGGACGAGGATCTCCTCGACCCCGGGCCCCTCCCACTGGAGGCGGTTGTGAAGCTGCTGCCACAGCAGACCGGGATGGTGACGCAGCACGTGCGTCTCCCGGGCCAGGGACCGGCGGCAGGCGGCGAGCGTCGCGCTCCGACTGTCGGAGACCGTCGCGTCACCGTCCATGCTTCAGGCCTTTGCCCAGCTCGGTCGCGTCGCCTTGAACGGATTCACCTTCCACGGGCCGCCGCAGCCTTCCTCGGGGCACGCCATCTCCCGGTCGAGCCAGGCTTCGTCGAACGGGACGAGGGCGTGGCAGAACGGACAGCGGATGACGTAGCCGTCACCGAAGTCGACGGGCGTGAGGATGATCGGGCGCCGGGCGCGCTCCCCACCTGTTCCGCCCGGCATCTTCGACAGCGCGTGATCGTAGTCGTCCTGCAGCTGATAAACGCCGGTGTACGCGGTCGCGCTCCTCCCCTGCGAATCCGTCGTCTCGACGACGCCCACTTCGGCGACCTTCCTCTCGAGGAACCGGAAGTTGGTCAGCGTGTCGGTCAGCTCGTCCCACAGCCCCGCCTCCGTGAGGTGCCAGGGAAGCTCGGACAGCCCGCGGACCGAGTCCCCGCCGAAGCTCCCGTCGCCGGCCGGATCGACCCGGTCGCGGAAGTAGCGGGCGATGTCGGCATGCGCCTCGCGGCGGGCCTCGCCGTCCGCCAGATACCGTTCCTGCACGGCCTCCCGGACCTGGCCGTGGAAGAAGTCGAGCCGGTTTCCTCGTTGCATCAGGTACGGTCGGAGCAGCGCCCGCAGGGCCGCGACGTTTCCCTGGGAGTCCGCCGGCCGGCTTGCCCCGTCTCCAGAGGACACCAGGTCCGCGAGCTCGGACTGTGCCATTCCGGACCGGCCCAGGCTCAGGTACGAGGCGTACCTCGCCACGAGATCGCCGCCGACCGGGCGTCCCTCCGCGTCCTCGAATCCCGGGTCCGCCTCGAGTCGCGCGAGGATCCAGTCGAACAGGGGGCTCACCTGTCCTGGCAGCGCCTCGATGCGCCTCGTGACCTCCTCGTATACGCCCAGCGTGCGCAGCTCCTCGAGCGCGGTGAGGAGATAGAGCGGGTTGCCGGCGTCGTCTTTCTCGAGCAGCCGCTGCCGTTGCGCAACGTCCAGGCTCTTCCGGTACCTGTCCAGGAAGCGGTCGACGATCTCGGTCACGTCCTCCGCCTGCAGGAGCCCGAGCTCCACCTCGACCGGCGGAGAGCGACGCCTTCGAAGCGCGTCCAGCGCCGGTCCGGGCAGCGCGGACAGGATGACGCGCGCGTTCGCCGGGAGCGGGTCCGGCAACCACGTCATCGAATGGGCAGCGTGGGCGGGGTCGAGCTGGTTCACCGCGTCGAGGATCAGCACCACCCGTCGTGTGCCCGCCGCGCCTTCCAGCGCCGCGGGGAAGGCTTTCCGCAGCTCGTCCAAGTCCGTCGGGATCTCCAGCGAGAGACCCGCGCGCGCACCCAGCTCACCGCACAGGCGCCACAGCATCTGCCGCAGGTCCGTCGCGTTCACCCCGATGAAGTGGGAGAGCACGAGCGCGTCCGACCCGTCAGCGTGATCGCGGTAGAACCTGGCGAGGAGGGCTGACTTTCCTCTGCCAGGGGCTCCCACGACGCAGAGGAGCGGGTTCCCGTCCGGGCCGCTGGCGTGCTCCCGCAGCGCCTCGAGGACGGGCCGCCGGCTCCCCAGGACGTAGCCCTCCACCCGGCCCTCGACGAACGACTCGAGCGCGGCGTTCTCCTCCGCGAGCCGGTCCGGCCGTTCCGGCGGCTCGGCGCCGAACTCGGCGTCGATGCTCGCGAGGAGATCCCGGTAGACCCGGTCTCCGAACTCCCGGAGATCCACGATGCGGCGCGCCTCCGGGTCCCAGCGACAGGGGTACGTGAAGTGAGGGACGGCGGCCCGCTCGACCTCGTCGGGCGCCCGCCAGGCGGGGCCGCGCTCGGTGCGGATCACCTCGTCCGGAGCGCGCCAGGCGTATTCTCGCGCGTTCCTCACGCGCTCCTTGAGCTCGGCGAGGGCCCGGGCGCCGTGACTGCCGGCTCCCTCCCGGTAGGTTTCCCCGTCGGGCGGCGGGATCGAGCTCGTCACGTCGTCGTTCCGGAAGTAGAAGTACCGGAACGTCGGCACATCCAGCCGGTCGAGCGCCCCGTGGAACACCTCGGAGGCCGTGATCGACTTCTCCGTCTCCGGGTGCCGTGCCTTCTGAAGGAGCGAGACGGCCCTGTTGCCTGCCTCGATCCACTCTTCCACCTCCGCCCCGGTCCCCGGCCTTGCGGTGAGCCTGAATCCGCCGGCTCCGGCGTCGAACGCGTACAGTGCCGCAAAACCCTGCCTCTCCTCCGCGGTCAGCTCGCCGGCTTCGCTCGCGCCCCCCAGGAGCCGCCCGACGAACTCCGCGTCCAGCGCAGGCGGCGGCGGCACCCAGCCGTACCGTCCGCCGAGCATGCACAGGAAGCGGGGGTGGCAGCGCTCGATCTCGTCCATGCACAGGTCGAAGGCGTCCTGGTCCGCCGTCACGCCCCAGCGCAGGTCCACGTCCACGAAGTGGATCCGGCGTTCGAGCAGCTCCTCCCGGAGGCGGGGGAACACGAACCGCACCAGGTGGTCGCGCTCCGCCTGCATGTCGCGGAACGTGGAGGAGATGAAGACTCTGACGGTGCGCCACGCGTGTGTCATGGTCGCTTCACCTCGTTCTGAGCCGACTTCGGAACCGCCGGAACATGGAAGCCTGCCGGCCGCGTGCGCGGCCGTCAGACCCGGGTGGACGGCGACGGATGAACGGGTTGATCTTCAGGCGCTGCCGGCAGCCCGCGCCGGGACAGTCAATCTCCCGGCCAAGCCATGCGTCCTGGAGGGAGTCGCGGCGGCGACACACAGGACACCGTACCACCGGACCGTCGCCCGCATCGACGGCCGTGACGACGAGGGGCCCCGGGGTGATGCCGACGGTGTCCACGAGGTAGAATCCACCGCCCGCATCGCCGCACGCGACGCTCGTCCGGTAAGGGTGATGGACCGCCGCTGTGCCGTGACCCAGCAGCGGCAGCATCGCCACGCACGTGCCCGTCGCCGCGTCCCAGACCCTCACGGTCGCATCCGAGCTGGCCGAGATCACCCGGGCGCCGTCGGGGCTGAAGGCACAGGCCTGGACCCAGTCAGCGTGGCCCGCCAGAGTGCGAAGTTCCAGGCCCGTGACGGCGTCCCAGAGCCTCAGTGTGCCGTCGAGGCTGGATGAAACCACGCGCTCGCCGCCGGGACTGAAGGCAACGGCCCAGACGCCACCGGCGTGTCCCTCGAGGGTGTGAGTCTCCCGTCCCGTGGCGGCGTCCCAGAGCTTGAGCGTATGGTCGAAACTGGCCGAGACCACGCGGGCGCCGTCGGGGCTGAAAGCACAGGACTGAACCACGCCGGAATGGCCCTCGAGGCCGTGGAGCGTCCCGGCGTCCGCGACGTCCCATAGCTCGAGCATGTTGTCGTCGCCCGCAGAAACCACGAGGGTCCCATCGGGGCTGAAGGCACAGGCGTTGACCCCGGCGGTGTGAGCCTTGACAGTGCGGAGCTTTCGGCCTGTCCCTGCATCCCAGAGGATGAGTGTCCCGTCCTGGCTGCCAGAGACCAGCCGTGAGCCGTCGGGGCCGTAGGCACAATCCTGGACCCAGTGGCCATGGCCCTTGAGAGTGCGAATCCCACGACCCGTTTCGGCGTCCCAGACTCGGAGCGTCCCGTCCTGGCTGGCAGAGACCAACCGGGAGCCGTCGGGACTGAAGGCACAGGCGTGAACCTCGCCGGTGTGGCCCTCGAGAATGTGGATCTCCCTGCCGGTCTCGGAGTCCCACAGCCTGAGTGCATGGTCGAAGCCGGAGGTGACCACCCGGGTGCCGTCGGGGTCGTAAACCGCGGCACGGATCCCGGCCCCGTGACCCTCCCGGGTGCCGGTCTCACCGCACGCGGTGGCATTCCAGAGTTTGAGCGTGTTATCCCAGCTTGCAGAGACCAACCGGGTACCGTCCGGGCTGAACGCGACCGCCCGCACCCAGTGGGTGTGGCCGTGTAGAGTCCGGATCTCCTGCCCGCTCTCGGCGTCCCACAGCTTGAGCGTGTCGTCGCGGCCGGCGGAGACGATCCGAGCGCCGTCTGGGCTATAGGCACATGCCCAGACCCCCTCGGTATGGCCCGCGAGTCTGCGGATCCCCCGTCCGCTTCCGGCGTCCCACAGCCTCAGCGACCTGTCCTCGCTGGCCGAAACGATACGGGCGCCGTCGGGACTGAAGGCGCACGCCTGGACCGCGTCGCCGTGGCCCCTGAGCGTCCGGATCTCCCGGCCCGTGTCGGCGTCCCACAGCTTGAGCGTCCGGTCCCGGCTCGCCGAGACGACACAGGCGCCGTCGGGGCTGAAGACGCAAGCCTGCACTTCCGCGACGTGACCCTCCAGCGCGCGGATCTCCCTGCCGGTCCCTGTGTCCCACAGTCTGAGCGTCCCATCCTTGCTCGCCGAGGCCACACGGGCGCCATCGGGGCTGAAGGCGCAGGCGATGACCGCGGCGGCGTGGCCCGCCAGGCTGCGAATCTCCCGGCCCGTCTCGACGTCCCAGAGCTTGAGTGTCCTGTCCCAGCTCCCCGAGACCACCCGGGTGCCATCGGGTGCTATGGCACACGTGTTGACGCCGCCGGCGTGGCCCACGAGAGTTCGGATCTCCCAGCCGGACTCGGCGTCCCACAGCCTGAGGGTCCGATCGTCGCCGGTGAACAACAGCCGAGCGCCGTCGGGACTCCAGGCGCAGGCGTGGACCGGTTCGGCCCCGACGGCGAGGGTGCGGAGCAGCGCCTCCGACTCCCGCAGCCGCGTCCGCGACCTGAGCCACGGAGCCTCTCCGGGCGCACTGTGCCGTTCCCGTGCGGGACCGAGCAGGGAGGGAAGCGGCTCCGCCTCCCATTGCAGACGGTTGTGGAGCTGCTGCCATGCGAGGCGAGGATGGCTGTGCAGCGTATGCAGCTCGCGGCCGAGCGCGCGTCGGAAGGCGTCAAGCACGTGGCGCGTCATGTCGACCCTCGGACGCCAAGGGCGACTCCTGCGAGATCGATCAGGTGGACGGAACCACCCGCATCACCGCACGCAAGGCTCGGCAGGCGAGGATGGAAGGCCGCCGACGTCGCGCCGCCAGGCAGCGGCAGTGTCGCGACGCACTCTCCGGTCTCCGCGTCCCACAGCCTCAGCGGATCATCGTTGCTGGCCGAGACCACCCGGGCACCGTCGGGACTGAATGCACAGGCGTGAATCACGCCGGCGTGACTCCCGAGGGTACGAACCTCCAGGCCCGTCCTGACGTCCCACAGCTTGAGGCTCCGATCCCATCCGGCCGATATCACCCTGGCGCCATCGGGACCGAAGGCGCAGGCCGTGACCCAGTGGTTGTGGCCCACGAAGGTGCGGATCTCCTCGCCTGTCGCTGCGTCCCACAGCTTGAGCGTGCCGTCGTTGCTCGCCGATACCACCCGTGCGCCATCGGGACCGAACGCGCAGGCGTTGACCCCGCCGGTATGGCCCACCAGGGGGCGGATCTCCTCGCCCGTCGCTGCGTCCCACAGCTTGAGCGTACCGTCGTTGCTCGCCGATACCAGACGGATGCCGTCGGGGCAAAAGGCACAAGCGTTGACCCCGTCGGAGTGGCCCTCGAGGGTGCTGACCTCCCGTCCCGTCTCGACGTCCCATAGCCTGAGAGTCCTGTCCTCGCCGGCCGACGCCACACGGGCGCCGTCGGGGCTGAAGGCGCAGCCCCGCACCCA
Source organism: Gemmatimonadota bacterium (assembly GCA_046484665.1). GTDB lineage: Bacteria > Gemmatimonadota > Gemmatimonadetes > Palauibacterales > Palauibacteraceae > Carthagonibacter. The sequence continues at coordinate 7,258 of JAWOIN010000002.1, forward strand.
GTGGAAGTGGCCCGTCAGGGTGCGGATCTCAGCACCGGTCGCGGCATCCCACAGCTTGAGGGTGCGATCGTGGCTCGCCGAGACCACGCGGTTGCCGTCCGGATTCCAGGCGCAGGCCGAGACCTTGAGGGCATGCCCTCCTCCGGCCCGCGATTCGTCAGCGGCCGCGACGTCCCACAGCTTGAGCGTCTCGTCGTCGCCGG
>JAWOIN010000087.1:0-3682 GCA_046484665.1 Gemmatimonadota bacterium
GGGCGGTCCGGTCAGTCGGGCCGCCCCCCGGAACAGAACCGGACCTCCGCTCGGAGGGAGACTGCTACTGCAGCGCGTCCATCTGGTCCGCCGTCAGCGGCGTCCCGTACAGGAGCTGGAACACGTCCGGGCCGCCCTGCTGCAGCAGGTACCACTGCGGCCCCGGACCGGTGATCGCCGGAACCTCGTCCTGCGACACGAAGTCGAAGATCATGCCGCCCTCGGCGTAGTTCGGCGGGACCGGGATCACGCCGGACTTCCGCGTGAGCAGCAGGTCCGCCCCGACGCTGTCGAAGGAGACGACGTCGATCGCGTCGGTGGCGAGCCACTCCGTGACCGCCTCGTTCGCGTGGCAGTCGCCGCAGCCGGTGACCGCGTTCCGGGAGATCGTGTGCGAGTAGTACGGGGCCATGCCGATGAACGTGTTGCCGTCGTACGCGAGCGCCTGGAAGTTCGCGACCTCGACCTTCGGGTCACGGTTCGGACGGTCCGCGTTCATCAGGAACAGCCAGTCCCGGAACTGCCCGTAGAAGATCTTCGTGCCCGGGTTGTCGAACTCGGCCTCGAAGTGGCAGTTGTAGCAGGACGGCACGCCCTGCGTGTGGCACACGCTGCAGTCGACCGTGGCGCCGTGGATCGAGTGGTACGTGTTGGCCGGCACGCTCGCGTGGCAGTCCTCGCACTTCGGGCTCGGGCTCTCGAGCATGCTGTTGTAGGACGTGCCGTCGCCGTGCATCTCCTCCGACGAGTGGCAGTCCATGCAGCCGAAGCCCGCGTCGCGGTGGACGTCGGTGAAGTTCGTGATCTCCGCGTTCTGCCGGCTGTGGCAGCCGAGGCAGACGGCGTCGTCCTCGATCGTCGCGCCGATCTCCGGCTTGACCTCCGTGTGGCAGCGGTCGCAGGTCCTGCCGTTGACGGGCGCCCTGCCCGACGCGGAACTGTGACAGCCGTTGCAGGAGAGATCCGCGTAGGGAGCCAGCGCGAACTGCTGGAAGCCGTCGTTCGGGTCCGTGCCGTAGAACCAGGGCTTCCCGGCGCCGGTCTCGTGGAGGCTGGTCGGGAAGTAGGTGTCCCAGTCGTGCGTGTCGGCGAGGACGGTGAGCGTGTTGCTGCCCTCCTCCTCGACCCGCGCGTTCGCGCGCACCGGGAACACCTGTGCCGTGTAGGTGACCTGGTCGCGGATCACGTAGGTCGGCGGCACGAACGAGGCGGTCGTGGTCGCGGCGTCGACGCGCTGCTCGACCGCGTCGCTGCCGTCGTCGGGCGTGAGGACGACGTCCCAGTTGTCCGCGCCCTCGCCCACCGTCCAGGCGGCCACGAGCGCCGTCCGGTCCTGCGGGTCCGCCGCGAACGCGTCGAGCGTCGGCGCCGTGATCGGGGGCTGCACCGTGAACGACCGGGCGCTGCTGGCCGTCTCACCGCCCGCGTTGATCGCCGTCACCACCGCCGAGTAGCTGGCCGGGGTCAGGGCCTCGAACAGCGTGGTGCTGGTGACGTTGTCGTTGAACGTCCGGACCTCCGCCGTCCCGCCGGCGGGCGTGATCTCGACCCGCTGCGAGGTCGCGCCCGGTCCGGGCGTCCAGGTCACCGTGGCGTCCTGGTCCTGCACCGCGACGCTGACGTTCGTCGGGGCTCCGGGCGGATCGGGAAGCAGCTCGAACAGCGGGTCGTCGTCGCAGGCGGTCAGGACCGCCGGCAGAACGAACGCGAGCGAGGCCGCTACCATCCACCGGCGTTTCCGTTCGTGTCCTGACATGCGCTCTCTCCTTGAGGTTCTGGCGGTCTCGATCGCCCGCTCGTACGTGTTCGGGCTCGACCGCGTCACGTCGGACCCGAGGTCTCGCGGGCCCCTTGCGTCCCGACCGTGGGCCCTCCGTACCGGCCCGACGGGTACGTCCGTACCTGACGTCCTGATGTGCGGACGGCGCCGGGCCCCCCAAGGGGCCACGACGCCGCAATCTCGCGATGCGCACCGGGCAATTCACGTGCCGGGACCGCGCCCTCGCACCTCCCCCGGCGAGCGTCGGAATCGCCTTGTGCGGCGCGGGCTTCCGGGGCGGCGTGCGGCCAAGAGGCGGGCCGGCGTGAAACGGAAGCGGGTCGTCTCGCCCCGGCCGCGACAGGACGACCCGGGGCGTCGGCTCACACGGACGTGAGCTCGCGTCAGCCGAGGAGGATCAGCAGCCTCTCCGGCGGGCGCGCGAGGACCGCCCCCTCGCCCAGGATCGCGATCGGCCGGCGCAGCAGGCGGGGGTGCTTCGCGAGCAGCGGGACGAGGACCTCGTCGCTCTCGCGGCCGGTCAGGCCGAGCGTCGCGTACTCCTTGCTCCTCGAGCGGAGCATGTCCCGGGCCGGGACCCGGAGCCGCCTGAGAACGTCCCGGATCTCGTCTTCCGCCAACGCCTGCTTCCGGTAGTCCCGGTAGCGGTAGCGGACGCCCCGCTCCTCGAGCAGCTGGACGACCTTCCGCGACGTCTTGCAGTCGCGCGCGGCGATCAGCTCCAGCATCGCGTCGACGCTCCCTTCCGGACCGGGCCCTGGACGGTGCTCGCGGGAATCTCCGCTCTCGATCGGCGGCCATGCCGGGGGCGGGGATCGAACCCGCACTCCACTTGCGTGGACGGAGATTTTAAGTCTCCTGCGTCTGCCAGTTTCGCCACCCCGGCGGAAGCGTCCCGTCCCGGGAAGTATAGGCGGCTCGCCTCCGGCCGGCACCGTCGGAAGGCGGCATCCCCGGCCCCCACGGCGCCCCGCTGCGGCCGGGGCGCCGGCCTTGCCCGGTCCGGCGTCGCGCCGGAGGTTGGCCCCATGAGCGCTTCGTCCCGTCGCTGGCTTCCCCTGCTGCTCGGGGTGCTGCTCGCGCTCCCGTTCGGGCGCCTGGGCATCTGGCAGCTCTCCCGCCTCTCGGAGCGACGCGAACTGAACCGCGCCCGAGAGACGGCGGCGGCGGAGCCCGTCGTGCGACTGGGGCAGGACAGACGGCCCCTGCCTCCCGCCGACTCCCTGCTGTGGCGCCGCGCCACGGCCACCGGCTCGTGGGACGCGGAGCGCGAGATCGTCGTGCGGGGGCGCTCCTGGCTGGGCAGCCCCGGGGTGGCGGTCCTGACGCCGCTCCGGCCGGGGAGCGGCGAGGCGATCCTCGTGCTCCGGGGATGGCTGCCGGCGGCCGACGGCCTCTCGGCGGATCTGGAGCGCGCCCGGACCGGGACCGGCGACGCGGGCGGCGCGCCGTCGCACCGATCCGTGTCGGTCAGCGGGCTCGTCGTTCCCGGCGAGGGCACGGCGCCCCTCCCGCCGCGCGAGCTCAGCTATCCCGTGGGCCGGCGGGTCGTGCTGGGGTCCGTCGACCTCGCCGCGGCCGACTCGCTTCTCCCCTACCCCGTGGCTCCGTTCGTGCTGCAGGTCCTTCCGGACCCGGCGCGGGCCCCACGGCCGGGGGACGCGGAGCGGCCGCGACCGTTTTCCGCCCCGCAGCTGACGGACGGGCCGCACCTGTTCTACGCCTTCCAGTGGTTCGGATTCGCCGCGATCGCCCTCGCGGCCGGAGTCCTGCTCCCGCGTGCGGCGCGCCCGGGCCGGCGGCCGCCCGAGCCGCCCGCTCCCTCTCCCGGCCGAGACGGGAAGAGCGGCGCGGCGCGGCCCGAAGCCCGACAAGGAGGGACGATGAGCCGGAGGACCTGGA
>JAWOIN010000110.1:0-4528 GCA_046484665.1 Gemmatimonadota bacterium
TCCGACGATCCCCCCCATGAAGGCGACCGGCACGAACACGGCCACGATCGTCAGCGTGGAAGCCGTGACGGCCAGGACGATCTCCCTGGTGCCCATTTCCGCCGCGGCGAATCGGTCCCGGCCGGCCTGGCGGTGGCGCACGATGCTTTCGATTACCACAATGGCATCATCGATGAGGATGCCGATCGAGAGGGAGAGGCCTAGCAGCGTGACGATGTTCAGGGTGAAGGAGAGCGCACCCATGACGATGAAGGCGGAAATCACCGAGATGGGCAGCGCCAGGGAGGTGATGGCCGTGGCCTTTCGGTCATTGAGGAAGAGCAAAACGACCGCCACCGTGAGGAAGGCGCCGATCATCAGTTCGATGAGCACGTCGTGGACGGACCGTCGGATGAAGACCGAGTTGTCTCGGATCGTGCGCAACTCCGTATCGGCGGGCAGGTCGGCGGAGAGCGCCGCCACGGCCCTGCCCACCCGGTCGGCCACCTCCACGGTGTTGGCGCCGGAGACCTTCACCAGATCGAGTGCCACCGCGCGCTCACCCGAAACCAGCGCCAACGACCGCACCTCCTCCGGCCCTGGCTCAACCCGCGCAACGTCACGCAGCCGCACGAGCCGTCCCCGACGGTTGGCCACCACGACGGCCTCAACCTGCTCCGGCGAGTCCATCCGTCCGGCAACACGTACCAGATGCTCCACGTTGTCCCGCTCCAACCGCCCGGCCGGCACATCCAGATTCTGCCTCCTCAGCGCCCCGACGATTTCCGCGGGGGACACGCCTCGAGCCTGCATGCGATCCACATCCAGGTGCACCCGAATCTCTTGCGTCTCCCCTCCTACCACCGTCACCTCTCCCACGCCGGAAACGGATTCGACCGGGCCGCGCAGCTCGAGCGCGGAGGCGGGAATCGGGACCCGGGGAACGGTGTCGGCGGGAGATGCGGGCGGAGCGCCGAGCAGGGCGGCGAGCAGCAGCGGGGCGGCGACCTGCATGTGACCTCCCTCCGAGGCGAGCGACCTCTCCTCAGTCGCTCGGGATGTCGATCACGACCTCGATCCGGCGGTTCCTGTCGCGGCCCGCGGCCGTGTCGTTCGGGGCTATCGGCCGCGACTCGCCGCGGCCGACGGCGGAAATCCGTTCGGCGCTGATCGCGATGCCCTGCAGGAGCCAGTCGCGCACCGCGATCGCCCGGCGCTGGCTCAGCGCCTGGTTCACGTCGTCGTTCCCGACGCTGTCCGTGTGGCCCTCGACCGTGATCCGGCCCTCGGGGAACTCCCGCACCACGCGCTCGAGCTTGGTGAGGGTCGAGAAGTTCTCCGGGCGGATCTCCGCCGAGCCCGACGGGAACGTGAGCCCGTACAGCCGGACCGTGACCCTGTCCGGGGTGGCCACGACCTCCGCCTCCTCGGGCGAGAAGATCGCCGCGACCTCGCGCAGGCGGCTCTCCCTGCGCTGGCGCTCCCGGAGCTCCGCCGCGACGGCCGCCTCGCGCTGCTCCACCTCTGCCAGCCGGGCGTCGAGCCGGTCCACCTCGGCGTTGAGGCGCTCGATCTCCGCGGAGCGCGCCGCCACGTCCCGGCGGAGAGCCGACCGGTCCTCCTGGAGGCTGCGCGCCGCCTCGGCCGTCCGCTCCGCGACGCTGTCCGGCCCGGCTTCGAGCTCGGGCTCGTAGTCGAGCTCCGATGCGATCCGGGCGAGCCGCCGCTCGTGGCGGAGCAGGACTTCCTCGCCGGAGATCCGCCTCCGGTCGAGGCTGTCGGCGAGCGCGGCGAGGTGCGCGGCGTGCCTGTATTCCGCGCCCGCCTCCTCCGCCAGGTCAGCGGCCCGGGCGAGATCGTCGGGCCGCGCGCGGATCACCGTCTCCGCCTCGGCCAGCAGGGTGTCGGCTCGCGCCAGGGTGGCCGGCGCCCGCCTCCGGGCGTCGAGCTCGCCGGCGGCACGCCGCGCCTCCTGCGCCGGGCCGAGCAGGACGACCCGGATCGCCTCGACCTCGGCCTGCCGGAAGGCCTCCACGGCGCGGGCCGAGCGCTCGGCGGCGTCTCTCACGTCGCCCCGCTCGGCGCGCCGGCCGAGCTCGAGCGCCAGCTGCTCCGCGCGCGACCACTCGCGCGGAGCCGCGTCCGGGGCCGCCGCCGCCACGGCCCGCTCCCGGGCGCGGAGCGCGTCGGCGAGTGCCGGACGGGTGACGGCCGCGCTCCGTTCCGCCTCCGCCAGGGCCGCCTGGGCGTCCCGCGCCGCGCTCTCGACCTCCGCCGCCGTCGCGCCCGCCTCGCGCAGGCTCAGCGCCGCCGCGACGCTGGCCTCGGCGCGCTCGAAGGAGCGGGGCGCGAGCAGGAAGAGGCGATCGGCGCGCCCCTGCGCGAGGCGCTCCTCGGCGAGCGACACCTGCTCGCCCCCTTCCTGGGCGCGGGCCGGCGGCGGCGCGAAGCCGGACAGCGCGGCCGGCCCGACCAGCAGCAGCGCCCGGACGAGGCGGAGCGGGGGCGCCGCAACCGTCGATCTCATGGTGGCCTCCCGGGCCGCATTCCAGTAGCATTCACGTCACGAGACGCGGGCCCTCAGCCGGCAACTTACGGGGCCCGCGGTCCCGGGAAACCCCGTCCCCCGCGGGACGGGTCCCCCGTGTCGGGCGGGCCGGCCGGAGCGCGGCCGGCGCCTCCCGTTCCACGACGCTCGCGCAGCCGAAACGACACCCGGATACGGAGCCCAGACCGATGCACCCCGATCCACGCGGAATCACCGTCGAGGGCGACCTCCGCCCGCCGCCGCCCCTCAACGAGCCCGTCTTCGACTACGCTCCCGGGTCTCCCGAGCGGGCCGTTCTCAAGGAGACGCTGGAGCTGATGGCTTCCGAGGTCATCGACATCCCGATCATCGTCGGCGGCGAGGACATTCTCACCGGCGACACCGAGGACCTCGTGATGCCTCACGACCACGGGCACGTCCTCGCGCGCTACCACAAGGCGAAGCCGGAGCACATCCAGGCCGCGATCGACACCGGCCACGAGGCCTGGCACGAGTGGTCGAACTGGCACTGGCAGGACAGGGCCGCGGTGTTCCTCCGGGCGGCGGAGCTCCTGGCGGGCCCGTGGCGGTCGACGCTGAACGCCGCGACGATGCTGGGCCAGTCGAAGACCGTGCACGAGGCGGAGATCGACGCCGCCTGCGAGATCGTCGACTTCTGGCGGTTCAACGCCCGCTACGCGCGCGAGCTCCACTCGCAGCAGCCGATCAGCGGCCCGGGCGTCTGGAACTACACGGACTACCGGCCGCTCGAGGGCTTCGTCTACGCGATCACGCCGTTCAACTTCACGTCGATCGCCGCGAACCTGCCGACGGCGCCGGCGCTGATGGGCAACGTGGCGATCTGGAAGCCGGCCCGGACCGCGCTCTACAGCTCGTACTACCTGATGCGGCTGTTCCAGGAGGCCGGGCTGCCGGACGGCGTGATCAACTTCCTGCCCGGGAACTCGTCGCAGATCACGAAGCACCTGCTCGCGAGCCCGGACCTCGCCGGGATCCACTTCACGGGCTCCACGGCGGTGTTCCATCTCCTGTGGAAGCAGGTGGCCGAGAACCTCGGGAGCTACAAGTCGTACCCGCGGATCGTGGGCGAGACGGGCGGCAAGGACTTCATCCTCGCGCACGCCTCCGCCGACGTCGACGCGCTCGTCACGGCGATGGTGCGGGGGGCGTTCGAGTACCAGGGCCAGAAGTGCAGCGCCGCCTCGCGGGCCTACGTGCCGAGCGAGCTGTGGCCCGAGGTGAAGGAGAAGCTCGGAGCGGAGCTGGCGACGGTCAGGATGGGCGACCCGCGGGACTTCGAGAATTTCTTCTGCGCCGTGATCGACGGGGCCGCGTACGAGGACATCACGGGCTACATCGAGGGCGCGAAGGCCTCCGGGGACGCCGAGATCGTGTTCGGCGGCGGCTGCTCGGACGAGAAGGGGTGGTTCGTCGAGCCGACCGTCATCCTCGCGAAGGACCCGAAGTACAGGACGATGTGCGAGGAGATCTTCGGGCCCGTCCTCACGATCCACGTCTACGAAGGGGCGAAGTGGGAGGAGACGCTGGAGCTGGTCGACGGCACCTCCCCCTACGCGCTCACCGGCGCCGTGTTCGCGAACGACCGCGGGGCCGTCCGCGAGGCGATGGCGGCGCTTCGCCACGCGGCCGGGAACTTCTACGTGAACGACAAGCCGACCGGGGCCGTCGTCGGCCAGCAGCCGTTCGGCGGGGCGCGGGCCAGCGGCACGAACGACAAGGCGGGCTCCTACCTGAACCTGATCCGCTGGATCTCGCCGCGCTCCGTGAAGGAGACCTTCGTGCCGCCGCTCGACTACCGCTACCCGTTCATGGAGACCGGCGTGGCCGAGGACGCGGCGCAGGCGCTCGAGGACCTGAGCGAGAAGCTCGGCGTCCAGATGGGCGAGCTGAAGGAGCAGCTCGGCGCCTTCGGAGGCTCGCTCAAGCACCGGCTCGAGACGGCGGTGCACAAGGCGCGGGCCGAGGCGAAGGCCGAGGCGA
>JAWOIN010000127.1:0-4119 GCA_046484665.1 Gemmatimonadota bacterium
TCAGCACGCGCACCTCTGCCTCGCATTCGCGCAGCTGCTGCTCGGGCGTGCGGCCGTCGACGGACAGTTCCTGCACCCCGGCGCCCAGCTGCTGCTTGAGCCCGCCGATCCGCTTCATGAAGAACTCGTCGAGGTTCGAGCTCACGATCGAGAGGAAGAAGAACCGCTCGAGCGGCGGCGTCCGGTCGTCCTCGGCCATGGCGAGGATCCGCCAGTTGAACCCGAGCCAGGTGAGCTCCCGGTTCAGGTAGAGCTCCGGGCGGTCGAGGTCCCACGTCCCGTCGGGCCCCGGCTCCGGCACGGGCCGCGCGTCGCCGCCGGAGACGAACGGAATCCGTGATGCGGGCGCCTCGGGCCCCGTCGTCTCCGGCTCCGCCGTCACCGGTTCCGGCCCGACCGCGGCTTCCGGCCGCGGCCCCGGCGGAGGCGGCGCCCATTCCACGGGGAGCGCCGCGCCCGTCTCCGCCGCCAGCTCCGCGTCCGCGGCGAAGCGCCGTCTTCCGTCTCCGTTCCCGCTCATGGTCTCATCGCGCGAGGTTCACGTTCAGGTACTCCGGCTCGTCCGTCACCTCCCGGACGACGAACGGGGCGAGCCATCCCGGAATCTCCGGCTCGAAGCCGGACGACGGGATCTCCACCTCGGCGAGCCAGAGCTCGCGGTCGGTGAACTCGTCGACCTCCCACAGCAGACCGCCGCCGTGCGCGGCGTATCTCCGCTTCGCGATCCGGCGTCCCTCGGTCAGCGGCCAGAGCCGGTCGAACAGCTCCGGGTCGATCTCCTCCTGCACCTCCGTGCGGACGAGACCCGCTCCCAGCTTGATGCTGCGCACGTGCCGTACCGCCCCGCCGTCCCGGATCCGCCGGATCCGCTCCTGGATCTCCGTCCCCGGAAGATACCCCTGCTCCAGCTCCCGGGCGCGCGCGCCGTCCAGGCCGGTCGGGCGTCCCGACAGCAGGTACTTCCGCTCGATCTCCACCGGGTCCCGGGCCGCCCCGCCGACGCGGGCGCGGGCGGACTCGAGATCCTCGAAGAAGCGATCCGCGCCGTCGCCCCTCCAGCGGGCCACGAACCCGGCGAACCGCGCCTCCTGCTCCTCCCGGATCCGCGCCGCCAGCTCCTCCGTCCCTTCCTCCCCCGCGAGCCGCGCGACCCGCTCCGCGAGGAGGTGGAGGTCCCTCAGGTCCCCCGTCGTGTCCTGCAGGTCCTTGAGGCGATCCACGAGCCCGCCGGCCTCCTCGATCCCGTCCAGGAGGGGCTCGAGCAGGTAGCGGACGCGCTTGCCCGAGATCCGGGCTCGGTGGGCCTCGCGATGGTCCCCGACCGCCCCCACCGCGACGAGCGCCTCCGCGAGCGCGGCGGCGAAGGCGGGGAGGATCCGGTCGAGCGCGGCGGCGAGCGAGCGCACGGCGGGTGCTCGGCCGGGCCGCACGTCGTCCGGCGGCTCCAGGCACCGGAGCCGGCGGCGGAGGCGCTTCTCGAGCCGTCGGAAATCGTGCGTCGCGACATCCCGGGCGGATCGGTATCCGGACGACTTCTCCGCCTCCAGGTCCGAGGCGACCCGGTCCGCGACGGCCCGCGCCGCCGGCCCGAGCCGCTCCCGCGCCCCCGCCAGCCACGCGAGCTGCACCTCGGCGTCGCGCCCCGATCCGGTGGCGCGCGTGAGGTCGCGCAGCGCCCGCTCGTGCTTCTTCCGGATCGTCTCTCCGAGCACCGGGCGGTAAGCCCGGAGGGTGGCGCGGAGCCGGCGGACCGCGACCCGGAAGTCGTGCAGGGCCTCCGCATCGGCCTCGCCGGAGCCGTCCGGCCGCTCCAGCCGCCGGCTCGCCTCCGCGGCCGCGCCGAGGAAGCCAAGCGCGATGCGGCGGACGGCCTCCGGGGCGGGCATCGCGAGCAGGGAGCCCGCGCCGCTCACGTCCGCCTCCCGAGGGCCCGCAGATGGGCCGGCGCGAGGTGCCAGCGGAGCACGGCGCCGCCCGGCTCGACCGGGCCCGGGAACTCGAGGAGACAGGCGCCGCCCTTCCCGAACGCGACGAAGTCGGTCGTGGGGCCCGCCAGCAGCCAGCTCGCCCACGCGCCCAGGAAGGGCTCGTGCCCGACGGCCGCCACCGTTCCCGCGTCGGCGACGCCCCGGTACCAGAGGAGGAACGCCTCCGCGGGCCCCGAGGCCAGCGCCTCGACCGTCTCCACCCGGGTCCTGCCGAACGCCGCGGCGAGGATCTCCGCCGTCTGCGCCGCCCGCACGAGCGGGCTCGTGGCCAGGAGGCCGAGACCTCCCAGCGCCTCCCGCAGTCCCCGGGCGGACAGCCGCATGCGGCGGATCCCCTTTTCCGTCAGCGGGCGCTCGCCGTCGGGCCGCCCGGCGCGCGCGAACGCGCCCCGGTCCTCGGCGATCGCGTGCCGGACCAGGAGCAGGCGGGCGGGTCTGTCTGCGCTCAAGAGGCGGCTCCTGCGTGCACGTTCTCGCGAGCCGGCGCGGCGGCCCGTCCCGTCGCGCCGGCTGCACGGAGGACGTACAAGATAACGGGGGACGAGGGCGGGAGGGCGGGCGGCCTTCGTAGCGAGTGCCCTGCCCGGAACCCGTCGGGGCCGGGGCGAGCGCGGCGGCCGGGGCCGGGGACTCCATCCAGCGGCCGCCCATCCGTTAGATTGCCCGGGTCCGGGTCGAATCCGACCACGGCCGCCGGACGGAACGACGCGGCCGCCCGGTCGTCACTCTCGTCGAGGAACGACATGAACCGGGATGCCCAGGACCAGGGGGGCGCCTTCTCCGTCGCCGCCTTCGCCGCCCTCGCCGCGGTCGCCACCCTCGCGGCCGGCGTCGCGTCGCTCGTCGCCGGACGCGCCGAGCTGCGCTGGTTCGCCATCCTCACGGGCACGTTCCTGCTCGCTCCGGCCGCGTTGATCCTGGCCGTCCGGGCGCTGCGCGGAGACCTCTCCGGCCGGCGGACCCGGGAGGTCCTTCGCCGGACGCAGGAGACCCTCGAGCGCGACCGGGCGGAGCTGACGCGACGGGAGCGGGAGGTGGAAGGCAGGGCCACCAAGGTCGAGGACCAGTGGCACACGCTCCGCGAGCTCGTCGAGGCGCGCGGCGGAAAACGGATGGGTGCGGCCGCGGCCGAGGTGCGGAGCCCGGTGCGGGAGATCGCGCCGACCGCCGCGGCCGTCACCGAGGACCTGGCCGCGGGCCGGGAGCTCGCGGCGCTTCGCCAGGAGATCCGAAACCGGCGCGAGTCCGAGCGGCTCCTGGCCGAGCGGAACGCGGAGCTCGAGGCGGCGAAGACGGAGGCGGAGGCGAAGCTCCGAAGCGTGCGGGAGAAGATCCGCGTGCGGCGCACGGGCGTCGGCGGGGAGCCGGACGCCCGTGAGGGGGCCGATCAGCCACCCGAAGGCGAACGGGAAGACGCGGAGGAGCGGGCCGCACGACTCGCCGCCGAGGAGAAGGCGGCGCGGCTCGCGGCCGAGGAGAAGGCGGCGCGGCTCGCGGCCGAGAAGAGGGCGGCGCGGCTCGCGGCCGAGGAAAAGGCGGCACATCAGGCCGCCGAGGAGGAGCGACTCGCGGCGGAGCGTCGGTCCGCGGCGCTCCTCGCCGAGGCGGAGGAGACGGCCCGCCTCCTGGTCGCCGAGGCCGAGGAGAGCGCGCGGGTTCTCCGGGCCCAGGGAGAGGCCGAGTTCGAGGCCGCCCTGCGGGAGATCCGCGAGAAAGAGGAGATCGAGCGGACGATCTCGGAGCGGATCGCGGAGCTGGAGGAGGCGCGGGCGGCCGCGGAGGCGCGGCTCCGCGGCGTCCAGGGCGAACGCAGGGCGAGCAGCGACCCGGCTTGATTCCCGGCGGACGCGTCAGCCAGTATGTCCGGCCGGATCGGCGGCGTGCCCGCCGGTCGGCCGTCCCGCGGTGATCCCGGGACTTCGCGGGCGCCGCGGGCGACACTTGGGGCCGTAGCTCAGTCGGGAGAGCGCCTGCTTTGCAAGCCGGCTCCGCGGTTCTCAGGCCCACACACCCACCCCAAACGTAGCCGCAGAAGTCCGGCATCACCGCTGGAATTGCATCGCCAGCTTTCCGGCCGAAGCTCCCCCGAAACACCCCCGTTTCGGGCCGAAGTTGACACAGAAGTTGACAC
>JAWOIN010000150.1:0-7442 GCA_046484665.1 Gemmatimonadota bacterium
CCGCCGGATCCTCGACACCGGGCTGGACGCGGCGGCGATCTACTACGGGCTGTCGGACGGCGACATCGGCGCCTGGTGGATCGGCAACCCGTGGCGCTCGTCCGAGGCCGGGCGCGCGGTCGCGTATTTCGGGGACGCGGCCGACCGGAGGATCATCCAGTATCGGGTACCCTCCGCGCAGGTCACGGACACGACCTTCTGGCGGGCCCGCTCCTACGGCGCCGGCTTCAGCTGGGGGTGGGCGCCGATCGCCCGCCCGTCCCGCTACCTCCGCACGGGGGTCCGCGCGGAGCTCCGCAACGACCGCTATTTCGCGTACGACGACAGCGCCTCGATCGCCGCGTCGCCGGACTCCTTCCGCGCCTGGTTCGGCGGCTTCGCGGAGATGCGCGTCAACCGGTTCCAGGTCCGCCCCTACGTGAACGGGTTCGCTCCCGAGGACGTGGACCTCAGCCCCTACGCCTATGCCTCGGTGAGCTTCGCCCCGAAGCCGTTCGGTTACGACCGGACGGGCCTCGGGCTCGGAGCGGGGGCCGGCCTGGCCGGGTCGACGGGATCGGGCGAGGTCCTGTACCGCCTCGCCGTGGCCACGAACGGACTGTTCACCGGAGACGGGCTCGATTCCGGCCGCGTGGTGCTCACGGCGGCGGTCGCCGCGAAGCCGGCGGAACGTCACGTTGCCCTCCTTCGCGCGCAGGCGGGAGCGTTGAACGATCCCGCCCCGGGCGGGGAGTTCGACCTCGGGTTCGACGTCGGGCCGCGCGTGTGGGAGCCCCACTCCTTCGTCGGCACCAGCGCCGCCTGGGGCACGCTCGAGTACCGCTGGTACGTCTGGGACGAGCTGCTGAGCCTGATCGGGGTGGGGCTGGCGGCCTTCCTGGACTACGGCGGGGCGTGGTATCCCCGGCAGGATCCCCGGTGGGGCGGAAACGCAGGCGTCGGCCTCCGCCTCGGCTCGACGCGCAGCTCCGGCGGCCGCAGCTATCGCTTCGACATCGGCTACCGGTTCGGCCAGGACGCGTCCGAGGAGAGGTGGGCGCTGAACGTCGGAACCGACGTCGCGCTGTTCTGACGGCGCGCCGGCTGCGCACCGGCCTTCCGGACCCGCGGAGCCGCGCCGAGTCAGGCCCCCGCGCGCCGGAGCTCGTCGTCGATGATGCGAGCGATGACCTCGAACGGCTGGGCGCCCGTCAGGTAGCGGCCGTTGATGAACAGGGCCGGAGTCCCGCTCACGCCGAGATCCTGTCCCGCCTCGAAATCGGCCGCCACCTGGTCCGCGCGCTCGCCCGAGTCGAGGCAGGCGGCGAAGGCCTCCGTGTCGAGGCCGAGATCGGCCGCCTTCACCTTCAGACTCGCAACGTCGAGTCCGCCCGGCTGCGCGAACATCGCGTCGTGCAGCTCCCAGAACTTCCCCTGGTCGTTCGCGCAGAGAGACGCTTCGGCGGCCTTCCAGGCGTTCGGATGGATGCTGGTCAGCGGGAACTGCCGGTACACGAGCCGGACCCGGCCCTCGTACTCCTCCATCACCCGCTGGAGTGTCGGGTGGATCCGCAGGCAGAAGGGGCACTCGAAGTCGCTGAACTCCACGATCGTGACGGGCGCGTCCTCGGGACCCTTCGCGGGACCGACCGCCGCGACGTCGACCCGCGGCGGCTCCAGGTAGTTGACGACGTCGTGCTCCGACCGGAGCGCCCTGAGCAAGCTGTCGTAGCGGGCCCTCCGCGCCTGGTTCGCGAGGAAGGCCGCGATCTGGGGAGCGACGCTGTCCCGCGGCGCGTTGACCCGGTCCCGGAACTCCTCGTACACGGAGTCGATCTGCGCCTCGGTGGGCTCGGGGGGGGTCGAATCGATCACGGCGGCGAGCAATCCGTCCCGGTCGAGGCCCCGCTTCTCCGCCTCGAGATCGAGCAGCTTCCCGTCGATCGTCCGTGCGAGGCTCTGCTCGGTGAGGTCGAACATCTGCTGCCGGAGCTGCACGAGCTGCGGGCCCGCGCTCTCCTCGACATCGGCGCGGGTGATCTCCTCGCCGCCGACGCGGGCCAGGACCTCGGCTCCGGAGGCGGCTCCCGACGGACCCGCGCCCGGGGCGCCCGTCGTCCGGGCGATGCCCCAGGTGAAGAGGGCGACGGCCACGAGGCCGAGGAGGTAGACGATCGTGCGTCCGCTCATTCTGTCATCCGCTGTCCGGGGATCCGGCCCGGAGGGCCGGGTGAGGGGCCGTCAAGTCTATCCGACGGCGATCGCCGGTACAAGCGACGGGGTCCCGGAAGCGCGGACGGCCGCCCCCACCGGGATGAACCCGGAGGCGAAACTGTCGCCGAGACGCGATCGTTTCGCGGTGTCGATCGTGCGGGCGAGGGTCTGCTCGGTGAGGTCGATCATCTGCTGGCGGAGCTGCATGAACTGAGGGCCCGCGTTCGCCTCCACCTCGGTGCGGGTGACCTGCTCGCCGCCGCCGCGAGCAAGAAAATGAACAGCAGGGTGCAACTTTTTATTGTCCGATCCGTTCGACGGGTCGATGCCTCCGGATCGTGAGTGGTCGTCGGCTCCGCGCGGCCGGAGGGACGGGACGGGAAGTTCACCCGGGCTCCGCGACTCCAGTTCGAAGCGCCGGTCCCGACACTGCGCGACGATCTTGTCCGTCGCGCTTGTGCCTCAGTCGTTGCGCAACGCCGACATGGCCCGGTCCCCCCGTCTCTCGGGAGAGAATCCCGAGTCCGTTACCGAGCTTGGAGTTGGATGTCGAAGTTGAACTGCTGCAGCACGGCGCGAAAATTGCGGTGGGAGTTGTGGATCGGTCGCCGCAGTCCAGGGGGCCGCGAAGCGTCGCCGTTGGCGAGCGCCGGGGAGGAATGTGACCTCGATCGGTCCGCATTCGTCTACGGAATGGACGACCGTCCATGCGGCGTCAGCCGACATGGCACAGTCTCCATCGTGCAACCGATAGCGAACCCAAAGCAGCGAGGGGAAGGCATGAGACGACTCAAGAGCGCGGCAATCGCAACCCTGCTTGTCGGGCTGCTCGTCGGCTGCTCCGACGGTTCGAGCCCGACGGACGGCGGCGACACAGGGGCCCCGACCGGACCCGATGGAGGCGCGCCGGCGGCGGAAGATCAGCTCAGCTCCGCCGAAGTGGAGAGTCTGCTCATCGAGCTCGAACTGCAGTTGGAGGAGATCGTGGAGTCGGACGTCACCACCTCCATGGCCTCGGTACAGCCGAGCGAGGTCTCCCTGTTCGGTGACCCGCCTGGCCCGGGCTCGCTGGAGATGGACATCCTCCTGACGCGTGAGTGCTTTGCGGGAGGCGAGCTGGTGATCGACGGTCACGTCGTGCGCCTCCTCGAGGAAGACCCCTGGTACCTCACGATCGATCTGGAAGGGACCCGCACTTACGCGGCGTGCGGTATGCCGGTGGGACGTCACGGCGAGGGCCTTCCGCCGGAATACGAGGGAGAGATCCTGACGATCGATGGCGAGCTGGCGATGACCATGCACCGCGAGCGAACTTTCGAGATGTGGTTCGGAGTGCAAGCGGCGACAGTCGCGGGAAGTCTCTCCTGGGAGCGCAGCACCGGCGAGAGCGGGTCCTGCGACATCGACCTCTCGGCAGATTACGACCCTGTCGCGGGAACACGAACCGTGACGGGAACGGCCTGCGGCGAGACCATCGACCGCGTCTTTTCGTGGCCGCCGACGGAGAACTCCTCCTGGGGCGGCTCGGGCGGCTGAGTCCTTCGCACCGACCTCTCGGACCGGGACCGCAGGCGGCGGGGATCATCCTCCGGCTGGTCGAGTAGCGCGGACGGCTCTCCCCTGCGGGGCCGTGCCCGTGTCCGCTCCGCGGCCGGCGCGGGACGCTCCGGGCGCGGCGGACCCTGTCGGAGGACGCTGCGAAGTGCGTCCTGTGCATTGCTTTCTCGCCGATCCCCGGGCGCGCGGCATCCAAGAAGCGCCCGGCGACGACGCCCCGGTGAGTTCCGGGATGGTGAGAGACGCCCCGGACGGGCTGTCCGGAGGCCCGCGATCCCGATGCAAGAGTGGCCGCCCCGCCTGGCGACGGGACGACCGTTCGGAAGTGCGCCCGACAGGATTTGAACCTGTGACCTTCTGCTCCGGAGGCAGACGCTCTATCCAGGCTGAGCTACGGGCGCTCTCGCGCGGTGTGGGCTGCCTCGCGGCTCCGGCGCCGCGGTATGCGTGTCGTCTCGAGTGCGCCGCCAGGGACTCGAACCCCGAACCTACTGATTAAGAGTCAGTTGCTCTACCAGTTGAGCTAGCGGCGCATCTGCCCGGCCGGAGCCGGGGTCCTTCCAAACGTCCTTCCGTCTCTCGTCGCAACGCGCGGGTGTCGCGCGGCGCGAGTGGAGCCGAGGGGAGTCGAACCCCTGACCTCCTGAATGCCATTCAGGCGCTCTCCCAACTGAGCTACGGCCCCGATGCCCGTCCTGCTGTCGCTCTCTCGAAGCGGGGAAGCTCTCCCCCGTCGCGGCGGAGTCGCGACCCGTTTTGCGCCGCAGGCGCGAAACGTACTGAGCTACGGCCCCGCGTTCCTTGCATGCCCCCAAGGGGAATCGAACCCCTGTCTCCACCTTGAAAGAGTGGTGTCCTGGCCGCTAGACGATGGGGGCGTTCCGCCCTTCCGGGCCCCGGCGTCCCGGCCGTCCATCCCGGGGCGCGACGGGCGTGCCTCCTGCCGGCCCCGCCCTTCCCGGCTCCCGATGCGTCCGGCAGGATTCGAACCTGCGACCCTCGGCTTAGAAGGCCGATGCTCTATCCAGGCTGAGCTACGGACGCGGCACGCGGTCGTCTCCTCCGCACGAATCCGAGAGCTCGCGATGGGGATTGAACCCATGACCTCATCCTTACCAAGGATGCGCTCTACCACTGAGCTACGCGAGCCTGACCTCACCGGACCCAGCGACAGGGGCGGAGGGACTCGAACCCCCAACCGCCGGTTTTGGAGACCGGTGCTCTACCAGTTGAGCTACGCCCCTGGGTCCGTTCCGGCATGGCTGGGGACGGATTTGAACCGCCGACACCCGCGTTTTCAGCGCGGTGCTCTACCAACTGAGCTACCCAGCCGGACCTTCCTCACGCGCCACCGGGCGCGCACCGAGCTCCGGGGGTGGGATTCGAACCCACGACCTAGTGGTTAACAGCCACCCGCTCTGGCCTCTGAGCTACCCCGGATCGTCCCGCCGGACGCGCACGCCGTGCCCCGAGGCACGGACCCCACGCACACTACCCTGTCAAACGGCGGCGGGGTCCAAGCAAAAGGCCCCGCCTGTCGCTTCGCAGCGCAACGGGGCTTCGGACCCGGCGAAATAGCGGGGGCGGGATTCGAACCCGCGACCTTCGGGTTATGAGCCCGACGAGCTACCAGACTGCTCCACCCCGCAACGGGAGGGACGATCCTACACGGCACGCCCCCTCGTGTCAACCCGAAAACGGCGGTCTCCGCGGGAGTTCCGCGGTGTGCCGCAGGAGCCTCGCTTGCCCGGCGGTTTCGTCGACGGCTAACGTCCGCGCATGGATCGTGCCCCCCCTCTCCCGCCCGCTCTCGAGGCGGCGCTCCGGACCGCCGTCGGGCCCGACGGCCTGATCACGGAGCCGGACCGGCTCCTCGCCTACGAGGCGGACGCCCTCACGACGATGCGGGGAAGCCCGCGGGCCGTGGTGCTTCCCCGCACGCGCGAGGCCCTGGTCGCGGCGATCGGCGCCCTCCACGAGGCCGGCGCGCCGTTCACGCCCCGCGGCGCGGGAACGGGCCTCTCGGGCGGGTCGGTGGCGCACGGCACGGTCGTGGTCGGCACGGCGCGCATGACGCGGATCCTCGCCCTCGACCCGGAGGAGCGGACGGCGCTCGTGGAACCGGGCGTCGTGACGGCGCGGATCTCGGAGGCGGCCGCCCGCTTCGGACTGCGGTTCCTCCCCGATCCGGCCAGCGCGACCGCGTGCACGATCGGCGGCAACGTCGCGATGAACTCGGGCGGGCCGCACTGCCTGAAGCACGGGGTGACGAGCGACCACGTGCTCGGGCTCGAGGTCGTGCTGCCGGACGCGACGGTGGCCTGGCTGGGCCGTGGCGAGGACGGGGGGCTCGACCTCGGGGGCCTGTTCGTCGGCTCGGAGGGCACGCTGGGAATCGCGAGCCGGGTCCTCGTGGGGCTCGCGCCGGCTCCCGCCGCGGTGCGCGCCCTGCTCGCCGTCTTCCCGGACCTGGGCTCCGCGGGGGCCGCCGTCTCGGCCGTGTTCGAGCGGGGGGTCGTTCCCGTCGCGCTCGAGCTCATCGACCGCGCCACGATCGAGGTCGTGGAGTCGTCGGTGTTCGCCGCGGGCCTGCCGCGCGACGCGGCGGCGGCGCTCGTGGTGGAGTGCGAGGGGGACCCGGCGGACGTGGCCGGGGACCTCGAGGTCGCGGCCGCGGCCTGCCGCGCGGAGGGCGCGACGGAGGTCCGGACGGCGGCGGACGAAGCGGAGCGGCTCGCGATCTGGCAGGCGCGGAAGATGGCGTACGGGGCGCTCGGACGCGCGGCGCCGGACGTGTTCGTCCAGGACGCGGTGGTGCCGAGGACCGAGCTCGCCCGACTCCTCCCCTCGATCGAGGCGATCGCGCGGCGCCACGGGCTGCGGCTCGCCAACTTCTTCCACGCGGGGGACGGCAACCTGCACCCGAACCTCCTGTTCGACCGGCGCGACCCCGACCAGGTCGAGCGGGTGGAGCGGGCCGGATCGGAGATCATGGAGCTGTGCGTCGCGGCGGGCGGCACGATCACGGGCGAGCACGGGGTGGGGCTCGACAAGGTGCGGTACATGCCCCTGCTGTTCGGCGCGGAGGAGCTGGCGGCGATGCGCGCGGTGCGCGCGGCGCTCGACCCGGGGGGGCTCGCGAACCCGGGCAAGCTGCTTCCCCCGGCCTGAGCGGCGCCGGGGCGGACGGGGCGCGGAACGAACGGAGGACGGGCGGCGGCGATGGCTCGATACAGGAAGTCCGACGCGCTGGAGATGCGGCTGGCGGAGGAGGTCGAGACGGGCGGGAGGCGGTTCTCGGCCGATCTCATCGCCAAGAAGGCGACGGGCGTGCCGGGGTTCCGGATGACGCTCGCGTTCCTCGAGCTCGACGGGCCCGGCAGCGTGTTCGTCGACCTCGATCCGGCGCCGGGCCGGGAGGAGGCGCGCCGCCGGGCGGAGGAGCTGCAGGCGGCGCCGGCGCGGCTCGCGGCGATCCTCGCGGAGCGGGTGGGCGGGGCGTGACGCCGCGCGCGGGGCCGGGAGGACGGAGGCACGGTCCGTGATCACCGGGGATGCGATGCTGCCGGCCGCGGAGGCCGAGCTCCTCGAGGCGCTCGCGGCGGCGGGGAGCGACGACGGGGACGGCGCGCGCGGGGTCGCCCTGAGCGGCTCCCGGCCCGCTCCCGGCGGCCCCGGGGCCGCTCTCCCGA
>JAWOIN010000058.1:0-3236 GCA_046484665.1 Gemmatimonadota bacterium
CGGAGATGGCGGCGAAGGTGGTCCGCGCCCACGGCGACAAGGAGCCCGAGCGGCTCCCCGAGCTCGCGGCCGTGCTCGGCGGCCTCCGGGCCGAGTTCGAGTCGCACATGCTGAAGGAGGAGCGGGTCCTCTTCCCGCTCATCCATCAGGGCCGCGGCGCGATGGCCACGGCTCCCGTCTCCGTCATGGAGCACGAGCACGAGGAGGCGGCGTCGGCGCTCCGACGCCTGCGCGAGCTGACGGACGACTACGAGGTACCGGCAGAAGCCTGCAACACCTGGCGCGCGTTGTGGCACGGCCTCGCCGACCTCGAGCGGGCGACGCACCAGCACATCCACCTGGAGAACAACATCCTGTTTCCGCGGGCGCTCGCGGGCGCGTCGTGATGCGGATCAGGGCCCGGTTCTGCGTTCGACGTCGCTCCGGTTGACCTCGACGGGCGACGTCGCTCCGGTCACTCCATCGACAGGACGATCTTCCCGGCCGCGTGCCCCGAATCCATCCGCTCGTGCGCCTCGCGGACGCGTTTCATATGAAACGTCTCGCCGACGACCGAGCGGACCGCGCCGCTCCCGAGAAGCTCGGCCAGGCGCGACAGGGACGCCCGGTTCGGCTTGAGAATCACGAAGTCGGCGCGCCGGCCTCCGAACACGGGCACCAGGCGCGTGACCGCCTTCCAGAAGAAGGGACCGGGACCCGGAATCGTCGTCAGGTACGTGCCGCCCGGCCTCAGGGCACCGCGACACTCCGGGAACGAGCGGTTCGGCACGATGTCCACGATCGCATCGAACGCGCTCGTGCGGGCCGCGAAGTCCTCTTCCCGGTAGTCGATGCACTCGGCCGCGCCGAGCTCCCGGAGCAGGTCGTGGTTGCGGGCGCTGGCGACGGCCGTCACGCGGGCCCCGGCCCGGTGGGCGACCTGGACGGCGTAGCTCCCGACGCCCCCGCTCGCTCCGTTGAGCAGGACCTCCTGCCCGGGACCGACCGCGAGCATCTCCTCGAGGATGAGCAGGGCGGTGAGCGCGCCGACGGGCGCCGCGCCCGCGTCCTCCATCGTCACGCCGTCGGGAAGCGGAACCGTGAGATCCGCGGGCACGACCGCGTACTCGGCGTGCGTGCCCGGCCGGCGGACGCTGCCGAACACCCGCTGCCCGGGCTCGAAGCCTGCCACTCCTTCGCCGGTCTCGACGACCTCGCCTGCGAAGTCGAAGCCGAGCACGAACGGAGGGGCGACCCCGTGGATGAGCCGGAAGACGAGCCGGAACTGCCCGCTCCGGATCTTGGAGTCGACCGGGTTCATGGCGGCGGCGCGGACCCGGACGAGCACCTCGCCGGGACCGGGCCCGGGTCGATCAAGCTCCTGGACCGTAACGACGCCCGGGTCGCCGAATCCGCTGCAGACCGCCGCCTTCATGGAATTCCTCCTCGATGACACAGGATGCCGCGCCGCCGCTGCCCGTTCAGGAGCCCACGACCTCGTCCGCTTCCAGGAACAGCTGCGCGATCGCTTCCGCCGCCTCGACGCCGCTCAGCCACGCGTCCTCGAGGCGGTTCCCACGTGTCCAGTCGCCCGCGAGGGCCAGCCGCGCGCCGGCGTCCACGAGGTCTCGCCGCGCGCCGGCATCTGCGGAGTCCCGTCCCGCGACCCCCGGCTCCGCCCGCGCGTACCGCCAGCGGTGCGCCTGGAGCCTCACCGGATCCCGCGGTCGCGTGCCCGCCACATCGAAGAAGCTCTCCAGCAGCGACCGGGCGACGACCCCGCCCTCGGCTTCGAGGTGGACGGCCGACCAGCTCGCGGAGGCGTGCAGGGTCCAGCAGTCGGGAGCCTGCGTCCGGCCGGGCTTGCTGGAATCCCGGGCGAGCCAGGCCAGCGGGCCGCCGGCGACGAAGGCCGCGTCGAAGTGCACGTCCGGCGGCGCGTCGAAGGCCGCCATCACCGCCCAGCAGGGCAGCATGGTCGCGGCGTCGCAGGCGGCGGCGAGACCGGGGGAGAGCGGGCGCAGGAGCTCCGCGGACTGCGGCGGCGGACAGGTGACGAGCATCGCCCCGAACCGACCGAGCGGCGCTCCGTCCTCGGCGACCGGTTCCCAGCCGCCTCCCCGGACCGAACGAAGGGCCGCGACGCGCGTCCCCCTCGTTACCGGCACACCCGTGGCCAGGGCCCGGCCGAGCGTGCTCATGCCGGGGACGCCGACGTACCGCTCGCGCTGCGGTACGGGCTCCCCGGCGCCGGGGTCGCCGAGCCGCGTCAGTCGGGGCTCCCAGCGGGCGACCTCGCCGGCCGGCAGCAGCGGCTCCAGGACCCGGGCGAACCCGGGGGAGCGCACCGTGAAGTACTGCGCACCGTGATCGAATCCGAGGTCGCCGATCCGTCGGGTGGCGGCCCGGCCCCCGAGGCCGCGGCTCTTCTCGAACACGCGCGGCTCGAAGCCCCGCTCCGCGAGCGCTCGTGCGGCGGCGAGACCCGCGATTCCGGCCCCGACGATCCCCACGGACCGCCTCATGCTACGGCGACCGTCAGTCCGCCAGCCGGAACGCGCCGCAGGCGTCCCGTGCCCCGCCGGCGGGCCCGGCGCGATGGGGCGAGGAGCGTGCGATCAGGGCGTCGAGGCATTCGATGCTCCGGTCTTCGCTTCCGGGCTTCCCGCCGCCGGTCCGTGGGCGGTCGGCCCGCTCCCCGGCCGCTCCAGCACCGCGATGCGCCCGTCCGCCTGGGCCACCAGCAGCTGCGAGCCACGCGCCGCCAGCCCGACGGGTCGCTCGAGTCCCGGCACCGCGTACGCGGCGATGACCGTCCGCTCGTCGAGGTCGACCACGAGCAGCGTCGAATAGGCGGCGCTGAGGGCGTACAGGACTCCGTCCGTCACCGTGGCTCCGGTCACGACGTACTCGGCGAGGGCCCGGTCCTCTCCCCGGAGGGCCAGCTCTGGCCCCAGTGCCGCGGAGGAGCGTCTCGAATGCCATCAGATTCCAGTGCAGCCTGTGAAAGTGAAGCCAAGAGAGAAGGCAATGACTCGGGGACGCGCCGGGCCGGGGTTCACCTTGATCGAGCTGCTGGTGGTGATAGCGATCATTGGCATCCTAGCTGCGTTGTTGTTGCCGGCGTTGGCGGGCGCGCGCCGCCAGGCCTACAAGACGGTGTGCATGAGTAATCTGAAACAATGGGGCGTGGGGATGATCATGTACGCGGGCGACAATAACGATTACTTCCCGGATAATCGCGATGCCCCAGGGGT
>JAWOIN010000145.1:0-4067 GCA_046484665.1 Gemmatimonadota bacterium
CCGCCGAGGAACGCCTCCTGGCGCTCGGCACGGGCCTCCGGCTCCATGCCGCCGTGGTAGGCGCCCGCCGGGATGCCGAGCCGCCTCAGCGCGGCGGCCGCCCGGATCGCGCCCGCGCGCGACAGCACGTAGACGATGGCCGCCGCGCGGGGATCCCGGCGAAGCGCCTCCCGCGCCGCCGTCTCCGCCCGGAGGATCGCGCCACCCGCGCGGCGGTCGCGCCGGACG
The DNA here is from genome assembly GCA_046484665.1 of Gemmatimonadota bacterium. Taxonomy (GTDB): domain Bacteria; phylum Gemmatimonadota; class Gemmatimonadetes; order Palauibacterales; family Palauibacteraceae; genus Carthagonibacter. Next base: position 229 of record JAWOIN010000145.1, read on the forward strand.
GCCCAGCGCAGGTTCGGCCGGTCGACCGGCGCCACGAACCTGCGCGGCGAGCGGAGCTCGAGACATCTCTCCACGTCCGCCCGCGTCGCGGGCGTCGCCGTCGCCGTGAACGCCGCGACCGGCGGCCGCCCCACGGCCTCGAGGAACGACAGGATCCGTCGGTAGTCGGGACGGAAGTCGTGTCCCCACTCGCTGATGCAGTGCGCCTCGTCGACGACCACCCGGGCCGGCCGGAGGCGACGGCAGGCGTCGACGAACCCGGCGACCGCGAGGCGCTCCGGCGACGCGTACAGCAGGCGAGGCGGCTGCCCGGCGAGCCGCTCGCGCAGACGCTCGCGCTCCGCGCGCGGGGTGGCCGACGTCAGCGCCGCGGCGTCGATCCCCCGTCTCGAGAGTCCGGCGACCTGGTCCTGCATGAGGGCGATGAGCGGGGAGACGACCACGGTCGGACGGTCCGCCAGCAAGGCCGGAAGCTGGAAGCAGACCGACTTTCCGGCGCCCGTGGGCAGGACCGCCAGGAGATCTCTCCCGGCGAGCATCGCGCGCACGATCTCCGCCTGGCGCGGGCGGAAGCCCTCGTGTCCGAACCGCTCGCGGAGGACGTGGAGGGCCGCGTCGAGACCGCCCCCGTGGGGCTCGAGCATCCGGCTCATGGAGAGGGCATCCGAACCATCGCTCACCACCCGGTCAACGGGGCTCGCGACCGGGAGGCGGCGGGCTCCGGCGCTCCCCGGTTGACGTGCCGTTGAGCGGCGGGCGCGACCCTCGGCGGCGTCCCGTCAGGCGACCCGAACGGGAGGAGGAGAGATGCGGGGATTCGGCAGCTGGAAGACGTGGCTCGTGAACGGGGCGACCGGGCTGGCGCTCGTCGCGGCGGTCGGGCTCCTGGTCCGGGACCGCGTCCTGCCGTCGCTCCGGGAGCGGGGCATCGCGGACCCGGGCGAACGCGTCCCCGCCGAGCTGCGGGTGGTCGACCTCGCGCGGGGGGACACGATCGCGCTTCGACGACTCGGGCCGTCGACCCTCCTGGCCGTCCTCTCCACCTGTCCGGCCTGCGAGCGGTCGGCTCCCGCCTGGCGCGACGCGCTCGGTCGCTCGCCCGGACGACTCGGCGTGCTGCTGCTCGGAAACGCGGACCGGGAAGCCGAGTGGGCGGCCCGCGAAATCCCGGGGGCGGAGGCCTTCCTCCCCCTCGACAGGGAGGAGCTGCTCCGACGGCTCCGGATCCGCGTCGTCCCCACGGCGCTCGCGATCTCCCCCGGGGGCGTCCTGCTCGAGCGACGCGAAGGCCCGGTGGGCCCGGACGAGGCGGCGGAGCTTCTCTCCGCGCCCGCCGGCCGGCCGGCGACGACGGCCCCATGACCACCGTGTCCGTGGCGACGGTACGGACGCGCCATCCACTCACGACCCGATCACGGAGGTGAACGAGATGCGCAGACGACTCGCCGTCGTCCTGACGGCGCTGGCCCTGACCCTGTCCGGCTCCGCGCCCGGCCCCGGCCCACGGGACGCGCGGGCGGAGACCGCCGCGGTGAGCTGCACGGACTGGTGCGGCGAGAAGGCCGCCGAGAACTGCGAGCGGATCGAGTCCTGGCGCTGCAGCCTCTACATCGCCGGCTGCCTGGCGGGCTGCAACGTCAAGAAGCTGACCGGTTGAACGGAACGGAGGAGTGATGACGAAACTGCGACTCATCGGGGCGATCGTCGCCCTGCTCGCGGCGAGCCCGCCGGCCCCTGCGCCGGCGGCGGAGGCGGCGGGGAAGATCTGCCGGTACTACTGCGAGACGATCAACGCCCTCTGCCAGGCGGCCGCCGCGCCGCTCGGCAACGAGGAGCCCTGCATCCGCCTCTACTACGGCTGTCTCGACGGCTGCGCGGCTCCGGTGTAGACCCGACGGCGCTCGCGTCCCGGGACCGGATCAGGCGCCGTCGCCGTCGCGGTCCCGGGGCGCGCCGCCCCGGGCGAAGCGGACCGCGAGCGCGGACAGCATCGCGCCGAGCCCGACGCCCGCCACGAACGGCTCGTCGAGGGCGGCGCCGGCGTACCACACCCCGGCCCCGGCGGCCGCCAGGACGAGCTGGAACCGGAGCCAGGACGCGAACGTCACCGCGAGCCCGACCGGCCGGAGCGCGGCCGGCTCAGGGCACGAGCGGGGCGCTCACCGGTCGATCCGCGCTGTGCTCGCCCCACGCGATGATGCCGGCGGCGACCACGCAGACGATCGCGTTCGAGAGAAGCACGAACACGAGGGTCGCCGCGCCGAGCCCCAGGCCGAGGAAGCCCGCCGACTCGAAGAACGGGAATCGGACCAGCAGGACGTAGGCGCTGAACAGGAGGCTGAAGCCGAGGCCCTTTCTCACGAACTCCGCGCCCGGCAGGTAGCGCCAGACGAGGCCGAGCACCAGGCCCCAGGAGACGCCCTGCAGCAGCCGGGTCCCCCACTCGGCGGCGGAAAGCTGGACGTCGACCGCGGAGCCGAGCGCCGCCGTGAGCCCGATCGACCCGGCCAGCGAGGTCAGGATCGCGTGGAACGCGCCCGCCAGCAGCCCGCCGAGCGCGCCGAGCCCGAGCCGGGCGCTGAGGTCGAGAGGCCCCTCGACGGCGGGTCCGTAGCGGCGGGAGCCGACGGCCACGGCCGCCGCCGCGAGCGCCGCCACGAGGACCAGGATGCCGGCCGAGATCGCCCCCCTGCCGCCGATGCCCAGCAGCCGGTCACCGCTCACCACCAGCGCCACCGCGACCACGCCCAGCGCGATCGAGAACCCGGCCGGTCGTCGCGCAGCCGGAGCTTCCTGCGTCGTCGCCTCGCCTCGCATCGTCGTCATCCTGTCGGTTCGCCCCCCGGGCGCAGTTCTCAGCGCTCGCCGCGCGACGGACCGCGTCGCTCGAGGAACGCCCGGAATCCCTCCTGGCAGTCGTCCGTGAGCCGGGCCAGCGCGTTGACCTGAGCCCCGGCCCGGATCGAGGCCTCGAAGCTCGCGCCGTCGATCTGGTACAGCAAGCGCTTGGAGAGGGCGAGCGCGGAGACGCTCCGCGACGCGAGGTCGGCGACGAACGCCGCCGCGTCCTCCCGGAACGTCGCGTCCGGAAACACCCGGTTCACGATCCCCCAGTCCCTTGCGGTCGCGGCGTCGATCGCGTCCCCGAGCGCCACCAGCTCGAAGGCGCGCTTCTCTCCCACGGAGCGCCGCAGGATCGCCATCACCATCGCGGGGACGAATCCGAGGCGGACCTCCGGGTATCCGAGCCGGGCCCCCTCCGAGGCGAGCACCAGGTCGCACGCCGTCGCGAGGCCGCAGCCCCCGCCCAGGGCACGGCCGTGGACGAGCGCCACGACCGGAGTCTCCATGCGGCGGAGGAGCAGGAACAGGTCGCCCAGCGACTCCGCGTCGAGCAGGCTGGCCAGCACGCCCTCCTCCACCGACTCGCGCACCTCGCGGAGATCGGCGCCGCCGCAGAAGTCCGGCCCTTCCCCGGCGATCGCGACGACCCGCACCCGGTCGTCGGCCTCCGCCAGCGCGAGCGACTCCTTGAGCTCCGCGACCAGCTCCGCGCCCAGCGCGTTGCGCCGGTCGGGCCGGTTGAGCACGATGCGGGCGACGCCCGCCCTCGGGTCGATCTCGTTCCGGATCGCGTCTTCCACGATGCCCTCCCGCTCGCGCGCCTCAGTCCCCGGAACCGGACGCCCGTCCGGGCCGCTCGCCCCGCCGCACCCGGTCGCACGCCTCGACCACCTCCTCCGGCGCCTCCAGCTCGAGCCCGAGGATGGCGGCCCCGAACGTCTTGCCCTGGGCGTCGAGCATCAGCGAGACCGTCCCCCCTCCCCCGAGCGACTCCT
>JAWOIN010000069.1:0-75801 GCA_046484665.1 Gemmatimonadota bacterium
GGGCCGGGCCGCGGCCGGCGCCGGGACCGGCCACGCGGCGCTCGACCGCTCTCCTTCCGACCCCCTGTTCCAGAGGCTGCGCACGCTGCGGAAGCGGCTGGCCGACGAGCAGGGCGTCCCGGCCTACATCGTGTTCAGCGACCAGGTGCTGTGGGACATGATCGAGACCCGGCCCCGGACGCTCGGGCAGATGCTGGACGTGCCCGGGGTCGGCCCGGCCAAGCTGGAGCGATACGGGCCCGCTTTCCTCGAGGCGCTGGCGGAGGACTGAGACCCACCGGGCGCGAGCCCGCCGGACGGAGAGAGCCATGACCGCCTATCTGCTGGTCGAGATCGAGATCACGGACCCGGAGACGTTCGAGGAGTACAAGCGGCTCGTCGCTCCGACGATCGCCGCGTTCGGCGGGCGCTACCTGGCCCGCGGAGGGGAGCTCGCCCCGCTCGAGGGCGGCTGGGAGCCGGGGCGGCTGGTGATCATCGAGTTCCCTTCGATGGAGCGCGCCCGCGAGTGGTGGGGCTCCGACGCCTACGAGCCCCTCAAGCCGATGCGGCTCGCCTCGGCGCGGTCGCGCCTCCTCCTGGTCGAGGGGATCTGACCGGAGACGCGCGGGCGGCGCCGGGGCCGACGCGCGGCCCTGCCCGCCGTGGACAGCCTGGAGCGGTCCGTTTACACTTGGCCACCCTTCGGCTCCGAGGCTGACGACATGCACCGACAGGATGTCCAGCTTCCATGAGGCACCGCGCGAGGACTATCAGGCCGCCGTGCACCGCGAGGAGGTAGTCGTGCTCGACGACCTGCTGGTGGACTTCGACGCGCTCGTCCCGTTCGGCGGTGCCTCGATGAAGCTCGTTGGGCGGACATCGGGCGGTTCGAGAAGGAGATGGTGGTGGGGAGCGTCGCGATCGCGCCCGCCCAGCGCTACGTGGTCGAGGTCCGGTTCGAGGAGCCGGGCACCCACGCGATCGTGAGCCGGGTGACCGGGGTCGACCACATGGCCGGCCGCCACCTCCGGGCAACCGACGCGCCTGGCTCCGTGACCGTCTCCGACGAGCGCGCCGAGCCCGACCCGGGCGTGCGCCTCGCGGAGCTCCGGGCCGACGAGGAGGTCCGCCGCGAGGTCGAGCCGTACCGGCGCTGGATCGACGCGGAGCCCGACCGGGAGCTGCTCCTGACCGTGGACGTGAAGCACCTCCCGATCCAGGTGATGCAGTTCATCGCGATCCACACCGTCTACCGCTCGCCGGTCGAGTTCACAGCGCGATGCCCCACAAGAACTCGATCTCGACCACGAAGGAGGTCCGCTGGATCCTCCGCGACGAGGAGACCGGCGCCGAGAACATGGGGATCGACTGGCTGTTCCGGGTCGGCGACGTGGTGAAGGTTCGACTCGGGAACGACGCGGATGCACTGCACCCGATGCACCACCCCGTCCACCTGCACGGGCAGCGCTTCCTCGAGCTGGCCCGCGACGGGGTCCCGAACGGGAACCTCGCCTGGAAGGACACGGCGCTGCTCCCCGTGGGCGCGACCGCGGACATCCTGCTCGAGGTCACGAATCCCGGCGCCCGGATGCTTCACTGCCACATCGCCGAGCACCTCGACGCCGGGATGAAGGTGGCGTTCTAGGTCGAAGGAAGGGAACGACGATGAGGACGAAGTCCCGCACGACCCTGGTCGCCGCGCTGGCGGCGCTCACTGCGGTCCCGGCCGGCCCCGCCGCCGCGCAGGAGGCGGAGCCGTCGCGGCCGTGCTCGTACCTGAACCGGGTGTTCGGCGCCACGAAGGAAGTCGACATCGAATCGCTCGAAGACCCGACCACCCCGAAGGTGATCAAGACGTGGCGGATCGAGGTCCCCGGCGGCTTCCACAACACCTTCGCCTGCAAGCACTCGAGCGCCGGCTGGCGCAGATCGCCCCCTTCCTGCGGTCACCAAAGCACGTCCGGGAGGTCGTCGAGCGCTGGGGGCCGGCACTGGATACGGAAGGGCTGTCGGGCTGACGCGTTGCCTGGGAGTACGTCCGGATGAAATCACACGAGATCGAGGATCACCTGGCGCGGGTCGGCGAGGCGGCGGCCGGGACCGACGGAATCAGCCTCGGCGAGATCCTCGAGGCGACGGACACCGTCTCGTTCGGCTCGCTCCTCCTCGTGGCGGGGCTGGTGACGCTCGCGCCGGTCATCGGCGACATTCCTGGCGTTCCTACGACGATGGGCGTCTTCGTCATCCTGACGTCCGGACAGTTGCTCGTGGGCCGCGAAACGATGTGGCTGCCCGGGTGGTTGCGCGATCGTTCCGTGAAGACCTCCAGCCTGGAGAAGGCCCTCCGTTGGCTGCGCCCCGTCGCGCGAACCATCGATCGGGTGCTCAGGCCACGCCTCGAGGTATTCGTCCGCGGCGTCGCCACCTACGTGATAGCGGTCATCACCCTGCTGGTCGGCGCCGCTATGCCCGTCATGGAGTTCGTACCGTTCAGCGCCAACGCGGCCGGTATCGTTCTCACGGCCTTCGGGCTCGCACTGACCGCGCGCGACGGCATTCTGGCGCTGCTCGCGTTTTCGGTCATCGCCGTCGCCGTCGGTCTCCTGGCCGGGCGGTTCTTGATCTGATCGCGCGCCTCGCGGACGGTCACCACCCGGCGTCGCGCAGGTCCCGCTGCACCAGCTCCTCCTCGCCCCGAAGTTCGTGGACCGCCAGTGTCGCGCAGGCGAAGTAGTACTGCGCGGGGATGCTCGAGCGGGTCGACGGCTCGAGCCACAGGGCGTCGTCGAGCAGACAGTCGAGCTGGAAGACGTCCCACAGCAACGTGTGCGAGCGTGCTCGGTCCAGCCATACCAGATCATCTCGCGCGAGACGCGGCCACTGTCTGACGCTCGCGCGGCCTTTTGCGGCGTCCCCGCCGGCGCGATACTCGCTCCCATGACGAAACGAAGCCCCCCGTCGCACGGCCGTCGCGTCTGGTCGACCGACTCCGGGCCGATCTGCCCGCGCTGCCTGCGGCCGGTGTCGGAGTGCCGCTGCCGCGAGGAGGTGGCCGCGGCGTCCGTCGACCCGAAGGACGCCCCCGTTCGGGTCGGTCGCGAGACGAAGGGCCGGAAGGGGAAGGGCGTGACCGTGGTGACGGGGCTCCCGCTCCGCGGGCGGGAGCTCGACGAGCTCGCGAGCAGGCTCAAGAAGCGCTGCGGCTCCGGCGGCACCGTGCGGGAGGGCGCGATCGAGATCCAGGGCGACCAGCGCGACGCGATCGTGGCGGAGCTCGAGAAGCTCGGCTGGCGACCGAAGCGGGCGGGCGGATGATCGACCCCCTGCAGGCCGTCGTCCTCTACCTCGTGTTCCTGCTCTCGACCGTGCTGCACGAAGCCGCCCACGCCTGGGCCGCGATGCGGGGCGGCGACCTCACCGCGTACCACGGGGGCCAGGTGAGCATCGACCCGCGGCCCCACATCCGGCGCGAGCCGTTCGGGATGGTGCTGCTGCCGCTCCTGTCGCTCGCCGCCTCCGGCTGGATCTTCGGCTACGCGAGCGCGCCCTACGACGCCCACTGGGCGATGCGGCACCCGAAGCGGGCCGCCCTGATGGCGCTCGCCGGCCCCGCCGCGAACCTCCTGCTCCTGCTCGCCGCGTGGGCGGCGATCCGCGGCGGCGCCGCCTTGGGCGCATTCGAGGCGCCGGCCGCCGTCGGCTTCGCCCGGGTCGTGACCGCCCCCGGCGGCGGAGCGCTCGAGCTCGTCGCGCTCGTGCTCAGCGTCCTGTTCTCGCTGAACCTGCTGCTCGCGGTGTTCAACCTGATCCCGTTCCCGCCGCTCGACGGGAGCGGGGCGCTGCCCCTCGTGCTGCCCGAGCCGGCGATCGCCGCCTACCGGCGACTTCTGTCTGGAAAGCCCGGCCTCGCCTGGATCGGGATCCTCGTCGCCTGGCAGATCTTCAGCTGGCTCTTCCCGCCGGTCTGGCTCGGGGCCGTGAACCTGCTGTACCCCGGCGTCGGATACGGCTGAGCGGAAGGGAATCTTTCCCGATCTCGCGGAAAAGATGACCGGCCACGGGGCCCGCGAACCCGCCGAACGGCAGCCCGCCCGCGCCTGCGCCGGACTGATAACGAGCTCTTTTCCCAACGACTTGTGGACCCCTGAACGCACCCGGCGAGTCGTCCCGCGATCCAGGGACCGGCGCTTGCGCTCCGGTCAGGCCGCTCCGGCGGCGGCGGAGCTCCGATCGCGGAACGGCGTCCCGGAGACCGCCGGGAGGTGCGCCGTGAGCGGAGATTGGCTAGAATCGGGCATATTGGAGTTCCGAGGCAACCCGGATCTCAGCGCGACGAGGCAAGCGAACGGCCCGCGGGCGGCGCGTCGTAGAGCGACTCGAGGGTCGTTCGTTCGTGCGCCGACGTGCAACCGGCCACGGTCGGGCTCCAACGGGTGGAGCCGGCCGGGACCAACACCCAGGGGGGGGAAGACCTACATGAAGAGATTCACGCACATCGCGATGGCGGCGCTGCTCGTGTCGCTGTCGGTGGTCGCCTGCAACGACGATCCGCTGATCGACGTCGACAACCAGGCGCCCATCGCCAACGCCGGCCCCGACCAGACGGTCGTCGACACCGACGGCAGCGGGAGCGAGCAGGTCACGCTCGACGGCTCCGGCAGCTCCGACGCCGACGGAACGATCGCCAGCTACGTCTGGACCGAGGGCGGCACCTCGGTCGGCACGGGCGTGGCGCCCGTCGTGACGCTCGCGGTCGGGACCCACGACATCACGCTGACCGTCACGGACAACGGTGGCGCGACGGACACCGACGGCGTCACGATCACCGTGCAGCCGCAGCCCGTCGAGGAGAACACGCCCCCGACGGCCGCGATCACGGAGCCGACGGAGGCTGCCGTGTTCGACATCGGCGCGGACGTCACCTTCACGGGCAGCGGAGATGACGCAGAGGACGGCGCGCTCACCGGCGCGAGTCTCGTCTGGACCTCCGATGTCGACGGCGAGATCGGCACCGGCGAGACGTTCACGATCAACACGCTGACGACCGGCGCGCACGTGATCACGCTCACGGCCACCGACTCCGAGGCGGCGACGGGGACGGCGACCGTGAACATCGCGGTGACCACGGCCCCGACGGCCGAGATCACCGAGCCGGCCGACGCTTCGGAGTTCCTCGACTTCGAGGTCATCACCTTCACGGGGTCGGGCACCGACGTCGAAGACGGCGCCCTCACGGACGCGAGTCTCGTCTGGACCTCAGACATCGACGGCGAGATCGGCACCGGCGAGACGTTCGACGCCAACGCCGCCGACCTCACGCTCGGGGCCCACGTCATAACGCTGACGGCGACGGACTCCAACGGCGCGACGGGCACGGCGACCGTCGGCATCACGATCAACGAGGCGACGTCGACGGTTTCGTTCGCCGAACAAATCCTGCCGTATTTCAATGACAGTGGCTGCAACGGATGCCACGGCGCCGCGAACCTCGGCGACATCCAGCTCGACAGCTACACGGCGGTCACCACGGACAGCAACGGCAATGGCGTCCTCCTGGTGAAGGGTGATGCCTCGCTGGGGATCCTGATCCCGAAGCTGGAGGCGGCTCACAACGACGGCGCGGACGACCAGGCGTTCGTCGATGACCTCCTGACCGTCTGGATCAACGACGGCGCGCCGAACAACTGAGCGACGCCCGACCAGAACGCGCTTCCACCCGAGGCGCGCGAGGGGGCGATCGGCTTCGGCCGGTCGCCCCTTCGTCCATCCCGCGGCACCTTCGCGCGGCCCTGCCGTATCAGGGAGGCGTGAGCTCGGAGGAACGCGCGCCCCCACGACCGACGCCCGGGAGACGGACGATGAAGACGAAGAGCCGGTTCAGGACCTTCTCTCCCCTTCTTCCCGCCTTGCTGCTCGGCGGCCTCTCCGCCTGCGGCGACGACGACGGCGACATCGCGGGCACGAACCTGCCACCCGTCGCGAACGCCGGGGCGGACGCCGCGTTCACGGACATCGACGGAGACGAGGAACAGCAGGTGACGCTGGACGGCTCGGCCAGCACAGACCCGGACGGCACGATCGAGATCTTCCGCTGGACGGATGCCCAGGGCGAGTTCGTCGCCGGCGGTCCGATCGCGACGCCGGCCCTGCCCGTGGGCCCTCACGTCATCACCCTCACCGTGACCGACGACGACGGCGCGAGCGACACCGACCAGGTCACGATCACCGTCCAGGAGCAGCCAGCGAACGCGCCGCCCGTCGCCGACGCCGGCACGGACCAGACGGTCGTCGACAACGACGGCGATGGGAGCGAGCAGGTCACGCTCGACGGCTCGGCCAGCAGCGACGCCGACGGAGAGATCAATCTCTGGACCTGGACCGAGGGCAGCGCCACGATCGCGACAGGACAGACGGCGGAGGTGACGCTGACGGTGGGCGTGCACACGATCACGCTCACGGTCTCGGACGACCTGCTGGCGACGGGCACCGACGAGGTGGTGGTCACGGTCGAGCCCCAGCTGTAGGGCGGCCGACGGCGACGCGGGACCGGCCCGGGGGGAACCGGGCCGGTCCCGCGGTTGCCCGGCCGGCCAGCGCCGCGTCGATTCCGGTGAACCTGTCCACCGGAGGCCGCGATGCGAACGAGTCCGCGAGTCCTGCTCTCCGTCCCGCTCCCCGTCCTGCTGCTCCTGGCCGCCGCTTCCTGCGGAGCCCCTCCGTCGCCCGACGCGACGGAAACGGAAGTCGCTTCGGCCGCGCCGCGGCCGACGACCGGCGGCGTCTCCGCGGCGTCCCCCACCGGCGTGCTCCCGCTCGTGGAGATCATGCGCCGTCTCGAGGCCGACCTCGCCGACGTGGCGCACGGGATCTGGGTCGAGGACCCCGGAACAGTCCGGGATGCCGCGGGCCGGATCGCGGCGCACCCGAGGGTTCCACCCGAGCAGATGGCGACGATCCGGTCGACTCTCGAAGACGAGCTCGCGGCCTTCGCCGCGATGGACGGGAGTGTCCACGACGCGTCCGTGGCCCTCGCCGAGGCCGCCGAAGCCGGGGCCGCGACGGCGGAGCTGTTCGCCGGCTACCAGCGCATCCAGGAGGGATGCCTCGGCTGTCACGCCGCCTTCCGGGCGCGCGTGTTCGAGGCCCTGCGCGGAGCGGAGGCTCAGGCCCCGTAGCCCCCGCGTGTCCCGCCCGGGCGTCGGGCGCCCTGGAACCCGGACGCACCGGGAGCGCGGAGGCGGCTCCCGAGGGAACGGCAACTACCCGACGAGGGCGCTCCGGAGGGCGCCGACGTGAGCGACGAAGTCCCGTTCGACGTCGCCGCCCGAGTCCACCAGCGCGTCGACGTCCAGCAGCCAGCGGGCTCCTTCGGCGGCGGAGTCGCCGGAGCCGTCCGGACCGGCTCCGACAGGTTCGGAGACGAAGCTGGATCCGCCCGCGAGCAGCGCCTCCTCCAGCACGCCGTGGTACTCGTCCGCGGCGAGCATGAACGGGAGGGCGCCCTGCGAGGCGACGTACTCGGCGACGGATCCGTCCGTATCCCGCTCCCCGATCGATCCATCCGCCGCCGGAAGCTCCACCCAGCGCTCTCGCCCCCCGCGCACGATCCGACCGAGCGGATACAGGCGGCAGACGAGCGGCCGATCCGCGTGCACCGTGCAGCCCGAATCGCCAAGGAATACGCACGTCCCGACGGCCGAGCGCCGGAGCGCCACGCGGTCCGCATCGACGAAGCGGTCGATGAAGTCCCCGGTGGAGAGGCCGAGGCCGCGCGCCAGCCGGAGGACCTCGTACGGGTTCACCTGGATCACCCGGTCCCGGCAGCAGCGGTTGCAGCGGCCGCATCGGTAGGAGAACGCCGCCCCGGCGGTGCCTGCGTCCGGGAGACCCTCGCCGGCGAGAGGCAGAGTTTGCGGGCCGCCGGGCTCGCGGTCGGCCCGCCGCGCGGTCAGCGGACTCCTCCGTCCAGGGGCGTGAACTCGATCTTCATCTGCCGGCTCTCCGTGAACCCCAGCGTGGAGAGCGGCAACCGCTCGTCTGCGGCCAGGTCGTGCCACTTCAGCTGCACGGATGTCGGCCTCCCTCCGAGATACCGGGTCGCCGCATCGCCGACCTCGATCGTCTCGAGGTGCCGGTCTCCCGCCCAGAACTTGAGCTGGAACCGGGAGGCCCCCGCAGTCGGCCGGGCCAGCGCCGCGGCGGGCACCCCCAGCGAAAGGGCGAGCGCGGCGACGGCCCCGCGGCGAAGTCCCTCCCTGCGGTCGATCGATTCCGCCATTCTTCCCTCCCGCGTGTTCACTCCGCGTCCGCCCGGTCCGGCGGGCGGGTCCAGACGGTAGAGCGCATTCGCACCTCGACTCCCGCCACGCCCGGACCCGGCCCGGAGCGCCACCGGTCGCGCCGGCCGCGCGAGCGCGGAGCGCGCGGCGTCGCCGTCACCGCTTCCCGACTTCACGGCCGAACCCACCCGGGTTACCGTGGACGGGAGGCCGAGGGCCCCTTAAGGGTCGATCTCCAGAAGAACCCGAACCGGAGTGCCGTGATGAGCATCCGCATCGCCGCCGGCGTCATCGCCGGCATCGTTCTCGCATTCCCCCTCGCCTGCGCCCCCGTCGACGACGCGGGCCCCGGGTCCCGCGCCGACGCGGGCGGGGCGGGCGCGGCGGGCTACGGCGAGCGCGTGGGCGCCGTGGACCTGCCCGCCGGTTGCGCCGACGAGGCCGTGCCGCACCTCGAGCGCGGGCTCGCGCTCCTCCACAGCATGACCTACGAGGGGGCCCGCGAGGCGTTCGCCGCCGGCGCCGAGGCCGACCCCGGCTGCGCCCTCGCGCCCTGGGGCGAGGCGATGAGCTGGATCCACCCCCTGTGGAACGATCCCCCCTCCGCGGAGGCGTTCGCGGCCGGGGCCGCCGCTGTCGAGCGGGCACGCGCGGCGCGGGCCGGGAGCGCACGGACGGAAGCCTGGATCGACGCCGTCGCCGGCTACTACGAGCCGGACCGCGGCGAGACCGAGCGCCCGAACCTCGCCGCCTTCGCCGCCGGCTGGAAATCGGCGCACGAGCGGTTCCCCGACGACCCCGAGGCCGCCCTGTTCCGCTCGCTCACCGGTCTCGCCCTCGCCGACCCGTCCGACAAGAGCTACGGGGTGCAACTCGCGTCCGGGGCCGTGGCCGAGAGCGTGCTCGCCGCGCACCCCGACCACCCCGGCGCCCACCACTACGTGATCCACTCCTACGACTACCCGCCGCTGGCCGACCGTGCGGAGGCGGCGGCGCGCGGCTACGCCGACCTGGCGCCGAAGGTGCCCCACGCCCTCCACATGCCCAGCCACATCTTCACCCGGCTCGGCCTTTGGGAGGAGTCGATCGAGTGGAACACGCGCTCTGCGGACGCCGCGAAGGAGCACCCGGTGGAGGGCGCCGTCGCGATGCACTACCTGCACGCGCTCGACTACCTGGCCTACGGCCACCTGCAGCGGGCGGAGGACGCGGAGGCCGAGGAAGTCGCGGCGACGATGGCGGAACTCGAGGGACCGTTCCAGGTCACCCTCGCCGGCGCCTACGCCCTCGCCGCCGTTCCCGCACGGCTCGCGCTCGAGCGCGAGGTCTGGGATACCGCCGCGGGGCTCGACCCGCGCGCCGCCGACTTCCCGTGGGAACGCTTCCCCGCGATGGAAGCGATCGGCTGGTTCGCGAAGGGGATCGGGGCCGCGCGGAGCGGGGACGCCGCCGGGGGAAACGCCGCCGCGGTCCGGCTCGCCGACCTGCGCGACGCGATCCCGTCCGGCTCCGCCTATTGGGCGACCCAGGTCGAGATCCAGCGACTCGCCGTGCTCGCCTGGACCCGGCTCGCGGAGGGCGACCGCGACGCCGCGCTCGCGACGATGCGCGAGTCCGCCGACCTCGAGGCCACGACGGAGAAGCACCCGGTCACTCCCGGCGAGATCCTCCCGGCGCGCGAGCTGCTGGGCGACATGCTGCGCGAGGCGGGACGTCCCGCGGAGGCGATCGCCGCGTACGAGGCGGCGCTCGAGCGGAGCCCGAACCGCTTCCGCAGCCTGTACGGAGCAGGCCGCGCCGCGGAGGAGGTCGGAGACCGAGAGGCGGCGGCGGAGTGGTTCGGAAAGCTGCTCGAGGTCGTGGCCCCGGGCGCCGACGGCCGGCCGGAGATCGCGCACGCGCGGGAGGTGGTCGGGGCGCGCGCCTGAGCCCGGGTCCGGCCCGGGCCGGCCCGGTCCCGGCGCGTTGACCTCGCGATGACGGCCGCGCCCCGCGACGGGGCGTGGTTGACCCGAACTCGTTCCGCCGTTCCGCCGCCCCGCGCGACGAAACCCGCGCACTCGACGCGATGCGGAGGGAGATCCGCGCCCGGCAGATGAGCCTGCTGACCGAGGAGGCCTACGTCTCCTGGGCGCGGCGCTACCTCCGCTTTCACGACGGCCGCGATCCGCGCGAACTCGGCGGCGAGGGAATCGCCGCCTTCCTCACCCACCTCGCCGTTCGCCGAAACGTCGCGCCGTCCACCCAGAGCCATGCCTCGAGCGCCCTGCTCTTCCTGTATCGCGAGGTGCTCGGGACCGAGGTGAACCCACCGAAGGGCGTGGTGCGCCCGATGGCGCCGCGCCGGCTTCCCGTCGTGCTCACCCCCTCGGAGGTCCGGGCCGTGCTCGGTCAGATCCGGGGGGCGCACCGGCTCGCCGCGACCCTCCTGCACGGGAGCGGGCTCCGCCTGCTCGAGTGTCTCCGGCTGCGCGTCAAGGACGTCGACTTCGAGCGCCGCGAGATCCTCGTGCGGGCCGGCAAAGGCGACCGGGACCGCGTCACCATGCTGCCCGACAGCGCCCGTACCGCGCTGGGTCGGCACCTGCGCCGCGTGCAAGAGCAGCACGAGCGCGATCTCGCCGCCGGCGCCGGATGGGTAGTCCTGCCCCGCGCGCTCACGCTCAAGTACCCGAACGCCGGCCGCGAGTGGGCCTGGCAGTGGGTGTTTCCCGCCACACGGATCCACGCGGGGTCGGCTACCGGGCGGCGCTTCCGATACCACCTCCACGAGTCCGCCGTCCAGCGCGCCGTCAAGGAGGCCGTGCAGCGGAGCGCGTCCCGAAGAGGGCCACATGCCACACCTTCCGGCACTCCTTCGCCACCCACCTGCTCGAGAGCGGCTACGACATCCGGACCGTCCAGGAGCTGCTCCGGCACCGTAGCGTCCGCACCACGATGGTCTACACCCACGTCCTGAACCGCGGCGGCCTCGGTGTCCGCAGTCCCGCCGACGCGTTCTGACCGTCGGGCGGGAAGCCGATCCCCGCCCGCCCCCTCTCCCGCGTCCAGCCTCCTGCGACTTCTCATGCCCCTGCGGCGTCCCGAAGTGGCGCCCTGCGCGAACCGCGCCTAGATTTTTCCACGCGCCCCACATCACCGAATTGCGTGCGGTTCGGCACATCGCCCGCACCGCTCGCAAGTCAACATCCCGGCCCGGGCTCCGTGCATCAGCCGCGTACCGTGCGGGAGGGGGCTGGGGTGTTGGGATGTCTGCTAGGAGTTAGATGGCTATCAAACTCTGGGGCTAGACGGGAATGAAGCGGAATATGGACTTGATCAGAGAGCTGCTTCTCTACTTCGAGGAGAAACCAGACGCCGCAGCCGTTGAGCCCTCTGAAATCTCGATTCCTGGTCCCGATTCCGACGATATCGCCTATCACATAGTCCTCTTGTCGGAAGCCGGCCTCCTCAGTCATGAGCGAGTCGAAAGCACGACGACGCCGAGCCGTCTCATCAAGTCGATACCATTCCGGCTTACTTGGGAAGGGCACGAGTTCCTCGATTCCGCTCGAAACCAGTCCACCTGGGAGCGTGCGAAGACCACCCTTGCCGCCAAGGGACTTGCCACTAGCTACGAACTCCTTAAGGCCCTCCTACTCAGCTACGGCAAACAGCAGCTCGGTCTCAGCTAGTGCGACACGCCATCTAACACACGCCTGGAGCTGACGCGGAGGTGACTGTGGGCGGACGAATGATCGTGTCGCGCAGCTCAGGCGCTCACCGTCAGGTCTGCGGGTAGGGGAGGACTACTTGGCCGGGACCTCGCGGGACCGTTTGCGACGAGGCCGTACGACGTCGAGCACCGCATCCGGGTGTCGCGCTGCTACCCGCAGCAGCACGCGCGCCGGCCCCCGGGGGGTGCGCCGGCCCTGCTCCCAGTTCTGGAGCGTGCGTACGCTGATTCCGAGCAACGAGGCGAACTTCTCTTGCGACAGCCCGTACGCCTCCCGAATCGCGGTCACGTCCTTCTCCGGAAGCTCGAAGGTCCGGACTGCCGCCTCCTTCTCTTTCAGGATCCGGCCGCCCTGGAGCACACTGGCCTCGAGCTCCGCGAACAGGTCCTTCTTCACCTGTATTCCTCCTCGACGATCCGGTGCAGGACCTTCTTCTGCTCCGGGCTCAGATCGCTGCGCTCGTTCTTGACGAAGACCATGAGCATGAGGATCGTCTCGTGAGACCCGGCCCAGTAGTAAATGACGCGTACGCCGCCGCGCTTGCCCCTGCCCGGGGTACGCCAGCGGATCTTCCGCAGGCCGCCCGCACCCGGAATCAGGCTTCCGGCCTCCGGGTCGGCGGCGAGACGTAGTTGCAGAAGCCGGTAGCTCTCCGGGTCCAGCAGCTCCTGGACGCGTCGGGAGAAGACCTCCGTCTCCTGAATCAGCACCCGATAGCATACGCCATTGGCGTATTCCCGACAAGGAGTGTTCGAGACCTAACACTCGCCTGGAGCTGACGCGATGGGTTCAACGTGCAGACAACAGACAATCCAGGCGCGCAGCTCAGGCGTTCACCGTTAGGCGGCAACGTGGACGACACACGTGGAGACGCGATGAGAATAGCCCTGGCACTCTTGGCTACGCTGTTGATCATGTACGTGGTCACCTTCGTGATCTACGGCGTCGTAGCCGCCGTAACAGGTCTGGAACCGCCGCAGGATGGCTCGCCAGCGCGGTTCCTTCTCGGTGTCCTGATTACCAAGCTCGGCCTGGCCCTGGGGTTCGTGTTGTTGTTCGCCCTGGCGCGTGAAGTGTGGCAAGCCCGCTGGCCGGTCTATGCTCTCATCTGGTGGGTTCTCTTCGCTGTTTCGGAAATCGGGCAGGCCGTCGCGCCGGGGTACTCGTGGCTTGAGGCCGCGGGCGGGATCATGGCCGAGGCGGTCTACTGCCCCCTTTCCGCGTGGGCGACGGCGCGCCTGCTGGGTGGCCGCGGCGCGGGACGGGTTGCCGCCTAACTAGCGCATGCAGCCGACATCCGGCTCAGTCACTCGCGCTGCATTCGGCCTGACGGCCGGCAGCGCTCGCGCCATCGCCGGCTGCGGCTGATGCGCGATTCGTTAGGCGGGCCGCGGTGATACTCCGTATACTCTAGGGAGGCATCCATTCATCGGAGAAACCGCGTGAAGAACGAGTTTACGGCGATCATTGAGCAGGACGGAGACTGGTACATCGCCTACTGCCCCGGGATCCCGGGCGCGAATGGGCAGGGACATACACGAGATGAGGCGAGGCGAGTCTCGCCGAAGCTATTGCGCTCATTCTCGATGATCGCCGGGAAGACGGCCTGCGAGGGCTTCCTGCGGACGCCGAGCAGGATACCGTCACGGTCGATTGAAGCGTAGCGCGCTTCTTCGTCACCGGCGCCGCCATGGCTGCTATCTCAAGCGGGAAGGTAGCTCTCACTCCCTTCGGATCAATCCTCAGACGGGCGAAGTGCAGGCGATTCCCAGGCGCGCTGAGATTCCCGATCGCTTGGCACACCGAATCTGCTGCGGCCTCTCAGTACCAGAGCTCGGCAGGTGACTCGCAACCGCCTGACACGCGCCTGGAGCTGACGCGATGGGTTCAAAGTGCACACGCCAGCCAATCTGGGTGCGCAGCCCAGGCACTGACCGTTGGGCGGACGAAGCTCTGAAATGACCATTCTCCTCCTGTTCACCTTGTATGCGATCGCCCTGTCAGCCGCGCTGGCACTGACAGGACACCGATCGCAGACCTCTCCCTCGGGGGCGGCACCTCGCCACCCTCCCAGGCGGCTGCTGGTTGTGGGAGCGACCGGCGGTACTGGTCGTCAGCTTCTCGTGCAAGCGCTGGAGCGAGGTTACGAGGTCACGGCATTCGTCCGAGATCCTTCACGGCTTTCGATCGCTCATCGTCGACTGACCGTCGTGCGGGGTGATGTGCTCGACTTCGATTCCGTAGACACTGCGATGCGCGGACAAGATGCGGTGCTGTCGGCTCTTGGCCACAAGCGGTTCTTCTACCCGACTCGCATCCTCTCGGAGGGCACTCGCAATATCCTGCGGGCCATGGAGAGCAAAGGCGTCCGGCACCTGGTGTGCGAGACCGCTATGGGAATCGGAGACAGTGCCGGGCGAATGGGCCTGTACTACACGCTCTTCGTCATTCCGGTGATTCTGCCGTTCTACTTCTGGGACAAGACCCGGCAGGAACGGGTGATCGCGGGGAGTAATCTGGAATGGGTGATCGTGCGACCCGGGATGCTGACCAACGGCGCCAGGCGGAGTTCGTATCGTCATGGTCGTCGCATCGGCAGCTTCCTCCGGACCGTGCGGATCTCCCGTGCCGACGTGGCGGACTTCATGCTCAACCAGCTGGAGTCCGACACGTACGCCCGTACTGCAGTGGGCGTGTGTTGGTAGAGCAGCCGGTATCTCGCCGCCGCCCGACAAGCCGCCGCAGCCGCCGAGCGGCGCGGCTTCGCCCGGCTGATTCCAGATGACCGTGAGCGCCGCTCGCGTCCGAGCGGCATGGCGTCAGGCATCGCCGTTCATCAGCGGAACTGGCGAAGAATGAGTCTGGAGGCCGACCAGCGCTCGTTGCTCTCCCGGTATCTGCAGGGGCCGGCGTTGCTCGAGCAGGCGGTTGCTGACTTGAGCGACGCCGACCTCGATGCTCCTCCATCGGACGGCGGCTGGACCATTCGGCAGATCGTTCACCACGTCGTTGATGGGGATGATCTCTGGATGACGTGCATCAAGGCTGCACTCGGGAACGAGGAAGACGACTTCACTTTGGAGTGGTACTGGCAGCTACCGCAGGACACTTGGGCCGAGCGCTGGGGCTATGCACACAGACCACTCGACGTTTCCCTGGCTCTGTTCGGGGCGATCCGAGCTCACATCGCCCAACTGGTGGAACGAGCACCTGACGGATGGAGTCGATCGATGCGTGTCCGGACGCCGCAAGGAACCGAGCGCGTGTCGGTCCGCGCTGTGCTCGAGATGCAGGCTGATCACGTATCGCATCACGTCGAGAGGATTGCCGCCATTCGCGCGGAGCGTGGTGACGCCTGACACGCGCCTGGAGTTGACCCGGTAAACATCGCGGCGAGGAAGCGGAACATCTGGTCGCCCAGCTCAGGCGCTCGCCGTGGACGTGCAGGCGGTCCCGTGTCTAGTGTATATTGGCGTCATATACTCCTGCCATGAACGGGTCCTCGGAGCAGCTGGAGGCGTGTACCGGCTTCGAATGGGACGTCGGCAACGTCGACAGGAACCGGGAGAGTCACGGGGTCTCGAATGCCGAGTGCGAGCAGGTCTTCTTCCAGCGCCCGCTCCTCATCGCCCCTGATCTCGAGCATTCCCACGAGGAGCCTCGCTTCGCTGCCCTCGGGCGCATGGCCGATGGCCGGCGACTCACGATCGTGTTCACGATCCGCGGCACGTTGATCCGCGTGATCTCGTCACGGCTGATGAGCCGCCGCGAGCGGAGGGTCTATGAGCAAGCGTAAGAAGCAGCCCAGAGTGCGTGAGCCCGTCCCGGAGTTCCGCTCCGAGGAAGAGGAGCGGGAGTTCTGGGCCGAGCACGACGTGGTCAACTACTTCGACTGGGAGAACTCCGTTCCGGGCTCGTTCCCCGCTCTCAAGCCCTCGACCCAGACGATCTCGCTCCGGCTGCCCAAGGCGCTCCTGGAGGACCTCAAGGCGCTCGCCAACGAACGCGATGTCCCCTACCAGAGCCTCCTCAAGGTCTACCTCGCCGAGCGCGTAGCCCGGGAGCGCGACCGCCGACGCCGACGCACCGAGGCTGACGTCTAATCCGCGCCTGGAGCTGACACGGAGGGTGACGGTGGACAGACATGCTCGGTCGTCGCGCAGCCCGGGCGCTCACCGTTAGGCGGTACTGAAAGGTTCCCGCGGAAACGAGGGGCTAGCAACCTTGGCTCGCGACCCAGTTGACGTGGCTCAGGCACAGTTGGATGCGTACAACGCAGGCGACCTTGAGGCATTTCTCGAGTGCTACGCCGAGGAAGCGCAGATCGAGGACGGCGACGGGAACGTCCTCATGGGTGATCGCGAGGCGATGCGCTTCTTCTATGAGACGCTCTTCAGCCAGAGTCCGGATCTGCACTGTGAACTCCGGTCTCGGATCGACGTCGGCCGCTTCGTTGTGGACGAGGAGTACGTGACCGGAGCGCACCTGGAGGGTCTCCCAACCGAGATCCACGCGGCCGTGGTCTATCGCATCGAAGACGGGTTCATCCGGCACGTCCGCTTCCTAGTGTAGGTGTACCGCCTAGCACGCGCCTGGAGCTGACGGCGCGCGTGCCTGGCACGAGAGGGGTTGACTGACTTGGTTCAGATCACTGGCGCGGCGCGCTGCCGGGGCGGCGAATGCCGCAGCTCAGGCGCTCGCCGTTATGCCGACTCCCCGCATGGATAAGGACGAAGCCAGGGCAATACTCGCCGAGTGCCTCGCTTCGTACCGGGCTATGACCTATCCAGAGCTCGCGTTGCGAGTCGACACCGTCGAGACCGCTGAGATCCGGGCTCCGTCCGGAGTGCAGTATCAGCTTGAAGTCCAGTTCTTCTGGGATTCCAAGCCGAATCACGAGGTCAGAGTTATCGGTTCGGTCGACGACGGGGGTTGGCGGGCTTTTGTTCCCCTGTCCGACGACTTCATCCTGGCGCCGGATGGCACCTTCGTAGGCGAGCAGCCAGCAGATTGACAAGCGCTGGCAGCTGACGCGGACTGCAGTTGTGGCGTCAGACGCGCCGGCGATCGTGGCTGCGCAGCGGAAGCGCAAGACCGTCAGTCGGCTTGAGCGGACATGATGGACGCGGGAACCTGCGATCGGTGGTATCAGACGCCGCGCGGCCGGTGGATCGGGCAACGCGAGGTAGCGTTGCTCCTTGGAGAGCTGCAACTTCATCCGGGCGAATCGCTGCTCGATGTAGCGTGTGGCACCGGCTTCTTCACGCGTGCTCTTGCGTCCGCGATGGGAGCGCCGGTCACCGGCGTCGATATCAGCCCAGAATGCGTGGCGTATGCGCGTCGTCGAGACACGGACAAGGTGTCCTACGAGGTCGCCGACGCACGTGCCCTGCCTTACGGAGCCGCGAGCTTCGACGTCGTCGTGTCGATCGCGGCACTGTGCTTAATCGAAGAGGAACGCGCCGCTGTCCGCGAGATGTGTCGCGTCGCGCGCCGCCGGGTAGCCATCGGTCTACTGAATCGCCGGAGCCTCCTTTGGCTCCGGAAGGGTAGGAACGGTGGCCGCGGAGGCTACCGCGGTGCTCGCTGGCACACGACCGGCGAGGCCGCGGACCTGCTCAAGGGTCTGCCGGTGCAGCTTTCTCGGGTGCGGACCGCCATACACCTTCCGGGTGACGGGCGAATCGCGCGGGTCATGGAGCGCCTATGGCCGCCGTGGCTCCACACCGGCGCGTTCATGCTCGTGGTGGCAGACGTTGCTGCGGTTACCGATGCGCCACCTGACAGCAGCGTGCAGCGGACGGCGCTTCGCGCTGTCGCTGATGCTGAGCGTCAGGCGGCGTACCTTGAAATGGTACGAGTCCGTATTCGAACCGCGACGACGCTGCCACCCGGGTCAGTGTGAGGAGGCGTCAATGAGTCCGAAGAAGGCCACGCAGAAATCCGGCGAGAGCACCACCGCGATCAACAGGAAGTCCAAGGGATTCACGGACGAGGAACGAGCTGCAATGAAGGAGCGCGCCCAGGAGCTGAAGGCGGAAGCAAGCGGCGGCGCGCGCGCGAGCAAGAACAGGGCGGACGGCGAAAGAGACGTGCTCGCGAAGATCGCCGAGATGCGGGAACCGGATCGCGCCATGGCCAAGCGGTTTCATGCTGTCATCCTGGCCAGCGCGCCGACGCTCTCGCCGAACACCTGGTACGGGATGCCCGCGTACGCCAAGGGCGGCAAGGTCGTCTGCTTCTTCCAAAGCGCGCAGAAGTTCAAATCGAGGTATGCGACGTTCGGCTTCAGTGACGAGGCGAATCTCGACGAAGGCGCCATGTGGCCGACCTCTTTCGCACTGAAGGACTTGACCGCCGCCGAAGAGGCGAGGATCGGCGCTCTCGTGAGGAGAGCGGTGAGCTGAGGAGCGATCTCGGCATCGGGCCCCGACCAGGGGCCTTCGGTAGCTCCGACAGACCCGGCGATATCATTCTCACTGCTGAAAACGAGGATTCGGCATGGGCACGCCAGCCCATGCAATCGGTCGAGTAGCGTGAGGCAATCGGGAGAGCCGGCGTCACGGCACCGCCCGAAGTGGCGATGGCCGACCAGGTCCATCCGGTTCCGGCCTCACGGGTCCACGCTTTGGTCTGGCTTTGGCGGGAGCAGCGAGCGCCACCAGGGCAGTGAGCGCCGCCTGACCGGCGACTTCACCTGCCGACGGCCGCCCGGCAACCGCAGCTCCTTCGAGCACAGGTGAGCGGCCCCGCTCGAAAGCCCCATTGCATCAGATGGGAGGACGCGCAGCGATGGATTCGTCGGCACTCGAGTTCCTGCTTCGGTTCAATATCTGGGCGAACCGGCGTTTGTTGGATGCTATCGAGAGCCTGTCGGGAAACGCGGATCTGACTCCGATCCGAGACATGGTCGCGCACATTGTCGCGGCAGAGTGGATCTGGATGGAACGGCTGGAGGGCGTCAGCCCGGGCGAAGTTCCGGCCTGGGTCGACGCAGAGGGACTGGAGCCCCTCCGGGAGCGGTTGGCGGTGGTCGAGACACGCAGAGCTGCCTTTCTGGAGACTCTGGATGAGAGCGGGACAAGGCGTGTGGTGGAGTTTCGGCTCCTCAACGGCAGTAGCGGAACGGCGGAAGTCTGGCAGCTGATGGTCCACGTCATCAATCACTCCACATATCATCGTGGGCAGCTGGCGAGACTGTTGCGCGAGGCCGGGGTGACCCCACCCACCACAGACCTGATCTCCTTCTGTCCGGAGGGAGGCCAGTATCGGAGTCGAGAGTCGCGACGATCGGACTGCGAATGATCGTCGTCCTGAATGGACCGCCTCGCATCGGAGAGGGGACGCTCGCAGAAGCGCTCGCCGAAAACATCGAGAAGTGCGCCACCTGCCGGGGGTCTGCGGCAGCAGAGCAGGAGTCGCGGGTCCGGAGCCGTTCGCCTTGCAGCCCGCCGCTCCGGGCAGGCATCATGCTCACGCAGCGGAACGGCATAGTCGGCAGATACGCGACAGCAGGGGAGGTCACTGCCGAATGAAGAGCTACCTCCTTGTGCTGAACGAGGGCCCCTACGGAAACGAGCGTTCGTACAACGCGCTGCGTTTCGCCGCCGCGCTCCGCAAGCAGCCCGACGCGCTCGTGCGCGTCTTCCTGCTCGGCGAGGCCGCGTTCTGCGCCCTGAAGAACCAGGAAACGCCCCAAGGAATCTACAATATCGGACGGATGCTCCGGATCCTGACGACTCACGGCGCCGTGGCCACGTGAGGCTCCTGCGCCAAGGCCCGCGGGATCGGGCCCGAGCAGCTCCTGGAGAAAGTGGAACTCGCGAGCATGGAGCAGCTGGCCGGCTGGGCTCACGAGAGCGATCAGGTTCTCGTGTTCTGATTTCACCACGATGTCCGGCACGGGACGCGAGCTGGCGCTCACCGCTTCATGGAGCCCCGGGCCCTTCGCATCCGATGCCTTCCATCCGCCGTTGCCAGCATGCAGCGGATTCTCCGCGCTCCCGGTGTCCACGGGAGTCGAGATGGAGCTCGACATGACGGAGGATTGCAAGCGAGCATCGGATCTGGCAGGTCGCTCGCGCGGGGGCTGGAAGCTGGCCCTCGGCGAGCTCGCCATCGTATCGCTCGGCGTCCTGATCGCTCTCTGGGCCGACCAGGCGATCCAGGCCCGCCAGGAGGCCGCCAGGGAGGTCGGTTACCTCGAGCGCCTCCAGACGGATGTGCGCGCGGACATCCGCTCCCTGCGATTCAGCGCCGACCAGGCGCGGAACCGGCTCGCGATCACTCGGCAGGTCGATGCCTGGCTCCACGACCCGGACGGAAGGCCCGATCCCGACTCACTGGTCTTGAGCGCGCACTTCGCAGGCGTCACGTTCCCGCCCACGATCTCGACGTTCACGATCGACGAGCTGAGGTCCACGGGTGACCTCGGCCTCCTGCGGAATCAGGCGCTCAAGAGACAGATCGCCGACTACTACAACCAGATCGGCCTGCAGATCGACCGGTGGATCGCCTGGGGTGACGAGGGGCTCACCGAGACGTACTTCCGCGAGCTGGCGTTCATCGTGGACCCTGAGCTCAGGATTCGGGCGGGCACGTTCGACCCGGCGCTGATGCAGCGCTTCCTGAGCGCCTCCGGCGGAGACGCGCCGTCCAGATACGCCGAGATCCAGGGAGCCGCACCGGAGATCGGAGCCACGCTCGCCGACGCGGACCGGATCCTCGGTCGGATGCGGGCGCGTCCGAACTACGAGGGCTATCTCCGCGACAGCATGTACTGGGCGCATCTGTCGGCCCAGCTGCTGGACGGCGTCGTCCTCACCGCCGAGGAGCTGGAGGCGACGATCGCGGAGGAGCTCGAGGCTCTCGGCCGATAGCGCCGCGAGCTCACCGATCACGGCCCCCTGTTCGCGCGAGCCGACCCGTGAGCCGAGAACGACGCGCCGTCCTCCCGGAGATGCCGCGACGGGCATGCGAGCGGCTTCGAGACGGGCTCGTGGAGATTCTGGGGCCGGACCTCGTCGGGCTCTGGGCGTACGGCGCCGAGACCCAGCCAGATCGCCCGGCACGCCTCGGGGATCTCGACGTCCACGCGGTCTTCGCGCGCCCGCCCGCGCCCGGCGTCGCCCGCGCGATCGCAGCGCTGCAGTCCCGCTCCGCGCGTGAGTTCGGCGTCGAGTGGGACGCCTGGTACATCGCGGAGCACGACGCCCGGAGCGTAACGCCGCCCCGGCACGTGCTGCAGCCACACCTCGTCGACGGCGCGTGGGCGCTGCACCGGGCCCACTGGTTGGCAGGGGCTTTCGTTTCCCTCCACGGCGCCGAGCCCCCGGAGCTCGTGCCGCCGCCTTCCTGGCCCGAGCTGCTGGATGCCCTGTGCCGGGAGCTCGCCTTCATCGCGAGCCTGCTCGGACGCGGGAGGGCTGGGACCGCCGAGATCGCCTACTGCGTGTGCAACGCGTGCCGGGTCCTCTACAGCGTGAAGCACCGGGACGTGGTCGTCTCGAAGCGGGCCGCCTCGAGCTGGGCTCTCGGGAGCGCCCCGGCCGCCTGGCGGCAGGCGATCGAAGCCGCGGTGCGGGTCTACGACGACGCGGAGGTCGGCGGTGATGATGCGGTACTCAGGTCGTCCGCCGCAGAAATCGTCACGGCGGTGGCGGAGCGGCTGTCCCGCGAGACGAGCTGAGGAGTCAGCCTCGGCCGCCGAGCCGATTCCGCCTCCCGTCGACATTCGACTCGATCCGCGAGCCGTCGGCGACGAGCGACGCCGGTTCCTCGGCCCGTCGCGCCAGCGCCAGCGAGCCCGCCGCGCAGGCCGCGCTCGCCAGCCCGAACACGGCTCCGAGCCCGAGCAGGGCCGCGCCCCCGAGGCCCGCGGACAGGACGAAGACCGCCGCGAACAGCACGCCTCCGACCGCTCCCCACGCCGCGAAGCGCGGAATCGACATCTGCTCGAAGGTTCTCCGGCGCCCGACGAACCCCAGGACCCCGGAGAAGGACACGCCCGCGAGGAAGCCGAGCGCGCCGAATCCGAGCGGAAACGGGACGTCGGCGGCGTCGGGACCGACCACCAGGAGCAGGGCCATGCCCGCGCCGAACCAGGCCAGCGCCCAGGCCAGGCCTATCCCGAACGCGCCGCGGATCCGTCGCAGCCACTTCCTCATGCCTGCCTCCCCGTACGTTTCGACCTTCGACTCCGGGTGCCGTTGATCCAGTCCGACGGCCGCGGCGCGACGTACGTCATTACCGGAACCGGAACACCAGCGGGAAGATCACCACCACGATCCACGCCCACACGGCGTACACCGGAAGGAACGCCGTCTGCCACCGCTCGAGGGGCGCGAAGCCCGACCGCCTCCGCAGGAACCTCGCGTAGAGCACGGCGGACACACCCAGGTTCGCCACCAGGATCAGGTTCTCTCCCAGGGCCGCAACCTTGTTCGGGCTGAAACCGAACGCGGAGATGCGCGCCACGATCGCCCACAGAGCCATCGCGTCCACCAGGAGGGCGGCGATCACGAGCACGAGCTGCAGGAGATCGAAGAAGCCGGGCTCCGCCCGGGGATCTCTCGCCGAGATGGAGTAGAGGAGCAGGCCCAGAACGAGGACGAGGAGCAGGTCGAAGCCGATGAGGACCTCGCGCTCCACGGCGATCCCGGTTCCCGTCCACGCCATGGTGACCAGGAACGCCAGGAGCAGGAGCGTGAACAGGGGCGTGAACAGCAGGGTGAGCACGGGCGCCATGTTCTCGATGACGCTCTGCTTGGCCTCCACCAGCCAACCCGCGACGATGACCGCTCCCGCGGCGCCACAGGGCAGGATCCAGGAATCCAGGAGCCGCTCCGCGTCCACGCCGATGGCGCTGAAGATGAACATGGTGAACATCATCAGGACGCCGCCGCCCAGGGCGATGAGGACGAAGTAGATGAACCACTCCCCGGTGAAGCGCACGTAGTTCATGCGCTGCTCGTGGCTCCGCCAGGCTCCGCCGGCGTACCCGATCCCCACGGCCAGCCAGAGGGCGATAGGTAGATGCAGGGCCGCGAGCACCTCCGTGCTTCCCCCGCGTGCGAACGGAAGGAGGTTCAGGGCCAGGGCGCCCGCCAGGAAGGGGACCGCCAGCCGCAGCAGGCCCGCGGAGTCCAGCCCCCGTTTCCACGCGAAGAACCCGGCGAGGAAAGGGAGGACGAGGAGGCCCGCGTTGCGGGCGTAGAAGGACGCCGCGGCCTCCGAGCCGTCGAGGCGCAGCCCGAACAGCTCGGGCACCTTGACGGCCAGCGCCGCGGCCACGGCCAGGCCCAGGGCCACCAGGGCCTCCCGGCTTCCGCTCGCCCCGCCCTCCTCGGCATCCGCCACCACCAGACGCTTCCACAGACGCTCCGAGTGCTCCCGCGCGAACTCCCGGGACAGCGTGTCGAGCTCACCGAGGCGCTTCACGCCGATGAGAAAGGCCTCCTCCTCGTCGAGCCCCGCCTCCTCGAGGTCGGCCACCTGGCTCCGGAGGTGGTCCTCGAGCTCGTCCACGTCCGCCGCGTCGATGGTCCGCCGTCGGCGCACCCAGGACCGCCATTCATGGATCCGTTCCTCGAGCACCGGCGCGCCTCCTTCGTGCGCCATCAGGCCCCCTGCGGCGCTAGCTGGAACGACATGAATGGGGTCGAGCGGAGGGTCTCGCTCACGACCTTCCACTGCCGCTGCTGGTTCGCCAGCTCCTCGGAGCCCCGGTCGGTGATCCGGTAGTACTTCCGACGCCGGCCCGACTCTGACTTGCCCCAGGTGGCCTCGACCAGGCCGTTGCGCTCGAGGCGATGAAGGACCGGGTAGAGCATGCCGTCCGTCCACTGCAGTTCCCCGCCGGACAGCTCGTCCACGCGCTTGATGATGGCGTAGCCGTAGCTCTCGCCCTCGCTGAGGATGGCCAGCACGAGGGGCGTGGCGGACGCGGCGACGAGGTCCTTGCCTATGTCCATGCCCGGCGGCACGTTCGGGAGGGTCTTCGTGCATACATAGAATCACTATACATAATAGGTCTATGTATGCGCAAGTGAGCGTCGCGAGGGCGATTCCATCGACAGGCGCATTCGGGTGACGCGAGGCTACATTCGTTTGCGCCGGGAGCGCCGGTCATCGTCGCGATGTCACGCAAGCGCTGAGCGGCCGGGCGGCCGAGGAACCGAATCATGGACATCTGGAAGTTCTACGACATCACTCACCGGGAGCACGTGGTGTGCAATCCCACGAGCGAGGAGAAGCTCGCGCGCCTGGTGGAGCTCGTGCGGCTCCCGACGGACGCGCGCGCGGTCGACATCGCCTGCGGGAAGGGCGAATTCCTGGTCCGCCTGACCGAAGCCTACGGTTCACGCGGCGTCGGCGTGGACATCTCTCCGTTCTGCATCGCCGACGCGGAACGCAAGATCGCGGCGCGGGTGCCGCGGGCGGAAATCGTTCTCACCCGAATGGATGGCGCGGATTTCGAGACCGACGAGGCACACGGCTTCGCGCTGGCTTCGTGCATCGGCGCGAGCTGGATCTTCGGCGGGCTCGCGGGGACCCTGGACGCACTGATCAGTCTGGTCGAGCCCGGTGGCTTGGTGATCGCGGGGGAGCCGTACTGGTCTCAGGAGCCGCCGGAGGAGTACCTGCGGGCGTGCGGGCTCACGAGAGATGCCTTCGGGAGCCATGCGGAGAACGTCGAAGCGGGGGAGCGACGGGGACTCGAGCTCGTGCACACGCTCGTGAGCAGCCAGGACGACTGGGACCGGTACGAGGGTCTCCAGTGGTATGCGACCTCCGAGTACGCCCGCGGGCACCCCGACGACCCGGACCTGCCCGAGATCGTCGAGCGCGTCGAGCGCGAGAAGTCGGCCTACCTCCGCTGGGGCCGGGACGTGGTGGGCTGGGCGATCTACGTATTCCGGCGCCGGGACTGACGCGAACCCGACGTGCCGGGGCCGAGTCTGTTTCGCGGACCTCCATGCGAGCTGCGCAGGCGCCCGGCTTCCGCCTCCCGGGTTCTCCGAGTATGCTGGACCGGCCGCTCGTCTTCGTGCACGGGGCGGCGATCCGCGTCGGTGCGACCAGCCGCCGCGCGGTCATCATCTCGCCCCGAGCGGAGCGGAAATGGGAGCCTTCGAATACGTGATGGTGCTCGTGTCCATCGTGATCGGGCTCGCCATCACCCACCTGCTGAACGCGCTCGCGACCGGGGTGCACCGGATCCGCGGCCACGGGGAGCCGCTGCGCCTCGAGCCCGTCTATCTCCTCTGGATCGGGTTCGTCCTCATCTGGCTGATCTCGTTCTGGTGGTGGGAGTTCAAGTTCCAGGAGATCGCGTCGGAGTGGACGTTCGCTCTGTACCTGTTCGTGATCTCGTACGCCGTCGCCCTCTTCCTGCTCGCGGCCGTGCTCGTTCCGAGCCGCCTGGTCGGGGTCGTCGACTCGTACGCCTACTTCATGGACGGGCGGAAGTGGTTCTTCTGGGGCGTGATCCTCGTCGTCGGGCTGGACACCGTCGACAGTTTCCTGAAGGGAACCGACTGGGGCCTCCGCCCGATCTACCTCGTCCAGTCCGGGGTCACCCTGGCCGCGGCGATCGCGGGGCTGATCTCGACGCGGCGGAGCGTCCAGCTCGCGGGAGCGGCCACCGCGTTCAGCGTGCAGATGGCATACATGTTCCGCGAAGTGGGTGTCCTGGGCTCGTGGTAGGCGCGGTCCCACAGGGGTTCGCTCCAGACGCGCCAGGAGCCGCGTTGCGATGAGATCTAAGAGCAGGGTCCTGCGGGTCGGAGAGCTGGTCGCCACGCTGGCGGTGGTCCTCTCCGTGATCTTCGTCGGGATCGAGATCCGCCAGAACAGCGAGGCCCAGATCAGGGCCGCCACCCAGGCCGCGGTCAGCGACTACATCGGCTCGCTGGAGCGGATCACGGACAACGGCGACGTCGCCTGCCTCTACGTGAAGGGTGTCCAGGACTACCACGCGCTGAGCGGCTCGGAGCGTCTGCGCTTCAGCGCCTTCTACATGTCCTTCTACTACCAGTTGCAGCAGATGCACCGTCTCGCCGAGGAAGGTTCGATCGACGCCGAGACCTGGTCGGGGTTCGAAGGCCTGCTGCGGGAGACGACGCGGTATCCGGGGGTCCGGCAGTGGTTCGAGGTGCGGCGTTCCTGGTTCGGCCCGGCCTTTCAGGCTTACATAGACGGGTTGATGCGGGAGAGTCCGCCGCTCGAAGACTACCTGTTCGCGGACGTCATGGACCCCGCGTGCTCCTGACCGACCGGCTCCCGGGCGATTCGTGGCAGGCGGTCCGGTTCCCTCTCACTTCATCGAGGCGTGGAGGACGACATGTCACATCCCGCGCTGATCCTGCTGGTGCGCGTCCGCTCCTCGCTCCCGCGGGAGGAGGTCCTGCGCGTGATGCGAGAGCGGATGCCGGAGTTCGCGGCGATCGAAGGCCTCCGGCAGAAGTACTACCTGGAGGATCCAGAGTCGGGCGACTTCGCGGGTCTCTACCTGTGGCGATCGCAGGGGGATCTCGCCGAGTACAGCGCCTCGGAGCTGCGAGAGAGCATCGCGGAGGCGTACGGCGTGGAGGGAGAGCCGCGCATCGAGGTGTTCCGCGTGGTCGAGGCCCTGCGAGACGCGTAGCGGTCCGGGCCGCGTGACGGTCCGCTTTGCCGTGCTTCCCTGGGTCGCCAGATTGGACGAGTCAGACCGTCGCGGCCCTCCAGCCGCTCCCCCTGCCCTGGAGACTCCGATGTCGCTCCGCGCCCGCCGGTCCCTGGTCGTGGCCGTCTGCCTGCTCGCCCCCGTCGCCTGCGACCGTGCCGACGCTCCCCCCGGGACCGAAGCCGGCTCGGCGCCCGAGCGCCTGGCCGCCGACACTCCCATGGAGACCGTCGAGGGCGCGACCTTCCTCGCGCCCGACGACTGGACCGTGTCGGTGCGCGGCCCCGCCACGATCCTCGAAGCGCCGGAGGGCGACTCGCGGATCGCGCTCGTCGACGTGCGGGCCCCGGAGGCCGACTCGGCCGTGGCGCTCGCCTGGGCGGCCTACATGCCCGATCGCCCGTGGCCGCTGAAGGTCTCCACGCCCTCGCCCGACCGGGACGGGTGGACCGACGGACGCAGCTACTCGTACCAGACCTCGCCCGACGAGAAGCGGGGCGTGGCCGCGTTCGCGCAGCGCGCCGGCGACGTGTGGACGGTCGCGATCTACGACATGAGCGACGCGACGGGCGGCAAGCGGGCCTCCGCGGTGGCCCTCGTCTTCGACCGGCTGTATCCCGAGGGGTACACGCCGGAGTCGTTCGCCGGGAGGGCGGCCGCGTCCCTCGACGACGCGCGGCTCGCGGAGCTCTCCGCGTTCACCGAGACGGCGATGAAGGAGCTCGGCGTCCCGGGCGTCGCCGTCGGGATCGTCCAGGACGGGAGGATCGCCTTCGCCGACGGGTTCGGCGTCCGCGAGCTCGGCAGGCTGGAGAAGCCGGACGCGAACACCCTGTTCATGGTCGCCTCGAACACGAAGGCGCTCACCACGCTGATGCTGGCCAAGCTCGTCGAGGCGGGGAAGTTCGGGTGGGAGACGCCCGTCACCTCGCTCCTGCCGTCCTTCGCGCTCGGCGACCCGGAGATAACCCGGCAGGTGCTCGTGAGGCACCTGATCTGCGCCTGCACCGGGCTCCCGCGGCAGGACCTCGAGTGGCTGTTCGAGTTCGAGGACGCCGACGCCGCGACCTCGCTCGCGACCCTCGCCACGATGCAACCCACGAGCGAGTTCGGGGAGATGTTCCAGTACTCGAATCCGATGGCCGCGGCGGCCGGGTACGCGGGCGGACACGTGGCCTACCCCGATCTGGAGCTGGGCGCCGCGTACGACGAGGCGATGCGGTCGCTCGTGTTCGAGCCGCTCGGGATGACGTCGACGACGTTCGACTACGGGAAGGCGCTCTCAGGGAACCACGCCTCCCCGCACGCGCCGGACATAGATGGCACGCCGGCGGTCGCGGCGATGGAGATCAACTACTCCGTGATCCCCGTTCGCCCGGCCGGCGCGGCGTGGAGCAACGTCCGCGACATACTGAAGTACGTCGCGATGGAGCTCGCCGAGGGCAAGCTCCCGGACGGTACGGAGTACATCGACCGGGAGACGCTCCTGACCCGGCGCGCGCCGCAGGTCCCGATAGGGAAGGACGCCACGTACGGCATGGGCCTCATGGTGGACACGAAGTACGGGACGCCCGTCGTGCACCACGGCGGCGACATGATCGGGTTCCACAGCGACATGATGTGGCTGCCGGAACACGGCGTGGGCGCCGTAATCCTCACGAACGGAGACCCGGGCTGGACCCTCCGGGATTCCTTTCGGCGGAAGCTCCTCGAGGTCCTGTTCGAAGGTCGGGACGAGGCCGGCGGCGACGTCGCCTCACAGGCCGGGAGCTTCTACGCCCGGCTCGCGGCCGAGCGGGCGCTCCTCACGGTCCCTGCTGACCCCGACGCGTCGGCGAAGCTCGCGGAGCACTACGAGAACGAAGCCCTCGGCGAAATCGAGGTGATTCGGGACGGCGGCCGGACCCTGTTCGACTTCGGCGAGTTCTCGAGCGAGGTCGCATCGCGGGTGAATCCGGATGGCTCGGTCTCGCTCCTCACGATCGACCCCGGCATCGACGGCTTCGAGTTCGTCGTGGGCGACGGTGCGGAGAAGACGCTCACCATCCGCGATGCGCAGCACGAGTACGTGTTCAGCGGGTCGTGAGACCAGGAGCGGCGGTCCGGGTTCTCCTGCTCGGGCTCGCCACCGTCGGGCTCGTCGCCGGCGCCGGCGTGTTCGATCTCGCGCACGCCTATATCGACACGCTGCTGCTCGTACAGATGTATCTTGGCCCTGACGCTTCCGGTGGCGGATAGGGCGGCAGCGAGCACGGGCGGTTCACGGGCTGAGAACGGGGGGATGAATGCCTAGCATCACGACAGTCGCGCCGGAGAAGGCCAGAGGACTGCGAGGGCTCTTCTTTCGCTGGGTGCGTGGCCAGTACGGCGGCGTGGTTCCGGGCGTGTTTCAGGTTCTGGCGGTCGATCTCCGAGTCGCCGGCCCCGCGGGTTCCCTGTATCGCCACCTCCACCTCCGCAAGTCGTCGCCCCTCACCCGACTCCAGCGCGAGATGCTGGCGACGATCGTCAATGGCAAGGTGGGTGGGGCACCGTGACTGGGCCTCCACACGGCGGCCGTGCGTCGCCTGACCGGAGATGAGCACCTGAGTCACGAGTTCGCGACGACGTGGCCCGAGTACGACCTGGATTCCGGGACGAGAGCGCTGCTCCGCTACGCCAGCAAGCTGACCGAGACGCCGAGTTTCGTTGACGAGGAGGATGTCGGGCTGCTGCGGAGCGCCGGCTGGAGCGAGAAGGCGATCTGGGAGATCACAGCTCTCGTCGCCTTCTTCAACTTCAGCGGCCGACTCGAGGCCGCCTCGGGTCTGCCTCCGGACCAGATCCCGGAGGGAGCCGCGTTCGCGGAGGCGCGAGGCTCGTGAGAACCGCTTGAGGTGCGATGAAAGCCCTGTCTGATGTCACCCGGTCGGTGGGTGGAACGCCCCTGGTGGAGTTGACGCGCATCGTCTCCCGGGGGCACGCCCGGGTTCTCGTGAAGCTCGAGAGCCACAACCCGACGGGCAGCATGAAGGACCGGATGGCCCTGTCCGTCGTCGATCGCGCCACGGCGTCGGGACGGCTGCCCGTCTCGGGGACGGTGGTGGAGTACACGGGCGGCAGCACGGGGACGTCCCTCGCGTTCGTGTGCGCGGCGCGGGGATTCGGAATCACGCTCGTGACGTCGGACGCGTTCAGCCGGGAGAAGCGCGACCACATGCGCGCGCTGGGGGCCGCGGTGATCGAGATCGCGAGCGAGGACGGCCGGACCACGAAGGCGCTGATCCGGGGCATGATGGCGAAGGCGGCGGAGCTGAGCGACGCCCCCGGCGCCTTCTTCGCCGACCAGTTCAGCAACCCGGACGCGGCGGTCGGATACGCTCCGCTGGCCGAGGAGGCCTGGGACCAGGCCGGCGGGAGGATCGACGCCTTCGTGCAGTCCGTCGGCACCGCGCAGTGCCTCTCCGGGATCGCCCGGGTACTCCGGTCCCGGAACCCGGGGATCGAGATCGTCGCGGTCGAGCCCGCCGAGTCGCCGGTCCTCTCGGGTGGCGCCGCCGGCGCCCACGAGATCGAGGGCGTCGGACCCGGTTTCATCCCCCCCCTCTGGACCCCGGGTCTCGCCGACGCGGTGCTCGCGGTGTCCACGTCCGAGGCGAAGGCGATGTGCCGGCGACTGGCGCGGGAGGAGGTGCTGTTCGGCGGGACCTCGACCGGAGCCAACGTCGTGGCCGCGCTCCGGGTGGCGGAGCGCCTCGGGCCCGCCCGGACGGTCGTCACCCTGCTCTGCGACTCGGGCCTCAAGTACCTGTCGACGGATCTCTACTCGAGTACCTCCTGAGTCCGGGGCGCCACGGTCGGACGGTTCGACTTCGCCCTGGCACCGGATGGGGCGTTCTCGGGTGAGCAGCCCGACTCGCGGGGGGAGTTGACGCCGGGAACAGCTCGGAGCGAAGAAGGAGCAGATGAGCGCGCGTGTCGCCAGCCGGCGCACGTGCCCTGCATACCGAGCAGCAGGAGGACCCGACCATGGCCTCACCGAAGACGCACACCCTCAGCGCAGGCGCGGTTCTGATCGCCGTCGTTCTGGCGGCCGTGCAGGTCTCCGCCGGAAGGGACTCGGTCGTCGCGCCGACGGCAGGAACGGCGTCGGACGAGCCCGATCTCGAGACCGTACGGGCAGCGACCGAGCGGTTCCGGGACGTGGACGTCGCCCTCGCGGAGGGTTACATCCGGGATCCGGCCGACATCTGCGACGACGCCACCATGCTCGGGAAGCCCGCGGAGCTCGGCGCCATGGGCATCCACTACTTCCGGCCGGACCTTCTCGGGATCACCGGGCCACCCGACCCGCGGGTGTCGGGGACCGGGACGTATACGGACTTCCGTGCGCCCGCCATCCTGATCTACGAGCCGCAGGCGGACGGCAGCCTCGATCTCGTCGCCGTGGAAAACCTCGTGTTCGCCGCGGCCTGGAAGGAGGCGGGCCACGAGGACCCGCCCTCGTTCCACGGCGTTCCGTACGACTACATGGTGGACGATCCGTCGACGGAGGTGGACGAGGCGCACATGTTCGAGCCCCACTGGGATCGCCACGTGTGGATCTTCCGGGAGAACCCGAACGGGGTGTTCGCGCAGTTCAACCCGGACGTGAGCTGCGAACATCACCAGGGGGGCGCGCACGCCCACTGACGACGGGTGGCGAACGGGACCCCCCGGAAACGTCGCGTCCCCGACGCAGGCAGCCGGTGCCTCGGACATGGTCCGTGCCCGCGCGACGGGCGGCCGTGCGCGGAATCGGGCCTACCGGAACAGCGGGAACACCCGGTCGAGAAGGTCGTCCCGAAGCGACGCGAGGATCGCGCCCGCGTCCGGCCGGTCCCGGTCCGTGCCGCGATCCGTGTTGAGGACCGCGATCGCGGCCGCGCCCGTCGCCGGATCGACGTAGAAGAACGACTGGAACGCCCGCTGGTCGCCGCTGTGCCCGACCACGCGCACCGGACCGCGCTCGAGCAGGAAGAACACGAGGCCGATCGCCTCGCGGGTCCCGGCTGCCGGCACCGGTGTCGCCGCGTCCGTCGCGGACGGGACCTCGAGCTGCTCCCGCCACATCTCCTCGAGCGACTGGCGCCGGAGCACGACCTCGTACTCCTCCCGCACGGCGGGATCGCCCGCGAGGAACGCAAGGTACCTCGCCATGTCGGGGATCGGAGCGTTGAGCCCGCTGTTCGACGCCGTGATTCCGGTGTCGAAGTCGAGCCCGTGCGCGATCCGCTCGCCGTCGCGCACGGTGTAGCTGTTCGAGCGGTACGGCAGCAGGTGGACCGGCGTCACGTCGAAGTAGCTGCGGTGCATGCCGAGCGGCTTCAGGATGTTCTTGTCGACGTAGACCTCGTAGTCGTCGCCGGTGAGCCGCTCGATGATCCGGCCCAGGAAGATGATGCCGGGATTCGAGTAGGCGTGGCGGCTGCCGGGCTCGAACAGGATCTCGGTATACGGCAGCATCGCCACGATCTGTGACCAGTTCGTGGGCTCGAACGGCTGCCAGGCCTCGCTCCCGCCCCACGGCCACGTGGCCGCGCGGAACCCTGCCGAGTGCGCCATCAGGTGCCGGATCGTGACCCCGTCCATCGGGCCGTACGGGTTATGCACGACGCGCAGCTCGGGCAGGTACCTCACCACGGGGTCGTCCAGCGACAGCAGGCCGCGGTCGCGCAGCTGCATGATTGCGATGCCCGTGAACGTCTTCGTGATCGACGCCCAGTGGAAGATCGTGTTCTCTTCCACGCGCCGGTCCGCCTCGAGATCCGCGAAGCCGTACAGCTCAGTCGCGAGCGTCTCGTCCCGGAGGAAGAACCACAGGGAGCCGCCCGCCACCCCCTGCTCATCGAGCGTGCGGTGATAGCGATCGGCGACCTCGTGCCAGGCCGCATCGAAGACGCCCGGCTCCTGGGCATCCGCGGCCTTCGGGACACAGAACGCCAGCGCCGTTGCCATGGTCACCACGATCCGGGATGCGACGGGACGGCGGCGTTCCTGACGGCAGGGGCTCGGGCGGTCGGTCAAGCGATCCTCCCCGGTCGTGTCGCCTTCCGGGGCGACGCACGGTCTCAGATCACGCGGACAATTCCATGATACCCGCGACATCGGGTGCCGCGCACGTCTGGTCACGGAGATCCTCGTCCCGAGCCCACCCGTCTGCGTCGAGGTGCGGGTCCCGACGCAGTCGCCGGGGCGAGGGACCCCGCCCGTGCCCCGACCTGTTATCGTGAGAGTCCGGACGAGAACGGAATCGCGGGCGTCGATCCGACGCACACGGGGGACGGACTGCCGGGCGACTCGACCGGCGGTCCGGAAAGGAGAGGCTGCACATGAGCGAGCCCACGATGGCCACCGAAGGTCACGACGGATCGGGGGGCGGGGAGACGGGACACGGAAGCTACCTGAGGTTCTTCGTGATGATCGCGACGGCGATGATCGCGATGTACCTGCTGACGTACGTCAACTCCTACCGGATTCTCGACCACGCTCGGTTCAGCGAGACGCGCCTGTTCATGACGCTCGTCATGGGCGCTTCGATGATGGCGATCATGCTCGTCTTCATGCTCAAGATGTACCGGAACCGCACGCGCAACGCCGCGATCTTCGTCGGCGCGGGCCTCCTGCTGGCGGTCGGGATCTGGCTCGTGCGCAGCCAGGCCACGGTGGGCGACGTGGACTACATGGAAGGCATGATCCCGCACCACTCGATCGCGATCCTGACCAGCGAGCGTGCCGGAATCGAGGATCCGCGCGTTCGCGAGCTCGCCGACGAGATCATCGAGGCGCAGCGCAGGGAGATCCGGGAGATGGACTGGCTGATCGCGGACATCCGGGCGAACGGAGTGGCCGGCAGCCGGGCGGAGGCAGACGCGAGACCGGTGCCGGACTTCTCCGGCGAGCCGGAATAGCAGCGCGAGAGTGGCGCCGGCGGAGTGGATGGGGGTGCCGGTCGTTGACACGAAGAACGAGCCGTGGCGACGCAGGAGTCCGGGCGACCCTGCGGCGGCAACCTTTCCCTGAAGTCCGGAGACGCTTGTGGACCTCGACTCCCTCGCAAAGCTCGGCGAGTTCGTGGGCGGCTTCTTCGTCCTCGACTCCCTGGTCTACCTCGCACACCAGGTGCGATAGAACACGAAGTCGCTCCGAATCGAGAACTACGCCCGCGTCCTGGAGCGGATGTCGACGCTGCAGTCGCGGCTCGCCATCGGCGAGGCAGGACGACAGGAGGGATCCGGATCCGGAACGAGGCGGACCGCGACGCGGCCATCATCGGCGAGGTGACCGCCGCCGCCTTCGCGCCGCTGGAGATGAGCGACCAGACGGAGCCCTACATCATCGAGGCGCTTCGCTCCGCCGGGGCCCTGGCCGTGTCGCTCGTCGCAGAGTTCGAGGGCCGCGTCGTCGGGCATATCGCCTTCTCTCGTGACGATCTCCGACGGCACACGGGATTGGTACGGACTCGGTCCGGTCTCCGTGCTGCCGGCCTGGCAGCGACAGGGCATCGGCAGGGCGTTGATCCGAGAAGAGCTGTCCCGTCTGGAGGGCCTGGGCGCCCGGGGCTGCTGTCTCGTCGGACACCCGCAATACTATCGGCAGTTCGGGTTCGAGAACGTCCCCGGGCTCGCCGTCCCGGGCGTGCCGGACGAGGTGTTCTTCGCGCTCTCGTTCGAGGGCCGCCTCCCGCGGGGCGAGGTCGCGTTCCACGAGGGATTCCGGGCGACGGGCCCGCAGGCGCGCGGAAGGCACGAGCCCGCGCCGCGTTCCTGACTCCCCCGGTTCGTATGCCACAGAGCGCCGGCGCGGGCCCGCATCCGGCTTCCTCGTTTCGCGCCCGCGGGCAATGCTGGACCGGCTTCCCGTCTCGGCGCGCGAGGGGCCAGTGCGCCAGGCGGCCGGACCACCGCCCTCACCGGAGCGGACATGGGAGCCTTCGAGTACGTGACGGTGCTCGTGTCCATCGTGATCGGGCTCGCGATCACGCACCTGCTGAACGCACTCGCCGCCGGAGTGCACCGTCTTCGTGGACACGGAGAGCCCCTGCGCCTCGAGGCCGTCTATCTCCTCTGGGTCGGGACCCTCCTGACCTGGCTCGTCTCCTTCTGGTGGTGGGAGTTCAAGTTCCAGGAGATCGAGCCGGAGTGGTCGTTCGGCCTCTACCTGTTCGTGATCTCCTACACGGTGGCCCTCTTCCTGCTCGCGGCCGTGCTGGTGCCGAACCGCCTGGCCGGGGTCGTCGACTCGTAGGCCTACTTCCTGGACGGCCGGCCGTGGTTCTTCTGGGGGTTTCTGCTCGTCGTCGGCCTGGACACGGTCGACAGCTTTCTCAAGGGAGCCGACTGGGGTCTCCGCCCGATCTTCCTCGTCCAGTCTGGGGTGTTCGTGGCCGCGGCGCTCGCAGGGAATCTCTCCACCCGGTGGAGCGTCCAGCTCGCGATCGCGATCACCGCGTTCAGCGTGCAGATGGTGTACATGTTCCGCGAGGTGGGCGTCCTCGGCTCCTGGTAGACGCCGGGCCACCCTCCCTTATGCAAACGCGGTCGCCGCGTGTCACTCCAGGATCTCGGCACGATCGGCGAGCTCACCGCGGCGGTCGCGACGTTGGCGACCCTGGTCGATCCGGCCTGCACATGAAAGGGTACCGCATGAATCCCGCACGCCGTCGTCCGGCGATCGGACCATTCGGCGTCGGCCTCGCTCTCCTGGCGGGCCTGCCCCGCACGCTCCCGGCGCAGACCCCGGCCTCCCGGCACGGCGTCCTGGCCGCGGCCCGGGCGATCATGGAGGCGGCCCGCTTCTGCGCGCTCGTCACGCTCGACGACGCGGGCGCCGATACCTGACCGGCGGTCCTGCCGCGTCGGACGGATCCGGCTGCTGAGGCTGCCCGCTCGGGTCGCGGGACCCTGAACCCGCGGTCACTCCCGGTTCGCCCGCTCCAGCTCGAGAAGACGCTGCTTCCGCCACAGGCCGCCTCCGTACCCGACGAGCCTCCCGTCGGCTCCGACCACGCGGTGACAGGGCACGATGATCGCGAGGGCGTTGTCGCCGTTCGCGGCTCCGACGGCTCTCACCGCTCCGGGTCGGCCGATCGTCTCCGCGATCTGCCCGTAGCTCCTCGTCTCGCCGTACGGGATCGCGCGCAGGGCGTTCCACACGGTCCGCTGGAAAGGGGTCCCGGCGAAGGCCAGCGGGACATCGAACGCGCGCCGCGCGCCGTCGAAGTAGTCCGCGACCTGCCCGGCGACCCGCTCCACGAGAGAGTTCGGGCCCGGGACGAAAGCCGCGCCCAGCCGGGACGCGATGCGGCGGACCTGGGTTTCGAGCGCCCTCCGGTCGACGAACTCGAGCAGGCACAGCGCCTCGTCCGTGGCGCCGATCAGCATCGGGCCGAGCGCGGTCCCGATCCGGTCGACGTGGATCAC
Source organism: Gemmatimonadota bacterium (assembly GCA_046484665.1). Classification (GTDB taxonomy): domain Bacteria; phylum Gemmatimonadota; class Gemmatimonadetes; order Palauibacterales; family Palauibacteraceae; genus Carthagonibacter. Next base: position 36,086 of record JAWOIN010000069.1, read on the forward strand.
CTGTTTCCCGGCCGTCGCCGTGGGGCTCGCCCCGAACCAGCGCCGGAACGCCTCCTGGAATCCGCTGAGCGACCCGTAGCCGCTCTCGTAGGCCGCGCGCGTCACGTCCGATCCCTCCTTTACCGATCCGAGCGCCGACCCGAGGCGCCGGGCCCGGCTGTACGCATGGAACGTCATCCCGTGGTGCCGCCGGAACCAGCGGCGGACGCGCTCCGGGGTGAGCCCCCGCGCCCGGAGATCGGCGTCCGTCCAGCGACGGCTCGGATCCTCGTCCACCGCCCGCAGCAGAGGCCGGAGCCACTCGGGGGGCCGGTCCGCCTGTTCCATCGGTCGGCAGCGCCGGCAGGGGCGGTATCCCGCGACGAGCGCCTCGCGCGGCGACCGGAAGAAGGCGACGTGCTCCCTCCTCGGCTTGCGCGCCGTGCACGAGGGCCGGCAGAAGATCCCGGTCGTGCGGACCGCGGTGACGAAGATGCCGTCGAACGAGGCGTCCCCATCGAGGAACGCCTCCAGCATCACGGACTCCGGGGGAAGCGTGTGCGTCTCCATGCCCTCGAAGATGGACGCCGCGTTCCCGGCCCGCCACCGAAATCCGGACGTCGAATCCGGACGAGGCGCTCCGCCCGGTCGAGTCTAGCGCACCGCCTCGCCGACTCCGGACCTTGACGGGAGGAGCGGGCGTTGCGAGTTCGGAACTCGAGCGTCCGGAGCGCCCGACGCTCTCGCGACGTTACGCATCCTCGATGCGAAGACTTCTTTCGCAGGCCGGCGGACCGAGTCCGGAGCGGATCCGGGGCCACGGGGCCGGCGCACTCGTTCCGAGCGAGGCGGACATGCCCGATCCCGATCCGGTCACGGCCGCGACCCTGGCGGCGGTGCGCGACTTCAACGAAGCCTTCGGCCGGCACGACGTCGACGCGGTGATGGCGGCGATGACGGACGACTGCGTGTTCGACAACACCCGCCCGTCTCCCGACGGCCAGCGATTCGAGGGCCATGCCGCCGTGCGCGCGTTCTGGGAGCAGTTCTTCCTCCGCTCGCCCGCAGCCCGCTTCGAGACGGAGGAGATGTTCGCGGCGGGGGATCGCTGCGTCGTGCGCTGGGTTTACCACTGGGTGAGAGACGGCGAGCGCGGTCATGTCCGCGGCGTGGACCTGTTCCGCGTCCGGGACGGCAAGGTCGCCGAGAAACTGTCGTACGTGAAGGGATAACGCGCTCGTGGAGACGTCGGATGGCAGTCCGGATCGTAAGGCTGGGAACCGAGCGGCACATCGACGAGGGACTCCGGATCGGGACGGTGAGACGCCCGCCCCGGGGAGTTCCAAGGAGCGAGTTCGCCTCGGGGAACTGGTACGACGTCTGGCTCCCGAATCTGGCGCCCGGCCCGGAGCTCGTGAAAATGGGGCGGACCGCGGCGAGCGACGGGGAATGGAAGGCGTTCCTCAGGAGGTACCGCACGGAGATGGCCGATCCCGAGAAGAGCCGGGTGCTCGACCTCCTCGCCGCCCTGTCGCACGAGGCGAACTTCTCGGTGAGATGCTACTGCGAAGACGAGGCGCGCTGCCATCGGTCGGCGCTCCGCGAGCTGCTGGCGGAGCGGGGCGCGCGAATCGCGTGAACAGCCGTCTCGCCGGACCTGCCGGTCGGGGCGACGGATGACGAGGCGAGACGCCCCGCTCCTCATCGCACTCCCGCTGGCCCTCGTCCTCGCCTGCGGAGAGCGTGGCGAGGGGCCCGCGGAGGAAGTCGACGCCGACGTCCGGGTCGTCCACGTCGGGGCTTCGCCGCGCGAGCGGATCGACGCACGCTGCAGGCTTCCGGTCGCGCCGGATACGGTCCGCACGGAGGGGGCCGCGGTCCTCCTCGTCTGGGAGCTGCGACTCGAGGACGTGTTCGATCAGCCGTTCCTCCCGGCGGACGAGGGGTTGCTCGCGTACCGGGCGGCGATCCGGGCGGACGGGGCGGACCTGAGGCGTCCGCTGGCCGACGAGCCGACTCCGGGCACGGAAGAGGAGGCCGCTCTGTGGGCCGACGAGCGATTCAACCACGAGCTCGCCCAGAGCGGCGAGGCGGGCAGCATCGCGCCGATCACCTGTCTCGATGCGATGCTGTTCGCACACCAGAACGCCCGGGTGCCCCAGCTCGAGCGTCCCACCGAGTTCCTGGCTTCCGCGCTGACGAGAGTGGTCGACGGCTCCACCGAGCTCGCGATCGTGTTCGGCGCCGGAGACGAGATGTTTTCGCCGAAATCCGTCTATGGCTTCGACGTCGTGGACGCGTATCGGGCCGACGGATGGCGCTGGGCGTAGGCGCTTCACAACCACACCACGCAGCGGAACGGGGAGCGCCTCGCGCTCGGAGCTCCGGCGCTCAGCACCTCCGACGTGCAGCTGGCCCGCGGGCTCGCGGCCGGGCGCGGGCTCGAGAGCGCGCGTGTGACCAACGGCTTCTACACGTTCACGATCCCCGCGGCCGAGCTGGGACTGCTCCGGTCGCGCTGACCGCACGCGCGGACCACGGGCAGGCTTCCGGGTCACTACCGGTCCCGGCCGTTCCTGATGAGAAGGGACGACAGCATGCCCCGGCTCCAGAAGATCACGACCTGTCTCTGGTTCGACCGGCAGGCCGAGGAGGCCGCGGAGCACTACGTGTCCATCTTCCCGAACTCCCGGATCCTCGACATCACGCGCTACGGAGAGGCCGGTCACGAGACCCACGGAATGCCGGCGGGCACCGTGATGACCGTGTCGTTCGAGCTCGACGGCCACGGTTTCACGGCCCTGAACGGCGGGCCCGTATTCCAGTTCAACGAGGCCGTGTCCTTCCAGGTCAACTGCGACACCCAGGAGGAAGTGGACCGCTACTGGAAGCGGCTCGCGGAGGGCGGTGACCCGAAAGCCCAGCAGTGCGGATGGCTGAAGGACCGGTTCGGCGTCTCCTGGCAGGTGATCCCGACTCCCATGATCGAGATGATGAACGATCCCGACCCGGAGAGGTCGAGTCGGGTGATGAGCGCGATGATGAAGATGAAGAAGCTCGATCTGGACGAGCTGAGGCGCGCTCGCGGCGAGTGAAACGCACCCCGGAGGATGGCCTCGTGCGGAGAATCCTCGTATTCACGGGCGTTCTGGTCGTCGGCTTCGCGGCGTTCGCGGCACCGGCGATCCTGCTCCAGGTGGGCTTCGCCGGTGGCTACCGCGGTTCGAACCTCGCGGCCCTGGGCGTCGTGCAGCTGGTCCTGGTCGGAGCCGTCGTCGCCGCCGGACTCCGGATGCTCGGGCTGCGATTCTCCGACATCGGGTTCGCGTCGCGGCGATGGCGCCGGGACGCGCTGCTCGGAGCGGCCGTGGCGGCGGCGTGGGCCGCCCTCCAGTTCGGCTGGCTCTTCCCCGCCACCGGCGGAGCGAGCCGGGAGGACATCGCGGGGATCCTGGCCCTGGTCGACGGCAGGTGGATCAACGTGCTCTGGTACCTGCCGCTGGGGATCCTGGGAGGCGGCGTCACCGAGGAGCTGTACTTCCGCGGCTTCCTGATCACGGCGCTCCGGGACATCCTCGCGACGGTCCCGGGAGCCGCGGCGATCGCGGGTACGTGCTCCGTCCTGTTCTTCGCGCTCGGACACCTGCCTGCGGACTGGGTCGACTGGATGGACATCGTGATACCCGGCGCGGCGTACGTCGCGCTGTTCCTGGGCACGGGCCGGCTCACGGCCCCGATGTTCGCGCACGGTCTCTGGAACGCGACCGCCGTGGCCGGCATCCACCTGCTGTACGGCTGAGGGAGGACGGAATCGGGTGGGCGACTACGGGAGCGCGCCTGAGTATTGCGATCTCCTGTGCCGGGACGTGAAGGACTACGCCGCCGAAGCGCGCCGGATCCGGGCCGTCATCCTCGCCGCTCGCCCCGGCGCCGGTTCTCTCCTCGACGTGGGCTGCGGGACGGGGGCTCACGCCCGGGCGCTGAACGACACCGGCTTCCGCGTGGACGGCATCGACATCGAGCCGGCGTTCGTCGAGATCGCGCGCCGCCGTCGCCGCGACTCCTCGGCGGATCGATGATGCCTCCAGTCGCCGCCCGACTTCCCGAGTCGACGCGCTCCGAACAAGGACCGACTGCCTGGACTCCGTTCTCGACGAGTAGAATCGACACCGGACTCGGAGCCCGGAACGGGCGGCGGGATGTCGCTCTCGGAGTGCCCGTCGCGACGGGGTGATCGACCGGATCGACATTCTGATTCAGGCGCGGCGCACGTCGGGCATTGACCGTGCTCGAAGCCACTCGTAGCGCCGTTCGTCGCCCACGGTATCTTGAATACCATCGCGCAGGGCCGACCGCCGATCGCGGGCTTCGATGACCGGATGGAGAACTCGCCGATCGACGGACACGAGCCGGCGACGCGCGACCGATGACAGCCGCGATTCTGGTCTCGCAGGGAGGGCCGCATGATCGGAGCACTGATGGCGAGGAAGGCGCTGGCGCATGCGTTCGATGCGTTGAACCGGCATGACCTGCCCGGGTTCATGTCGGCCTGGCGAGACGACGGGGTGTTCGTCTACCCGGGCGAGATACCCGAGAGCGGAAGGTTCGAGGGCAGGAGCGCCGTGGAGGGCTGGTTTCGCCGCTTCTTCGAACAGTTCCCGGAAATCCGATTCGTGCTCCGGGAGATCTGCGTCCGGAACATCTTCGACCTGGTGGGCACGAACGTCGTCGCCGTGCACTGGGACATCGAGCTGACGAACCGGGAAGGGCGCGTCGGGAGGAACAGCGGCGTGACCATCGTCAGCATCGAGCGCGGCAAGGTGTTCCTGGCAAAGGACTTCATCTTCGACCTCGGCGACGCCTTCAGGCGAAACTGGAGCGCGGCGTAGCGGCCGCGCGCGGGGCGCGGGCCGATCGGGCACAGCCACCGCAGCCGATCATCGCCCGCGTCGTCCTCGCGTGGGCGGCGGACTTGATTTCGGTGAGCGGTTCGGCCTTCTTCGCAGGAGGGAGGCGGGTGGTGTTCGGGTCGGAGCGGATGGTGTGGCCCGGGGCGCGCGTCCTCCTCGCGGACCGAGCGGCGATGCCCTCCGAATGCTCACGGCGACCCTGCCCGAGGATCCCGTCATCGCCGCTCCTCGACGGCGCCGGGCCGGACGGACCCGTCCGCGGCACCGTGAAGGAGCGGTACTTCTTCCGTCGGGGAGCGGGACCCGGCCGGGCTCTCGTCACCGAGGTACTGCGCCGGGTGGCGAAGAGCGAGGCGCTCCCGGGTGAGAGCGCCGGGCCCGGGCCGGTGTCGTCGACCGCGGCTTCGGCGAGGACGGCCACGCTTCAGGGTGGACGGGTGCACGCGATGACGAACCGGAAGACGGTCAGCTCCGTCGACGAGTACGTGGCGGGATTTCCTCCCGGGACCCGGAGAGTGCTGGAGGAGCTGCGGGCCCTGATCCGGACGGCGGCGCCCGAGGCGACGGAGACGATCAGCTACGCGATCCCCACCTTCGACCTGAACGGGCACCTGGTTCACTTCGCCGGCTACGCGAAGCACGTCGGGTTTTATCCGACTGGGAGCGGGATCGCGGCGTTCAGGGAGGAGCTCGCGCCCTACAGGACCGGGAAGGGCTCCGTGCAGTTCCCCCTCGGCGAGCCTCTGCCCTCGGATCTCATCCGCCGGATCGTCGAGTTCCGGGTGGAGGAGAACGGGGGAGCGACGGGGAAGTGGCCGTGAGCACGTGCATCGCGCTGCTGCGCGGCATCAACGTCGGCGGCCACAACCGGATTCCGATGGCGGAGCTCCGCTCGCTGTGCGTCGAGCTCGGCTGGGAGGACGTCCGGACCTACATCCAGAGCGGCAACCTCGTGTTCTCGGCGCGCCGACAGCCCGTCGCCCTCGAGGCGGAGCTTCAGGAGGCGATCGAGCGACGCTTCGACCGCTCGATCCCCGTCGTCGTTCGTGCGGCGGCGGACTGGCGGGCCTGCATGAACGGCAACCCCTTCGAGGCGGCGTCCGAGAAGGAGCCCCATCTCGTCACGCTCGTGCTCTCGAAGTCTCCTCCGAGACCCGGCGCCCTGACGGAGCTCAGGGAACGCGCGGCCGGAGGGGAGCGCATCGCGCAGTCGGGGGATGCCCTGTGGATTCACTACCCCGTCGGCCTGGCACGTTCGAAACTGTCGCCGGCGCTGCTCGACCGGGTGATCGGCTCGCCCATGACCGCGCGAAACTGGCGCACGGTCCGTAAACTCGACGAGATGGCTGACGCCGGCTCGCAGGAGTGACGATGATCCGACCGACCCGCTTCCTGACCCTGTCGGCCGTCCTGGCCGCCGCGTCCTGCTCCCCCGGCGAATCCCCGCCGCCGGAGTCGGACCCGATCCGGAACCCACTTCGCGTCGCGCAGGAGTACGTGGACGGGTACTACCACCAGTTCCCCGAGGAGGCCTACGAGATCGGCTATCCCGAGACGCCGATGGACCGGCTCGGCGACCGTGGACAAGCCGCGATGGAGGCCTGGCGGGCCCGCGAGGATGGCTGGCTCGCCGAGCTCCGGGCGATCGATCCGGCGGAGCTCGAGGGCACGGACGCGGTGATCCCGTACGCGTTCACGCTCGATCGGCTCGAGGCGTCGGTGGCGCGCAGGGTCTGCCGGACGGAGCTCTGGAACGTGAGTCCGACCTGGACCGGCTGGCAGAGCATGCTGGCCTCCACCTTCGCGCAGCAGCCGGTGGGAACGACCGAGGAACGCGCGGACGCGCTCGCCCGCCTGCGCTCCGTGCCCGCCTACCTGAACACGGAGGTCGAGAACCTCCGCGCCGGCTTGGCCGCCGGCTACCTGGCGCCGGCCTCGAACGTGGAGGGCGTGCTGCGGCAGGTGGACGCGCTGTCGGCGGGCGACCCGGAGTCCTCCCCGTTCCACGAGCCCGCGGCGCGCACGGACGACGAGGCGTTCAGGAGCGACGTGCGGTCGATCGTCGACGACGGGATCCGTCTCGCGCTGGAGCGTTACCGTGCCTTCCTGGCCGACGAATACGAAGGACGGGAGCTCGTGGGCATCTCCGCGAACCCGGACGGGGAGGCCTGCTACATCGCGTCGATCCGCTTCCACACATCCCTCGATTTCGACCCCCGCGAGATCCACGAGACGGGCCTGCGCGAGATGGAGCGGATCCAGGCCGAGATGGCCGCGATCGCCCGGGAGAGCTTCGGCACCGACGACGTGAAGGGGCTCCTCGAGCGGCTCCGGACGGACCCCGCCTTCACGTTCCGGTCGGAGGAGGAGGTTCTCGCCTTCGCCCGCGCCGCCGTGAAGCGGGCGCAGGCCGCCGTTCCCGACTGGTTCGGCTACGTGCCGGACGCGGAGATCGTGGTGCGGCCGTTCCCGGCGTACTTGCAGGCGTCGGGCGGCGGCTTCTACTCGGTCGGCTCTGCCGACGGCTCTCGTCCCGGGGTCTACGAGCTCGGCACGCACGAGCCCGAGTCGATCAGCCGGGTGGGCATGGAGGCGACGGCGTTCCACGAGTCGTATCCCGGCCACCACCTCCAGATGTCCATCGCGCTGTTCGGGGCGGGCGTGCATCCGGTCCTCCGCTACATCTACGTGCCGTCGGTGACGGAGGGCTGGGGGCTCTACGCGGAGCGCCTGGCCGACGAGATGGGCCTCTACGGCTCCGCCGTCGACCGGCTCGGGATGCTCTCGAACGAGGCGTTCCGGGCCGCGCGGCTGGTCGTGGACCCGGGCATGCACGTGCTCGGCTGGACGCGCGAGGAGGCGATCCGGTTCATGCTCGACCACACGGCGGAGTCCCGCGGGGGAATCGAGTCCGAGGTCGACAGGTACCTCGCGGTGCCCGGCCAGGCCACGGCCTACATGATCGGCAGACTCGAGATCCAGCGCCTGCGCGCGAAGGCCGAGGAGCGGCTCGGCCCCCGGTTCGACGTCCGGGAGTTCCACGACGCAGTGCTCGCCGACGGCGCGGTCACGCTGCCCATGCTCCGTGAGGCGGTCGACCGCTGGATGGCGTCGCGGAGCGGGACGTGACGCGAGCGAAGCGGCGAGCCGTAATGAGAGGAGGGATCCCCATGACGCGGCGGATGATGCCGATCCTCTGCGCGCTCCTGGCGAGTGCCGGCGCTCTCCGTGCGCAGGAGCAGGAGCCGGAGCCGGTTCCGCGTGAGCGCTCCGAGCTCATTTACGCCGTGGGGGCCGACCTCTCGTTCCTGAAGGCGGCCGAGGACCGCGGCGTTCAGTTCAAGGACGGAGGCGCCGTGCGTCCCGGCCTGGACATCTTCCGGGACCACGGGTACGACTGGATCCGACTCCGGCTCTTCCACACGCCGACGGAGCTGCCCAACGACCTCGCCTACACGATCGCGCTGGCGCGGGAGGCGAAGGCGCGCGGGTTCAGGTTCCTGCTCGACTACCACTACGCCGACGGCTGGGCCGACCCGCAGAAGCAGCCGACGCCCGCCGCGTGGGACGACACCGACATCGACGTCCTGGTCGACTCCGTCTTCGCGTACACGGCCGCCACGATCCGCACGTTCAGGGAGGCGGGCGTGATTCCGGACATGGTCCAGATCGGGAACGAGGTCCGGAACGGGATGATGTGGCCCCTGGGCCGGCTCCCCGGGAACTGGGACAACTTCGCCCGGCTGTTCAAGGCGGGACTGGACGGGATCGACGCGGGTCGCGGCCAGGCGCCGCGCCCGCTGATCATGCTCCACTACGACAACGGGGCCGACGCACAGGGGGCGCAGGCGTTCTTCGAGAGGTTCGGCGAGTACGGAATCCCCTACGACATCATCGGCTACTCGTACTACCCCTGGTGGCACGGGAACCTGCTCGAGCTCCGGGACAACCTGCTGTCCACGCTTCACGCCTTCCCCGACAAGGACGTGATCCTCGTGGAGGTGGGCTACCGGCCCCGGGTGTACGAGGAGGAGGGACGGCTGCCTCCCTACGCGGCGGACGCTCCCGGGGGCCCGCGCAAGGCGTTCCTCGAGGCGGTGAACGAGACCCTGCTCGGGATCCCCGACCGGAGGATCAAGGGGATCTTCTGGTGGGAGCCGGCCAGCGGCTGCGACCGGGACTTCTTCGACGAGAACTGCGAGGCGCGGCCGGTGATCACCGTGTTCGACAGGTACAGGCGGAGATAGAGGGAGGGAATGCGATGCACCCGAGGATCGCAGCGGAGGGCCTGCCGCGATGAGCCCGGCAGCGGCGCCGGACCGGCAAGCTACGACCCTTGAGGTCGTCCGGCGCTTCAACGAGGCCTTCGGCCGCCGCGACATCGACGCGATCATGGCGCTGATGACTGACGACTGCGCGTTCGACAGCACCCGGCCGCCTCCGGACGGGGAACGCTTCGAGGGGAAGCAGGCGGTGAGGGCGTACCAGGAGGAGTTCTTCCGGCGCTCGCCCCGCGCCCGCTTCGACACGGAGGAAATCTTCGCGGTGGGTGACCGCTGCGTCGTCCGCTGGGTGTACCACTGGGTCCGGGAGGGGACGCCCGGACACGTCCGCGGCGTGGACATCTTCCGCATCCGGGACGGGAACGTGGCCGAGAAGCTGTCCTACGTGAAGGGTTGAGGAAGACGGGCGCTTGTTCGCGCGCCCGCACGGATCTAGCGTCCGTTCCCATGAAATTCGTTCCCGCCCTGCTCGCATCGGTCGTCGAGGGAGCGACGGTCCGCCGCAACATCCGGGTGCTGCTCCGCTTCCTGGCGGTGCTGCTCGGTCTCATCACGCTGTACTCGGTCCTCTTCCACGTGCTGATGGCGCGGGAGGGACAGGACCACTCCTGGGTAACCGGCGTCTACTGGACGCTCACCGTGATGTCGACGCTCGGCTTTGGAGACATCACTTTCCAGAGCGACCTCGGGCGCGTCTTCTCGATCGTGGTGCTGCTCTCGGGGGTGCTCTTCCTCCTGATCGTTCTCCCCTTCACGTTCATCCAGTTCTTCTACGCACCTTGGCTCGAGGCGCAGACGAGGCGCCGGGTGCCGCGCGATGTGCGGGGAGACGTGCGGGAGCACGTCATCCTGACGGCGTTCGACCCCGTGGCCTCTGCCCTCGCCCGTAGACTCACGGAACACAGCCGACCCTGGTTTCTGCTCGAAGGCGACCTCCAGCGGGCGCTCGAACTCGAGCAGCAGGGCGTCTCCGTGATCCTGGGCGAAATGGACGACCCCGAGACGTACGGGCGGCTCCGGCTCGAGACCGCCGGAATGGTCGTCGCGACGGCCGATGACTTCACGAACACGAACATCGTCCTGACGGTGCGCGAGGTCGATGGTCGCGTACCCGTCACCGCGTTCGTGCGGAGCCCTGCTTCCGTCGACGTCCTCCAGCTCGCGGGCGCGAGCCACGTGCTGCAGCTGACGGAAATGCTCGGGCGCAGCCTCGCCCGTCGGGTGGTGGGAGGCCTGGGGGGTGCGAACGTCCTGGGCAGCTTCGGGGAGCTGCTGATCGCCGAGGCCCCGGTCACGGGCACGCCAATGATCGGACGTCGTCTCGGCGAGGGATGGCTGCGTCGCGAAACGGGCCTCACGGTGGTGGGCGCCTGGGAGCGGGGCCACTTCCGGACACCGGGCCGCGAGACGACGATCCAGCCCTCGACCGTCCTAGTGCTGGCGGGCACGCGCGAGCAGCTCACCCGCTTCGACGAGTTCACCGCCATCTACACGTCGTCCGCCGCTCCCGTGCCGATTCTCGGAGGCGGGCGAGTGGGGAGGGCGGTCGCCGCGGCGCTCTCCGAGCGTGAGATCCCGTGCCGAATCGTCGAGAAGAACCCCGACCGCGTTCGCCTTCCCGAGATCACGATCGAGGGCGACGCGGCCGACCTCGAGGTGCTCGAGAGGGCGGGTATCCGCGAGGCGCCGAGCGCGCTGGTGACCACCGCAGACGACGCGACGAACATCTTCCTCACGAACTATGTCCGCAAGCTGCGCCCCGACATCCAGCTGATCAGCCGGGCCACCCTGGAGCGGAACGTCACGACCCTGCACCGGGCGGGCGCGGACTTCGTGATGTCGTATGCATCGATGGGCGCCAACGCGGTGCTCAACCTCCTCGAGGGGGGCGACATCATCATGGTGGCGGAGGGGCTCGACGTCTTCCGGAGCCCGGTGCCGAGGGAGCTGCGCGGAGTGCCGCTCGCCGAGTCCGGGATTCGCGAGTCCACCGGCTGCAGCGTGGTCGCGTTCGAGGTCGGCGAGGAGGTGCGCGTAAACCCGCCGGCATCGGCTCCGCTGCCGGCGGCCGACGGCGCCGAGCTGATCCTGATCGCGACGACGGAGAACGAGCGGCGCTTCGCGGAGCACTACGAGTCGGGCTGACTCCGGCGAAGCGGACGGAGAGCTCCGACGCGGGACGGGCGAGCCCGTCCGCGGTCGGGAGCGGATCGTGCAACCCCGAACGACAGGGAGGCTCCGATGCGACCTTCCGCACTGGTGACGGTTCTCTTCCTCGCGCTGGTGGCTCTCGCTCATCTGGCGCGCCTGGTCCTGCACCTCGAGATCACGGTCGATCAGGTGACCGTGCCCCCCTGGGTGAGCTGGCTCGCCGTCATCGGGCCGGGCGCCCTGGCGATCTGGCTCTGGCGTGATCGAGGGAGGAGCTGAGCCGTGCGTTGCGCCGCGCTCCTGCTCGTGGCTCTCGTCGGCCCGGGGGGCTGCGCCGCTCCCGACGACGCCACCCATTCCTCAGACCCGTACCAGCCGAGGACCTACGTGCAGATCGAGCACCCCGAGTGGACCCGTTCGGCCACTCTCTATCAGCTGAACACCCGCCAGTTCACAGAGGAGGGCACGCTTCGCGCGGCGATGGAGCAGCTCCCGCGGCTCGAAGGGTTGGGCGTCGACATCGTGTGGCTGATGCCGATCCACCCGATCGGCGAGGTGAACCGGAAGGGCACGCTCGGCAGCCCGTATTCCGTCAGGGACTACTACGCCGTGAACCCCGAGCTCGGAACGCTGGACGACCTGAAGGCGTTCGTGGGCGCGGCGCACGAGCGGGGCATGCACGTCATCCTCGACTGGGTCGCGAACCACACGGCGTGGGACAACCCGCTGGTCGAGGAGCACCCCGACTGGTACGAGCGGGACTGGAAGGGAGACTTCCGTCCCACCCCGTGGTGGGACTGGTCCGACATCATAGACCTCGACTACTCGCAGCCGGGCGTGCGTCGGTACATGACGGAGGCGATGAAGTTCTGGGTCGCCGAGGCGGACGTGGACGGCTTCCGCTGCGACGTCGCGGGGTTCGTGCCGATCGACTTCTGGGAGCACGTCCGGGCCGAGCTCGACGCGATCAAGCCCGTGTTCCTGCTCGCCGAATGGGAGTCGCGGGATCTCCACGCGCGGGCGTTCGATGCCACGTACGCCTGGGGCTGGTACGACGCCGTGCACCGGATCACGATCGGCGACGCGGACGTGAGCGCCCTCTTCGTCTACTACTCCTGGAACGAGAGCGCCTGGCCGCCGAACAGCATGCGGATGACGTTCGTGAGCAATCACGACAAGAACGCGTGGGAAGGGACGCAGTTCGAGCAGTTCGGAGACGGGCTCGAGGCGGCGATCGTCCTTTCCGTGGTCGGTGACGGGATTCCCCTGCTCTACAACGGGCAGGAGGCCGGCAACCCGAAACGGCTCGCCTTCTTCGAGCGGGACCCGATCGCGTGGCGTGAGCACCAGATCGGAGAGCTCTACCGCCGGCTGTTCGCGCTGAAGCACGAGAACACGGCGCTGTGGAACGCGAAGTGGGGCGCCAGGATGGTGAAGGTGCCGAACGACGCCGAGGCCGCGGTGCTGAGCTTCGTTCGTCGGAACGACCGCGACCGGGTGTTCGCCGTGTTCAACTTCTCCGACGAGGCACGCACGGTGGAGTTCCGCGGCGGCCTGCACCGCGGCGACTACCTGGACTACTTCGGCGGCGAGCGCTTGACGTTCGACACGTCGACCACGCTGCGGCTCGGTCCCTGGGCTTACCGGGCCTTCGTTCGCGCGAGCGGCGGGTGAACCGATGATCGTGCCCCCGAGCGCTGCGACCGCCGCGTCGCGCTGCCGGAGTCCGAGCTGTCGGCGCGAGGCGTGACTCCTTGACGGCCGCGCCCGGCGTCCCGGGCGGGCCGAGGGGAACGCCCAACCGCTTCGAGCGCGGACGTGCGGCCTCCGATGTATGGCACAATGAGAGACGCCGGCGTGCGGGCCCGGAAGGTCGCACGCCAGGTCGAGGCCGTGGTCACAGCACCTCCGCGGAGCCGGTCCTCCCCGCATCTTCCGGCAGGGCACGACCCTGCGGACCGTTGACATCGGTGGACCCCCCGGGCGAGAGTGGCCGGGACGGGTCGTGGCATCCCTCTTGCTCGACGAGGCCGCGAGGGTTCGCGCCGTGGCTGACGGGCACGCCGGCGTCCGACGCGTGGTCGGAGCGCGACCCGTCACCTCACAATTCGGGGGGGTCTTCCGGTGAACGATCGCCCGTTCGTCGACCACTACGAGGTCCTGCAGGTCAGCCAGAGCGCCGAGATCGAGACGATCGAGCGCGTCTTCCGGCTGCTCGCGAAGCGCTACCACCCGGACAACGGGGATTCAGGCGAGGAGGAGCGGTTCCGAGAGGTGCACGACGCGTACGAGATCCTGATTGACCCGACGAGGCGCGCCGAGTACGACGTGCAGTACGACAAGAACAAGAGCATCCAGTGGAAGCTGTTCGAGCAGGGCGCGGCGCTGAACACGCGCGAGGACGACAGGCGAATCTTCCACGGCATCCTGTCGCTCCTCTACGTGGCGCGGCGCCGGAACCCCGACTCCGGAGGGCTCGGGTCCGTGAAGCTCGAGCAGATGCTGGGCGTCCCGCGCGAGCACCTCGAGTTCCCGATCTGGTACCTGAAGAAGCGAGGCTGGGTCGAAACGCTCCCGTCGGGCGAGCTGGCGATCACCGTGGACGGGATCGACAGGATCAGCACGGAGGAGATGTCGTTCCCGGACACCCGCCTGCTGCCGGAGCCCAGGATGGAGGCGGAGGCCCGGGCGGGTTGAGCGGGCGGCGGGGCGGCCGTCTCGCGGTCCCGCTCGCGATCCTCGCGCTCTCCGGGCCGGGGTCGGCGCCGGCTCAGCAGGTCGCGGACTCGGCGTTCAGGCCGGTCGTCGGAGCCCCGGCTTATCCCGACGGCGGAGGGCCCGTCGTCCTGATCGACGGCGGCCACCACAACTTCCACACCGTCGACGGCCGCTTCCTCCCGTTCGCCGAGCTGCTCCGTCGCGACGGCTACGCGGTGCGCGGGTCGACGGGCCCGTTCACGGCCGAGCTGCTCGCGGACGCGGACGTGCTCGTCGTGTCGAACGCCCTCGCCGAGCGCAATCTCGAGGAGTGGACGCTGCCCACGCCGTCCGCGTTCGCGGAGCACGAGATCGACGCCGTGGAGAGGTGGGTCCGGGACGGCGGCGGGCTCCTGCTGATCGCCGACCACATGCCGTTCCCGGGCGCCGTGGTGGAGCTCGCGGCGCGCTTCGGCGTGTTCGTCGGGAACGGCTTCGCCTTCCCGCCGGACAGCTCGGGCCTCGTCCGGTTCCGGCGCGCGGCCGGCTCGCTGCGACCGCATCCGATATCGATCGGACGGGCGGCGGACGAGCGCGTCGACGTCGTGATCTCGTTCACGGGCCAGGCGTTCCGACTGGCTGCGGAGATCGACGCTTACCCGCTCCTCGTCCTCGAGCCGGGCTCGACCCTCCTGCTTCCGGTCACGGCCTGGGAGTTCTCCGAGCAGACGCCCCGCATCGGCGCGGAGGGGATGCTCCAGGGCGCGGCGCTTCGCGTCGGGGCGGGACGGGTGGCCGTGTTCGGCGAGGCGGCGATGTTCACGGCTCAGCTCGGGGGGCCGGAGCGCCGGCCGATGGGGATGAACTTCCCGGAGGCCGCGCGGAACGGCCAGTTCGCGCTGAACGTCCTGCACTGGCTCACGGGGCTTCTCCCCGCGCGGTGACGCCGGGTCGGTCGAAACGCCCGCGACGCCTCCGGACGGCCCCGCGGGAGGCCGTCCGGCGCGCCGGGAGACGACTCAGTGGTCGGTCTGGCAGGGCACGACAGGAGCGGGCCCTGCGCCAGCGCCTTCGTCCCACCGGCCCGGCGGCGGGCAGTAGCCGAGCATGTACCGCCAGGCGGGCCGCAGCACGGGAACGCCGTCCGCGGTGAAGGGAGTGAACGGGTCCACGCCCGTGCTGGCGTGCGGGAACGGAGCGGCGAAGGACCCGTTGGACGGCGTGACGTTCGTGATCAGCATCCGGGCGCCGTCGTAGGGAGGAACGCTCGCCTCCGGGACGACGGGCCCGCCGAAGGCGTCCATCCCGAGCGCCACCCAGTTTGCCAGCACCCCGGGGCGGAACTGGTTGTCCTGCTGGTGCACGAGCCCGTAGAGACGGCCCGGCGGGGTCACCCCGGGAGTCACCCAGGCGGCGGCCACGCCGCCGATCGCGTCCGTGACCCCCGACAGCATCACGGCCCGGTCGATCCTCCGCATCTTGGCGAGCATCGCCGCGTATCCGGCCCCCTGCGACACGCCACCCACGGCGATGTGCGCCCACTTCGGCTCGCCGCCCGCGAGGAACTGGCTCCAGCCGTCCCCGGGGCGGTTCGCGGCCAGGTACTCGAGCAGACGGGTCAGGCGGTTGTCGATGCTGTTGGCTCGGTCGATCGTCACGAAGGACGAGACGTCCTCGCCCGTGATTCCCTCCAGCCTCGTGGTCTCGTAGCAGGCGTCAGGGTCCGGGGCCGGACCGCAGAACGAGACGAGGCCCGGGTCGTTGGGATACGAGAGGCCGATCACGAGGTACCCCAGGCGCGCGGCCTCGGCCTGTACGACCTCGCCCGTCCCCGGTCCGACCCGGCTGCCGGGCAGGAACATGAACAGCCGCCCGTTCCTCCCCCGGGCGGGCACCCGGATGATGTAGTCGTCGAGGCCGACGTCGATACCCGGGTCGGTGAGATCCGGACGGATGGTCCAGCGCTCGATCGGCGGATCGGCATGGGCCTGCGAAGAGAGCGAGGTCGTTGGCGCCAGCAGCTCCTCCGTGTCCGCGCACGAGGTCGCGAACACGACGAGCGACAGGGCGAGCGTGAGTCTTCGGGTCATCGTTGTCCTCCTGTGGACGCGGGGGCCTCGGTCGCCGGAATGGCTGGCCCGCGGCCGTCCCCCGGCCGTCGCCCGTCCGTCACCCGGGAGGCCGTCGGCCCCTCACACATCACCGATCCGTCGGCGTATACTCGGGCGATGATCCGACTCTACGGGCTGGGCGCGGTTCGGCTGCGAGCGGCCGACGGGGAGCTGACGCGGGTTCTCGCGCAGCCGAAGCGGCTCGCCCTGCTCGCGTACCTCGCCCTCCCGCCCGGCGGCTTCCACCGCCGCGACACCCTGGTCGCGCTCCTCTGGCCCGACGCGGACGATGCCCGGGCGAGGGCGGCCCTCCGCAACAGCCTCTATTTCCTGCGTCGCCACCTCGGCGACGACGTCGTGGTCACGCGGGGCGACGGCGAGGTCGGACTCGATCCGGCCAGGTTCTGGTTCGATGCCGCCGCGCTCGAGGCGGCCCTCGAGTCGGGCCTGCACGAGCAGGCGCTCGAGCTCTACGGAGGCGACCTCCTGTCGGGCTTCTTCGTGTCGGACGCGCCGGGATTCGAGGAGTGGCTCGAGGGCCGGCGCGCGTGGCTCCGGCGTGCCACGGCGCGCGCGGCGGCCGCGGTCGCGGACGCGAGCGCGACCGCCGGGGATCTGTCGATGGCGGTCGAGGGCGCACGGCGGGCCTGCGTCCTCGACCCGTTCGACGAGGCGTCCGTGCGACGGCTGATCGCGCTGCTGGATGCTCGCGGCGACCGGGCCGGAGCGCTCGAGACGTACGGTCGGTTCCGCGAGCTGCT
Organism: Gemmatimonadota bacterium; assembly: GCA_046484665.1. GTDB lineage: Bacteria > Gemmatimonadota > Gemmatimonadetes > Palauibacterales > Palauibacteraceae > Carthagonibacter. Next base: position 52,978 of record JAWOIN010000069.1, read on the forward strand.
GGCCCGGGAGTTCGCGACCGCCCCGTCTCCCGAGACGGACGAGATCGTGTCGCGGCTCCGACGCCGCGAGGAGACGAACCCGGAGGTGGTGGCCTCCGCGCTGCGGAGGCCGGGGGCGAGCGTTGCGGGTCGCGGCGCGGAGGCGGCTCCGTCGGAGGCCCTTCCTGCGGAGGTCGCGGCAGGCAGGGCCGCGAAGACGTGGCGCGGGAGCGGGCGTCGCAAGCTGGCGCTCGGCGGCCTGGCGCTCGGCGGCCTGCTGCTCGCGGCCGCGATCGCCGCCGGGGGGATGCTGCGCCGGTCGAGCGTCGCCTCGTCGGAGACGGCGGTCGTGCTCCTGCCTCTGGCGAACGCCACCGGCGACGGGAGCTTCGACTACCTGGCGGAAGGCTTCGCGCACTCCACCGCGGAACGCCTCGCCCGCGTGCCCGGACTGAAGCTCCTGCCCGGAAGGAGTGCGCCCGACAGCATCCGGGACGACCCGCGTCGCGTGGCGCTGTCGCTCGGCGGATCCGCGGCGCTCTCCTGGTCCCTGGTGGGCACCGACTCGGCCCTCGTCGTCCGGGCCGAGCTGGTTCGCGCGTCCGACGGCGTCCGGCTTTGGGCCTGCGACTGCCCTCTCCGCCTTCCCGAGCTCGCGCGAACGGAAGACCCGATCGTCCGCGCCATCTCCGAGCGGCTCGTCCCGGTCCGGGCGACGGCGAGCGCGCCACAGCGGGCCCGGCCGTCATCGACGCCGGAGAGCCGGCTCCTCTACCTGAAGGCCCGGCACTACTGGACCAAGCGGACGGGCGCCGACTACTGGAGGGCGCTCGCGCTGCTGCAGCGCGCGATCGACGAGGACCCGGCGAACGCCGAGGCGTACGCCTGGCTCAGCGCGACGTTCGGCGCGATGGCCGTGTACGGCTTCCTCCCGCCGCACGAGACGTTCCGTCGGGCGGAAGCGGCGGCGCTCCGCGCCGTGGAGCTGGACGAGGGCCTGGCCGACGCTCACAGCGCCGTCGGCGCGATCCGTGCCCTCTACGACTGGGACTGGGACGCGGCCGAGCGGGAGCTCCGCAGGGCGCTCGAGCTCGATCCCGGTTTCGCGGAGGCCCGCAACGTCCTCGCGCACGCGTACCGCGCGATGGGACGGTACGACGAGGCCCTCGTCGAGGCGCACCTGGCGGCCCGGCTGGACCCGCTCGAGCCCTATTACGAGCACCACATCGGCAAGCTGCTGTTCTGCTCCGGGCGGAACGGCGAGGCGATCGGACATTTGCGTCGGTCGATGCGCTGGGATGCCGCCCTGCCGATCGCGCGACGGACGCTGATCGCCGCCCTGGCTCGCCAGGGAAGTCCCGACTCGGCGCTCGTCGCGTGGCACGAGTCGTCCGTTCTCGCGGGAGACACCTCCGAAGCGCGGCTGGTCGCGGCCCACCGGGAGGAGGGCCTCGCGGCGACCGTGCGCGCGGCGGGGCGCGCGGAGCTGAAGTCGGCGGAGGCGGCGGTGCTCAGGGGCGAGTACGTCGCTCCCATGCGTCTCGCGGGCGCTCACGCCCGGGCGGGACACCGCGAGGCGGCGATGGAAGCGCTTCAGCGCGCCGTGGCCGACCGCGACCCGCAGGTCCTCTTCTTCCGATGCGACCCGTCGTTCGACGGGCTCCGCGACGATCCGCGGTTCGAGGAGGCGGCCCGCCGGATCGGCCTGCCCTGACGGGAACCGGGCAGCGGCCCGCGTTTACCAGCAGAGGTGAGCGGCGGCGCGGCAGCCGTCGGTCCCTCTCCCCGTTCGTGCGCGAGGTTCCCGCATGTCTCACCTCACCACCCGGCTCGACCGCGCGGACATGGCCGCCACGGAGTGGATGGCGAAGCACGGAGTGCGACTGCTCCGTCTCAGCCTGGGCGTGGTCTATCTCTGGTTCGGCATCCTCAAGTTCTTCCCCGCCCTGAGCCCGGCCGAAACGCTGGCGGGAGACACCATAGCGACGCTCTCCGCAGGGCTCGTGAGCCCGGGCGCCGCAGTCGTCGTCCTCGCGGCCTGGGAGTCCCTGATCGGGCTCGGCCTGCTGACGGGAGCCTTCCTCAGGGGGACCCTGCTCCTTCTGTGGCTCCAGATGCTGGGGACGATCACCCCTCTCTTCCTGTTCCCGGAGCAGTGCTTCACGCTCGTGCCGTTCGCGCCGACTCTCGAAGGCCAGTACATCGTCAAGAACCTCGTGCTGATCAGCGCCGGGATCGTGATCGGGGCGACGGTCCGGGGAGGGCGCCTCACCGCGAGCGCCGGGGACGAAGCGCCGGCGTGAGGGGGCTTCGCGCCCGGGCGGGCCCCGAGTTTCCGCGCGGGGCCGCCTCGAGCCCCGGGCGCGCTCCCGTCAGCGCCCTTCGACCACCGACGTGGCGAACGCCTCGATGGGAGCCGCCAGCGCCTGCGCGGGGTCGATCTCCCACACGAGGGTGTCCCCCTTCACGCTCGCCGCGTTCGAGTCGACCACCCGGCCGGGCAGGATGAGCCGGAGCTCGATCCCCACGGTGCCCGCCAGGTCGAGACCCGGCACCTTCGTCTTCAGGAACGCGCCGAGACGCTCCTCGTCGTCGACCTCGCGCCGCAGGATCGCCGCGAGGTCCTCCGGGCGGACCTCCGGATGGGCCGGCCGGATCGCCGCGGCGGCCAGGTCCGCCGTCCGCGAGACGAACCGCTCCAGCAGGACGGTCTCGTCCGCCTCCGACCCCGGACCGAGCAGTCCCGCGTCGATCACCGACCACAGGCCGGCGCGCGTCAGGCCCTCGAGCTCCCCGCGCTGCGCCGCGGAGATCCGGGCGTAGCTCGCGGCGATCGCGTCCGTCACGCTCGCGGCGAAGTACTCCACGATCGGGTCCGGCCCGTTCTTCCAGACGAAGGACTCGCGGTACGTCACCGTGTCACCCCCGGAGGAGCGCGTGCGCCCGACCTCCACCCGGTTCGAGAAGCCGACGTCGCCGAGGGTCACGCGACCTACGCGCTCGGAGGCGTGCGCCGGCGTCGTGCCGTGCAGCCGGACCGAGCCCGTGAGCCCCGCCCAGCCCTTCGCGTCCCTGATCCGGTGCGTCCGCTCGAACACGTGCTTCGTGTCGTCGTCCGCCTCGGTGCGGTGGCTCCAGCCGCTCTCCTCGCCGAGGTCCAGGAGGTACACGTAGTCGTCCGCCGCGATCGACTGCTCGTTCTCGCCGGAAGAGACGCGCAAGACCTCACTGCGCCGCCCGCCGCCGTCCCGGTCGATCGTGGTGGTGATGTCATAGTCCGTGCAGCCGGCGAAGCCGACCGCCGCGGCCGCCAGCGCCGCCCGCAGCCCGCGCGGGAGCCTGCTCGTTCTCGCGCTCATCGTGCGTTCCCTTCCCTCGAACATGTTCACGACCGGGCGGACCGTTGCGCCGCCCGGTAGATGTCCAGCACCCTCGTCGCAGGAATCCGCGTCGCGTCCGCCAGGTCCAGCGCCCGGAGCGCCGTCAGCAGCTCGCCCGCCTGGAGCCCGTCCGTCACGTCGATCGCGTCCCCGATCTCCGGCCGTGCCGCCGTCAGCCGGAGGGGCGACGCCGGCCGCGCCGACGCGACGGCCTCGAGCTCCGACCTGTCGAGCAGCGTCGCCCCGGGCGGCAGAGCCTCGAGCAGCTCGCGGACGCGGCCGAGGGTGATCGTCTCCTCCGCCGCGAGGGCGCGCTCCCACGCGGGGACCCCGAGGAGCGCGACCGCGCCCGGACCGGCCGCGGCGCCCGACGTCTCGAGCGCCGCGAGGCGTCGCTCCTGCCCGGCGAGCCGGTCCGAGAGCTCCGCCTGGCGCTCGAGGAGCCGCCCGCGCTCGACCGCGAGCCCTCCGGCCACGGCCGCGAGGACGACGCTCGCCGCCGCGAGCGTCGGGACCAGCCAGCGGGCGTGCCGGATCCACCGGTGGTCCTGCGGCGGTCGGGGGCGGGCGTCGCGGACGGCCGTCCACATCCCCCGGGCGTGAAGGTCGGGCACGGCCGCCTCGAGCTCGTCCGGCGGCGGCAGCTCGAGCAGGTCGTGAACTCGCAGCAGCGACGCGCACTCCACGCACTCCGCCGCGTGGAGTCGCACCTGCTCACGCACCCCGGACTCCGCCCCGCCGGAGGACAGCGCGTCCAGCAGGTCCTGAACTGCCTCGCACTCGGGCCGATCGGTCATGAAGCCTTCTCCCTCGCTTGCTCCGTCATCGCAGCCGCCATCTGCCGGCGGGCCGCGTGGAGCGTCGCCCTCAGCGTGCCGTGCTCGATCCTGAGCTCCCCGGCGACCCGCTTCGGCTCGCCGCCTTCCACGTCCACGCGGAGGAAGACGGCACGCTGCCTCGGGCTCAGCCGTTCAGCCGCCGCAAGCAGCAGCGCGCGGAGCTCGCGGCGCTCGAGCCGCTCGGCCGGATCGTCGCTCGACGCGGCGGCGTGCCGCTGGACCTCTTCGTCGCCGGGAAGGCTCTCGTACCGGGCACGACCCGTGCGCAGGTGATCCAGGCACCCGTTGCGGTGGATCGCGACGATCCACGACCGGAACGAGCGGCCGGTCTCGTAGCGGTCGAGACGCGCGAACGCCTTCATCCAGGTTTCCTGCGTGAGGTCCCGCGCCTCGTCCCAGTCGCGGACGTAGCGCCACGCCATCGCGATCAGTTGGCGGGTCAGCGCCTCCACGAGCTCGCGGGCGCTCCGCTCGTCGCCTTCGCGGCAGGCCTCCGCCAGTGATTCCAGTCGAGCTTCGTTCACGACTCCTCGCGCCTTGGCGACCGGAGGACGGGAGCGGCCCCCCTTCGACGTGAATACGTACGGCGTCCCCCGGCTGTTTAGCCCGGACGCGCGACGGCCCGGCGGACGGCCCGGGACGAGCGGTTCCGAATCGTACCCCGGACCGGGTCGACCTCGCAGATGTGCTGGCAGAGCAGGAGCCGCTGGACGAGCAGTGCACGCAGTTCGAGCGCTGGCTCGCGGCGCCTTCCTCCATGCCCGCGGACTCGTTCGACGCGACGCCCGATGCCGTCGCCTTCTCGAACCGGACCATGTTCCCCCGCAGAACGGCTCGGGCCACGATGGTGGCGTCCGGGCAGCTGCGCTTTCTCCGCGACCTGTCCCTGCTGACGTGCCTGCCCAACTTCCAAGCGAACGTGAATCCCCGGCTGGGACGCGACGGAGAGTTATACGACGCGAACCAGACCGCCGTCATGGGCGGTATCGCACCGATGGCCAGTGACGCTTTCGACCCTGCGTCCAGTGACCGATGACAAGGCCGCGATCGGGGGACTCCGGAACCGGCCCTGCTACATGCACATCGCGTAGAACGGCTGATACCGAGGGTACCTCGTGGAGTACGGCGAGCAGCTCGAGGCTCGGATCCGGGGCGTGAGGGCCTGCCTCCAGGCGCACGGGCACGGCAGCTGACGCGCGGCTACGTTGTTCCGGGCGACCGGCTTCGAGCGTTCTCGAGGAGGTGACCGATGGCGGGAAGGGAGTTCAGCGCCGACGAGGCCAGGCGAATCGGTGACCGCCTGGGCGTGGCCTGGGACCGGGTTCCACTCGAGGAGTTCCGAATGGGACTCCGCGTCGAGCTCGAGCACGGCGCGCACGACCCGGAGACCGACGTCACGGCGGATGACCTCGACATGACCGGTAAGATCGCGCTCGCGCACCTCAAGGAGTTCCCCGACTACTACACGCGCCTCGCGAAGATGGAGGGTGAGGCGGACGAGTACTGGTCCACCCGCAGATAGGCGCGCGCGGTCGGCCTCCCTCGCGGGGAGGCATCGGGCTAATGTAGCCTCATGCCCCACGGACGACGGACCGACACGCCGCGCCTGCGGCCGGACCGGCGCGACGCCGCAGGGCGGGAGATCGCATCTCTCGCCTCCGTGCAGCTCCCCGCCGACCTCCTCGAGGCTTCGGTCCGTCGTCTCGGAACCGTCGCGCTCATATACGCGTCCGTCTTCTTCCTCGCCGGTCCCTTCCCGAACTTGGTCTGCCAGGCGCTTACCCTGGTTCTCCCCGGGGCGGTCTGCCACCCGGGATACTTCACGACCCTGCGCATGCTCGGGCCGCCCGCGCTTTCGATTCTCGGCGGGCTCGCGATCTACGGGATCGTACGGTGGAGCGGACTCGCTGCGGCGTCGAAGCTCCGGACCGGACTCGCGTTCGAGGTGCTCGGGAGCTTCGGGATCGCCCTGTCGGAGTACCAGGGCGTGATCTCCCCGATCCGGTACGCCGGAATGGAGACGGTCCCCGACGCCGGAGGGTTCGGGCTGTCGTGGGTGGCGGTGTGGGTGATGCTGTTCGCCGTCGTCGTGCCGACGCCCCCGCGGCGAACGCTGACGGCCGCGGTGCTCTCCGTGAGTGCCGTGCCGATCGTGTTCTCGGCGTACACGGCGCTCGGGATCAACACCGTGCCGCTCGGTCCGATCGAGTTCTTCTTCGCGCTCGTCTTTCCGTACTTCCTGATCGCGGGAATGGCATGGCTCGCGTCCCGGATCGTGTACGGGCTCGGCCGCGAGGTACGCCGGGCCCGGGAGCTCGGGAGCTACCGTCTCGTCGAGCGGCTGGGCACGGGCGGAATGGGGGAGGTGTGGCGCGCCGATCACCGCCTCCTGGTTCGGCCCGCCGCGGTCAAGCTCGTCCGGCCCGAGATGCTCGGGGCGAACGACCCCGGGCTGCGGAGGACGAGCCTGCAGCGGTTCGAGCGCGAGGCGCAGGCGACGGCCGCGCTCCGTTCGCCCCACACCGTCGAGCTTTACGACTTCGGCGTCGCCGACGACGGGACGTTCTACTACGTGATGGAGCTGCTCGAGGGGTTCGACCTCGACACGCTCGTCCGGCGGTTCGGCCCGCTTCCGGCGGAGCGGGTCGTGCACCTGCTCCGGCAAGCCTGTCACTCACTCGCCGAGGCGCACCAGCTGGGCCTCGTCCACCGCGACGTGAAGCCGCCGAACCTCTACGCGTGCCGGCTCGGACGCGACGCCGACTTCGTCAAGGTGCTCGACTTCGGGATGGTGAAGCGGCGGGCGGACGGCGAGATCCGCGACGCGCAGCTCACGGGCGAGCACGCACTCGGCGGGACGCCAGCATGGATGGCGCCCGAGCAGGCGGTGGGCGGGCCGGTGGACGGACGCTCCGACCTCTACGCGCTCGGCTGCGTCGGGTACTGGCTGCTCACGGGGGAGCCCGTGTTCTCCGGGCGAACGCCGGTGGAAGTTCTCACCGGCCACGTTCGCGAGACGCCCGTGCCTCCGGGAACCCGGACGGAGCTTCCGATCCCGGCCGCGCTGGAGGCGGCGATTCTCGCCTGCCTCGCGAAGAGCCCGGACGAGCGCCCGGAATCGGCGGACGCGCTGGATGCGGCGCTCGCCGCGGTGCCGCTGGATCCGCCATGGACCGCGGACCGCGCTCGGGCCTGGTGGGATCTGCACGCGCCGCACGGCGTGCGGGCTCCGGAGTAGTGCCACTTGGAGACGAAGCGGTACACGTACATCTGGGAGTATGCCGTTCCTCCCGAGTCCGACGGGCGCTTCCGCGCGGTCTACGGACCCGGCGGCGAGTGGGCCCGCCTGTTCGAGCGCGGCGAGGGGCACGTGGAGACGCGTCTGTATCGGGATCGGTACGATCCGTGCCGATACGTCACGATCGACGTCTGGGAGACGGAATCGGCCTTTCGTCGGTTCCGCGAGGAATTCGCGGCCGAGTTCGACGCGCTCGACGCGGCATGCGAGGCGCTGACGCGGTCGGAGCGGTCGATCGGGGAGCTTCTCCCGATCGACTCCGACGGGTCGTGACACACGCGTTGCCGGACTTCATCCGGGCGAGGGGCGCTTCCTCATGGTCGCCGACGTGTACAGGCACCCCGGGGGCGACCTTTTTCGGTTAGCCACGGCCTCGCCACAGGGCTATTATCAGGGTCCGGGGGCTCGACCGCTCCCCTCCCCGCGCCGATCGGTGCGGGATCATGGCACCCGTTATCGGGAGGCAGGAGATGAACTGGCTCGTCACGATCATCATCGGCGGAATCGTCGGCTGGGTGGGCAGCAAGCTCATGCACACCGATGCGCAGATGGGGCTTCTCGCCAACGTCGTCGTCGGGATCGTGGGCGCGATGATCGGGTTCTGGATCGCGGGAGCGCTGGGACTGGCCGCCTCGGGACCGATTCTCAGCTGGGTCGTCGCCATCGTCGGCGCCATGGTGCTGATCTGGATCCTCAAGGTGCTGGGCGTCTTCAAGTAGGAGGCGACCTCCGTCCTCCGGACTCGCCATCCGCAGGCTTCCCGCCGGACGGGTGTCCGGGCCTGACGCCGCCATCGGTCGGCGCGGGCCCGGACTCTCGTCTCCGGCGGGAGTCTCTTGAGCAGGAGTGGCGCCGTGAGCGCGTCCCTTCTCGTGGAGGGCGGCGTGGACGGCGCGATTCACCGCGGCTGCCGCCTCCGGGCCTCACCGCCAGGGCGTTCTTCCAACCCGACTGACCCGGCCTGCGGCTCCGCGGCCGGTACCTCGAACACCTTCAGCATCCCCTTCTCGTCCGGACGCGGGACCTCCGCGATCCAGGCGTAGCGGCCGGGCTCCAGAGCGACGTGCACGTACGCGGTCGAGCCCGCCGGCATCTCGTTCGTGCCGCCGACGAAGACGACCGGGGCCGGCGTCTCGAGGCCTCCGGGGCTGGTCGCGTCCATCCAGGCCGCGAGTGCCTCGAGGTCCGTGTCGCCGGCGAGGCGCGCGAGGTTCACGTCGTGCCAGATCATGTTCTCATGCGGCCCCTGGCTCTCGAAGTGCACGGCGACGACGTGGTCGCCGGCCGTCGGTTCGCCTTGCACTTCGATGCCCCGCTCGGTCGAGATCGTGAGCCGGATGTCGGCCTCGGGCTCGGGCGCGTCGGTGACGTCGGAGGTGACCGTCAGCTCGTGGACCATCCCGTACGTCGACGGATCCGGGCTGTAGGAGTGGAAGATCCCGTCCGTCTTCACGTAGCACTCGACCACGTACGTTCCCGGCTCGAGGAAGACCGTCGTCTCGGCCGTGCGCCCCGGCGCCAGGAGTCCCGGACCGCCCGCGAACACGACCTGCCCGAACCACTCAGGGATCTCTCCGAACGCGGTCATGGCGGCGTCGACGTCGCCGGCGTTCAGGAGGTCCATCCCCTTCTGGAAGGCGGGCGCCAGCTGCTCCTGATGCTCGTCGATGCCGTAGCCCGGCGGCATCGCGTCGAACAGGGCGAAGTGGGTCATGCCGGACTCGTTCCGGAACCGGACGGTAGTCCAGCCCGACGAAATCGTGTCCGGAGCCTCGAACTTGAGGCCACGGGCGACGATCTCGACCACCTCGGCGATGGGATTCAGGCTCTCCGCATCGCGGGCCGCCGTGTCGGGAGCCTGTTCGGGGGCGCAGCCGGTCCACGCGACGGCCAGGAGGATGACGAGCGTCGTGCCGGGGATCCGCCTCATGCTGCCTCCGTGTTCGGATCGAGTTCGGGTCCGTCGTGGCATCGGAATGGGCATATTCTGAGGGAAGCTCCGCGGAACGGTCAACGGCTCCGTGCGCGGAAGCGGCTCAGGACCATGGGTCCGTCGGCTTGTAGAGGACGGGCTCAGTGGCGACACTGGGTCGGAGGCGGTCGACCGGCGCCCGGTGCCGGGCCCGGTCGGCCGGGGGACGGCGCGACGGGAAAAGGCGGGGAAACGTGAACGAGGAAGCCGGGGGCGGCAGGGTCGACGGTCGGAATCGGGTGTCCGCCGGGCCACTTAGAGAGTCAGCCGGCGCCGCGTTCCGGGGCCGCCTGCCCGAGCTCCTCATCGGGGCGACGTTCGTCTTCCTGGCCGTCCTCCCGGCGCTCGTCGCGGACGAATGGCGCGAGCGGCGTGACCGGGAGGAGCTGGCCGAGCGCGCCCTCGTCGGGATCGTGGATGAGATCCGCTCGAACCGGGACCGGCTCCTCGCGGACGCGGAGCGCAACCGCGCGCCGCTGGCAGGTCTCCGGGAATACCTGCGCGCACGCGAGGAGGGCGAGGAGCCGGAGGAGCTTTCGGCAGACTACAAGGTCGCCCTCACCTCTTCCGCCGCCCGGGAGGCGGCCCGGATGAGCCAGGCCGTGCAATCCACGGACCTCGAGGTCGTGCGGGAGCTCGCGCGTCTCCCGGAGGGAGGATCCCCGTGACGGCGCGCCAGGTGGAGGTCGAGAACGTGAACCACCCCGGGACCCTGCACCGGGTGGACGCCGCGAAGTACGAGGCCATGCGCCAGGCGCTGCTGAAGGCGCTGCCGGGGGGGTCGCCCGGTCTGACCCAGGCGGAGATGTTCGAGGCCGTCAGGCGCCACCTGCCGGAGGACCTCTTCCCGGGCGGGGCCAAGGCCGGCTGGTGGGCCAAGACGGTGCAGCTCGACCTCGAGGCGAAGGGGATCCTCGTCCGCGAGCGAGCGCGGCCGCTCCGCTGGCATCTGACCTGACGGATGCGGGGGACGCGACGTCGGCGAAGACGACGCGATCCGGTGGTTCTCGGCGCCGCGGAGGGTCTCCGAATGAGGACGGCCCGGGTTCCCGAGGGGGACTCTTGCGCAGGGAGGCCTGATCGTGTGCCCGAAAGCACTCGCCGGCTTCATCGTCCTGGCGGCCCTCGCCGCTGGCCGGCCCCTGTACGATGTCGTGTCGTGACCGTCGGACACCGGCGCTCAGGCCGGCGACCGGTCGAAGGAAAGGAGGGGCCATGCGCAGGCTGCGGTACAGCGTGGCGATGAGCCTGGACGGGTACATCGCGGGACCGCACGGCGAGTACGACTGGATCCCCTCGGACCCGACAATCGACTTCGCCGCCATGTTCGACGAGTTCGACGCGTTCGTGATGGGACGGCGGACCTTCGAGACGCTCCGTTCGGGTACTGCGCCGGACCCGACGGCAGGCCGGGATGTGATCGTGTTCTCACGCACCCTTGACCCGGCCGCGCATCCGGACGTGACGATCGTGGCGGAAGGAGCGCGGGACGCGATCGAGGCCCTGAAGGCCGGGCCCGGTCGTGACATCTGGCTGTTCGGCGGCGGGAACCTGTTCGGGAGTCTGCTCGACGCGGGCGTCGTGGACACGGTCGAGGTCGCGGTCGCGCCCGTGCTGCTCGGCGGCGGCATTCCGCTCCTCCCCGCCGGCCACCGGGCGCACGTGCTCCGGCTGTCGGCGTCACGGATCCTGCCGAGCGGACTCGCCGTGCTGATCTACGAGGTCGAGCGATGAGAGCGAATCGACGGGCGGCGATTCTGGCAGGCGGAGCCGTGAGTCTCTTCGCGCTGGGGGGCTGCCGGACGGAGCCACCACCGTGGGTGGTGCTGTCGGCGCGACCCCCGGAGTCCGGGGAGCTCATCCAACTCGTCGGCACGGTGGAGTGGAACGAGCTCGAGGGCGGCTTCTTCGCGATCCGCGCCCGGGACGGCACGACGTATGAGCCGATGAACCTTCCCGACCGCTTTCAAGTGGACGGCCTACCCGTCGAAGCGGAGGCGATTCTTCGGGGGGAGATGGCCTCGATCCGCATGGTCGGCCCGATCGTGGAGCTCGTGCGGATCCGGGAGCGTGAGGCCGCGGCGGCCGGTGACGGAGCGCCTGGCGACGCGCCGGACGGTCGAGCGCCGTGAGCGCGTGGCTCGACGGCCGGATCGAGATCCTGCTCGGCGACATCACGAAGCTCGACGTGGACGTGATCGTGAACGCCGCGAACACGTCCCTGCTCGGAGGGGGCGGCGTGGACGGCGCGATCCACCGCGCCGCCGGGCCGGAGCTGCTCGAGGAGTGCCGCGCGCTGGGCGGCGCCCGGACGGGCGAGGTGAGGATGACCCGCGGCTACCGACTCCCGGCCCGGTTCGTGGCCCACGCTGTGGGTCCGGTCTGGCACGGCGGAGGCCGGGGGGAGCCGGACCTCCTGGCCTCCTGTTACACGAACGCGCTGCGCCTCGCCGACGAGCGCGGGCTCGAGACCATCGCCTTCCCCTCGATCTCCACGGGAGTCTACGGGTACCCGGTCGAGGCGGCGGCACGCGTCGCCCAGGCGACCGTGCGGGATCACCTCGTTGGCGGCTCCGGGCTCCGCCGGGTCGGGTTCTGCTGCTTCTCGGAGGAGGACCGGGAGACGTACGAGAGGGTGGCGGCCGAGCTGCTGACGGAGAAGGGGGAGGAATGAGCGTCACGGGGTGGAGACGGGCGCTGCCGTGTCTGGCGATCCTGGCCGCCGCGCCGTGCGGCAGCTGCGCACGGGAGGATGGCGAGCGGTCAGCGGAGCCGCCCGTGACCGAGCGTCCCGCGCCGGAGCTCGCCACGCGGGTGACGAACGCGTACCCCGCGTACTCCTCCGACGGCGCGTGGATCGCGTACATGTCGAACGCCGACGGCGATTTCGACATCTACGTCATGAACCTGTCGGAGGGCGTGCGCCGCAAGCTCACGCACGCGCCCGGAAGGGACGGAACACCCGCCTGGGCCCCGGACGGGACGAAGATCGCCTTCCAGTCGTACCGGGACGGCCCGTCGCAGGTGTACGTGATGAACGCCGACGGCTCGAACCCGCGGAACCTCTCGAACGGCCCGTGGAACGACGAGCACCCGACCTGGTCGGCGGACGGGACGCGGATTGTGTTCGCCTCGGACCGGCAGGCGTCGGAGGGGGAGGAGGGGAACATCGACCTCTACGAGATGCGCGCGGACGGGACCGACGTGCGACGGATCACGAACACGCCGGAGGTGGAGACCTACCCCTCCTGGTCGCCCGACGGGACGCGGATCGCCTGCCGGAAGATCCTCCCGGACGGGAACTGGGAGGTCGTCGTGATGGACGCCGACGGCTCCGACCCGGTCGTGATCGCGCCGCACGCGGCGGCGGACGGCTGGCCCGCCTGGTCGCCTGACGGAGCACGACTCGCCTTCGCGTCGGAGCGCGCCGGCTCTTCGGACCTGTACGTCATCGAGCTGGGGACGGGTGAGATCCGGCGGGTGACGTTCGACGAGGAGGCCGACGACCGGCAGGCCTGGTGGTCGCCCGACGGGCGGTACCTCGCGTTCAGCCGCTACGTCTGGTTCCGCGACCAGCCGTTCTTCGAGGCGTCGGAGATCCTGATCACGAGGGCGCCGTGAGCGCGGTGCCGACCTGGTCGGACGTCCGGAGGCTCGCGCGGGACGGGAGCCCGGCACCTCCCCGGCGCGTCGAACGGACGGACGCGGAGTGGCGAACCGTTCTGACGCCGGAGCAGTTCCGGATCGCCCGCGGCAGGGGGACCGAGCGGCCGTTCAGCTCGGAGATGTGCAGCCGGTTCGAGCCGGGCCCGTACGCCTGCGTCTGCTGCGGAACGGTCCTGTTCGACTCGGGCGAGAAGTTCGAGTCGGGGACGGGGTGGCCGTCCTTCACGCAGCCGGCGAGCCCGGACGTCGTGGCGTATCACGAGGATCGCTCGCTCGGGATCGTCCGGGTCGAGACGACCTGCAACGTGTGCGATGCGCACCTCGGCCACGTCTTCCCGGACGGCCCGCCGCCGGGCGGGCTGCGTTACTGCATCAACGCTCTCGCGCTCGAGAAGATCGGCGCGGGGAGCGGTCAGTCCGACGAGCGGATGTAAACGGCCTCGAACGCGGACACCCGGGTCGAGCCGTCGAACGAGATCTCCGAGACCGTGCGCATCGTGACGTCGGCGTCCATCGACTGCTCGTACTCGCTGACGAGAAGCGTGTCCCCGGCCGCGAGCCGCGCTTCGCCCCGCCCCGACGCTAAGGCCCGTCCGGCATCGCCGTAGACGCGGACATTCGCTCGTCCCCCTGCCGGGTCCCGGCGCCCTGCCGGAGCCGCCGTCGGACTTCCACGGGAATGGTCGTCATCGGGCCTCCGACGTCTCGAGTCGTGGTGGTCTTCCTGCAGGATTGCCCGAGGGTGTCGACCCGCGGAATTCAGGCCCTCCGTGGACAACACCTTCCCCGTGACCTAATTCAGGACTCGAGAGCCGCGCTCACTCGCCGTCCGACCGCATGGAGACCTGATGCTCCTCGACACTGGCGCCCCCCGGAAGCTCCCGCTGCGGTGGATTGCGCTGCTCCTCCTCGGACTGAGCGCGGCCATCGAGCCCCTGCCCGCCCGCGCCCAGGCGCCGTCGCTCGACGCCGGCACCAGGGAGCGAATCGAGGCCGTCGAGCCTAGCGTGATCGCGTGGCGCCGGGACATCCACGAGCACCCCGAGCTCGGAAACCGGGAAGTCCGCACGGCCGGGCTCGTCGCGGACCATCTCCGCTCGCTCGGACTCGAAGTCCGTACCGGCGTCGCCCGCACCGGCGTGGTCGGAGTCCTCCACGGCTCCCGACCGGGGCCTGTCGTGCTGCTTCGCGCCGACATGGACGCGCTCCCGGTGACCGAGCCGACCGGCCTCCCGTTCGCCTCGACCGTGCGCAGCGAGTACGGCGGAGAGGAGGTGGGCGTGATGCACGCGTGCGGTCACGACGCCCACACGGCGATCCTGATGGGCGTGGCCGAGGTGCTGGCGGCAATGAGCGACGACCTGCCGGGGACGGTGAAATTCGTGTTCCAGCCTGCCGAGGAAGGGCCACCGGCGGGTGAGGACGGCGGGGCCGAGCTGATGGTCCGCGAGGGCATCCTGGACGACCCCGCCGTGGACGTCGCCTTCGCCCTGCACATGGACTCGCTCGAACCGGCCGGAGACGTTCTCTACCGTCCGGGCGGCACCTACGCGAGCGCCGACGACTTCCGGATCGTCGTGCGGGGACGCCAGACGCACGGAGCGTTTCCGTGGGACGGCACGGACCCGATCGTCGCCGCGGCCCACGTCGTTACGGCGCTGCAGTCGATCGTGAGTCGCGAGGTGAACCTGACCGAGACGGCGGTGGTCGTCTCGATCGGGAGGATCCGGGGGGGCGTGCGCTCGAACATCATCCCGGAGGAGGTGGAGCTGGTCGGGACGATCCGGACGCTCGACCCGGAGGTACGCGAGCGCCTGCACGAGAGGGTCCGGCGGATCGCGACGAGCGTCGCCGAGGGAATGGGCGCCACAGCCGTTGTGCAGATTCCGATGACCCGCGGGTACCCGGCCACGGTGAACGACGCGGACCTCACCGCCCGGATGGTCCCGGCCCTCGAGGCGGCGGTCGGGGCGGAGCGGGTGCGCCTCCGTCCGCCGCTGATGGCCGGCGAGGACTTCGCGTTCATCGCCGAGCGTGTCCCGTCGGTCTACATCGGGCTCGGAGGTCGGCCGGCCGGCGTCTCGAGGGCGGACGCGGTCCCGCACCACGCGCCGGGGTTCTTCCTCGACGAGAGCGGGTTCGGGAACGGGGTGCGGGCGCTCGCTGCGATGGCCCTCGAGACGCTGCGATCCGGCCCGCCCGTCCCGGGGACGCGCGAATGATGCGATCGCGGGGAAGGTGGGCCCGGTCCGTCCTCCTCGCCGGCATCGTCGGCATCGCGACCGCGTGCGCGCGGGAGGCAGGCCCGCCCCGGACGGCCGAGGCAGGCGCCGTTTGGCCGTCGGAGCGGATCGAGCGCGTCAACCTCTCGGAGATGTTCGTCGGGATCGACGGCGAGGCGACGTTCGTCCTTCTCGAGGGAGAGAGCGGCCGGGTCCGGGTCCACGATCCGGAACGGGCGCGCCGGCGCTTCCCGCCGGCGTCCACCTTCAAGATCCCGAACTCCCTGATCGCGCTCGAGACGGGCGTCGCAGACGGACCGGAATTCCCCCTCCCGTTCGACTCGGTCGCGACACCCGCACGGAGCTGGTGGCCGCGGAGCTGGGCCGGCGACCAGACGATGCGGACCGCGTTCCGGGAGTCCGTGGCCTGGTACTACCAGGAGCTCGCACGGCGCATCGGTCCCGAGCGCATGGCGGAGTGGGTCGAGCGTCTCGACTACGGGAATCTCGACACCTCCCCGGAGGTGGACCGTTTCTGGCTGGAGGGCAGTCTCCGGATCTCGCCGGAGGAGCAGGTGGAGTTCCTGCGGCGCCTCTGGGCCGGAGAGCTCCCGGTGTCCGGGCGCACGGCCGCCGTCGTGCGGGAGCTGCTGCGGCTCGAGGAGGGCGACGGCTGGCGGCTCTCGGGGAAGACCGGAACGGCGGAGCTGACGCCGACCCGGGAGCTGGGCTGGCTGGTCGGTGCCGTCGAGCGCACGGCCGGCGAAGCGGAGTCCGGAACCGAGTCCGGCGCCGCGTGGTTCTTCGCCCTCGAGATGGAGGGCGAGCGGGTCTGGGAGGAATGGCCGCCCTCCCGCCGTACTCAGCTCGTGAAGCGGATCCTCCGTCGGCTGGCGTCGATCCCGCCGGACCCACCCCCCGGGGCCTCGCGCGGGACGGAGTCGCTCGCGCCTGAGCCGCGCGGCGTGGTCGCGCCGCCCTTCGTCGCGGCGACCGAGGACGCGCCCGTCGCCTTCGAGCCCCCGACCGCCGATCCGGACCGCTGGCTTCTCGCCTTCCTGGACGTCGAGACCACGGGCCTCGTTCCCGGCTGGCACGAGATGATCGACCTCGGCCTCGTGATGACGGACCTCGAGGGCGTCCCGGTCGACAGCCTCTTCCTCAGGATCCAGCCGGAGCACCCGGAGCGGACCTCGGAGGGCGCCCGGCGGGTCAACGCCTTCGATCCGGCCCGGTGGCGGGAGCTCGGCGCGCTGTCTACGGAGGCCTCCGCGGACAGCCTCGCCCGCTTCCACCGGCGGGTGGCGGGCGACCGTCCGGTCATGCTCGTCGCCTTCAACAGCTGGTTCGACGCCGCCTTCCTCGACTACCTGTTCCGGGGGAAGGGCGGCAGCTGGCGCGAGCTCTACCACTACTTCGTGCTGGACATCCCCTCGATGGCCTGGTCGGTGGGATACCGGGGCCTGAACGGCACGGAGCTGTCGCGGGCGCTCGGCATCCCGGACGAGCCGCACGTGGCCGAACAGCACACCGGACTCACCGGGGCCCGGCTGAACGCGCGGCTGTACCGGGCGCTCCGCGAGAGACGCCCGCAGGAGACGCGAAGGCGGCGGCATCTTCGCTCTGATCGAAGCGTCTCCGGGGCGGGATGTCCGGCAAGAGGGGCAGACCGGTAACGGGCGGCAGGGCTCTCAGGCGTCCGCCGGCCGACTTGCCTCCTCGATCTCGCCCTCGACCCGCTCCCACTCCGCGAGCCGCTCCTCGAGCTCCGCGGCCAGCGCTCCCCGTTCCTCCTCGAGGATGCGGATCGCCTCGGGCCCCGCGGACTCGTAGAAGGAAGGGTCCGCGAACACCGCGTCGATCTCAGCGACCCGCGTCTCGATCCTCGCGATCCTCTCGGTGACGCGGTCCCGTCGTCCGTCCAGCTCGCGCAGCCGCAGCTGGTCGGCTCGGCGGGCGGGGGTCGGTGCCTCGCGCCGCTCCTCGACTTTCCCGCGCTTCGCTCCGTTCCCCGCTTTCTCCAGGTCAGGTGCGCTGCCCGTGGCCGACGCGCCCCTCTCCCGCCTCGCCCGCAGCACGACGGTGTCGATGTCGAGGTGGTCGTCCCCGCAGGCGTGCACGTAGTCCTCGTAGCTCCCCCGGTAGTCGCGGATCCCGTCGGGCCGGATCTCGACGATCCGGGTCGCGAGCCGGGAAACGAACCAGCGGTCGTGCGACACGAAGAGGAGCGTGCCGTCGAAGTCGGAGAGGCTCTCGACGAGCGCCTCGATCGCCTCGAGGTCCAGGTGGTTGGTCGGCTCGTCGAGCACGAGCACGTTCGGTTTCTGGATCGCGAGGCGGCAGAACACCAGCCGCGCGGCCTCGCCGCCCGACAGCGCCCCGAGGCGCTTCTCCGCCTCGTCGCCCGAGAACAGGACGAGTCCGAGCTCGCCCCGCACGAAGCCGGCCGAGGCGCCGGAACAGGAGTCCCAGATCCACTCGATCGCCGTCCGGTCGGGATCCTCGAACTGCTCGTGGTGGTCCTGCGCGAAGTAGCCGGGGTGCGCTTCGTATCCCCATTTCACGCTCCCCGCATCGGGCTCGAGGTCGCCGACCGCGATCTTGAGCAGAGTCGACTTCCCGATCCCGTTCGGGCCGAGGATCGCGACCCGGTCGCCCCGGCGGACCTCGAGGTCGACGCCGTGGAGGACCTCGTTGTCGCCGTACGCCTTCCGGATCCGCGTCAGCGCGAGGACGTCTTTCCCGCTGTGGCGCCGGGGCACGAACCGGAAGGTCGGCCACCGCCGCGAGCTCTGCGGCAGCGCCTCCAGCGACTCCGCCTTCTTCTCGATCATCCGCACCCGGCTCTGCGCCTGGCGCGCCTTGCTCGCCTTGGCGCGGAAGCGGTCGACGAACTGCTGGTGGTGCGCGATCTCCCTCTCGCGGAGCTCGATCTCCTTCTCCCGTCGCTCCCGCTCCGCCGCCTTCTGGTCGAGGAAGTCGCTGTAGGTCCCGTGGTAGAGAGTGACAGTCTCGTAGTCGACGTCCAGGATGTGCGTGACGACGTTGTCGAGGAAGCGGTGGTCGTGCGAGATCACGACCACCGGCCCCGCGAACTCGCGCAGGAACTTCTCGAGCCAGCGGATCGAGAGGATGTCGAGGTGGTTCGTGGGCTCGTCGAGCAGGAGCGCGTCGGGCGAGCCGGCGAGGGCCTGCGCGAGCAGGACGCGCAGCTTGAAGCCGCCCGACAGGGTCGAGAGCGGCCGCCGCTGCACATCCGTCGGGATTCCGAGCCCCTCCAGGATCACCGCCGCGCGCGCCTCGGCGGCGTATCCGTCGTGGTGGAGGATGATCTCCTCGAGCTCCGAGAACCGGTGGACGTCGAAGTCGCCGTCGCTCGCCGCGAGCAGCGCCTCCTTCGCCTCGAGGGCCTCCCACAGCGCGGGGTTCCCCATCAGCGCGACCTCGAGGATCCGGCGGTCCTCGTGAACGAACTGGTCCTGCCGGAGCACCCCCAGCTTGACCCGCTTCGGGATCGAGACGGACCCTGCGGTCGCGTCCTCGACCCCGCTCAGGACGTTGAGCAGGGTCGTCTTGCCGGACCCGTTCGCGCCCACGAGCCCGTAGCGCTCGCCGGGGTTCAGCTGGAGCGAGACGCCGCCGAACAGGGTGCGCTCGCCGTAGGATTTCTCGAGGCCCGATACGGAGATCATGGCCGCCATTCTACGCGGCGCGGGCGCGGTCCGCTCGCGGCGGCGCGGCCCCCGGGCGCCTCTCCGGCGTCGCGCGCGGCCTTCGGTCCGCAAGTCTTCCCGGGGCGGGTTACCGTCCCGGAGGGAGACACGCGGAAGTCGACACCCGGGCGGAGACCCGTCGACGGGCGGCCACCGTCACCTTCGGGCTGTTTCTCATCGTGGTGAACGCCCTCATGTTGAAGGTCGTCGGCGCCCTCACCCCGGGCGTGAAGGTCCGCGGCTTCGCGCCGGCGTTCCGGGACGCGCTCGTGCTGGCGATCCTGGACCTGGCGATCCGCCTCGTGTTCCGAGGCGCGACCGGGAGGCGAGGGGGGCGGCCAGCGAGGCCCGGCGAGGCAGCCGGACGGGACCCGATGAGGAGGAGAGCCGCCATGCGACGCCGCACCGTACTCGCCACCGCACTCGCCGTCGCGCTCGTACCGTCCGCCGCGGCGCAGGAGGCGGGCGCGGGGCCCGGGGTCGAGCTCGCCGACCTCACCTGGATCGAGGCGGAGCGGGCCCTCACGCCGGACGCCGTGGTCGTGATCCCGCTCGGCGCGGCGGCCAAGGAGCACGGGCCGCACCTGCGCCTCGACAACGACTTCGTGATGGCAGAGTACCTGAAGCGTCGGGTACTCGCCGAAGCGGACGTCATCGCCGCGCCGACCCTGCCGTACCACTACTATCCCGCTTTCCTCGAGTATCCCGGCTCGACGCACCTCTCCCTGGAGACGGCGAGGGACGTGGTGGTGGACGTGGTCCGCAGCCTCGCCGGCTACGGGCCGCGGCGCTTCTACATCCTGAACACGGGCGTCTCGACGGTCCGGCCGCTCGCCGCGGCGGCGGAGGTCCTCGCCGGCGAGGGGATCCTACTGCGGTGGACGGACATCCTGGCCGTGGCGGCCGAGGCGGAGGACAGAGTGCGCGAGCAGGAGCGGGGGACGCACGCGGACGAGATCGAGACGTCGATGATGCTCTACATCGCGCCCGGCCGCGTGGACATGGACCGCGCGGTGCGCGAGGACAGCCCGCGCGGCACGGGCGGCCTCACCCGGCGCGCGGACGGGCCGGGGACCTACTCGGAGTCGGGCGTGTGGGGCGACGCGACGCTCGCCACGCGGGAGAAGGGCCGGATCGTCGTCGAGGCGACCGTCGCGGGGATCCTCGCCGACCTGCGGGCGCTTCGGGACGCGGAGCCTCCTCGGCCCTGACCCGGCCGTACCGGCTGTACCGGTTGTCCGCGCCCCGGCCCGGCGCGGCGGGACTCAGGCGTCGTCCAGCGGATCGCGCCCGCCGAACTGCTCGGTCAGGGGGCGCACCCACACGATGTAGCCCTTGTTCACGAGCTGCACGCGCCCGGCCCCGCGCAGCCGGAGGAAGCTGTCGCGGGCGTTCAGGAGGTCCTGCACGCGCGGGAACCGATCCGGGCTCAGCGGATCCGTGCGGCCCTGCAGCAGCGTCCCGTCCTCCAGGTACACCGCGACCTCCTCGCCGCGATGCCCCTGCTCCTCCGCGAGCTCCGCGGCGCGGTCGGAGTCCCGCTCCTCGGGGACCTCGATCAGGATCAGCGCCTTCCGCCGGACGAGGATCAGGCCCCACTCCGGATCGCGGACGGGAAGGAAGTCGCGCTCGTCCGCGAACACGTCACGCGGAAGGTCGGAGCCGGCCCGGAAGACGGAGTTTTCCTTCAGGAAGAGGCGGACCTCGCGCGAGGCGTGCCCCCGCAGGTGGACCACCGCGGGGACGTTGATCAGGGGCGCGGCCACGGTGCCCCGCGTGCCGGCGGGGGGTCGGCTCCAGTCTCCGGGTCCGGGCATCGGTTCTCCTCCATGCAGGGGGCTGTCGGTGGAGTGGGTCATGTTACCGAAAAGGGCGCCAGGGAGCGACGGTCGGTGGGGCCGTGATTGTCCAGGTCGGAGCGGTTCGGCACACCAAGGCCGCGGAATGTCGCGAAGAAGGTCTCCGGAAAGAAGCAGGGATCGCCGGTCGCTCGCGCGGCCGGATCCCGCCGCCGCCCTCCGCCCTCCGCCCCCCGCCCCGCCTACCCCTCCGGCACCAGCACCAGCGCTCCGAGCGGCGGCAGCCTCAGTCCCACGGACTGCGGGTACCCGTGCCAGGCGATCGGGTCCGCGTCGACCGCGGCCCGCGTGGCGTACCCACCGCCGCCGAACTCCCGTGCATCCGTGTTCAACCGCTCGAGCCAGCGTCCGGCTGACGGGACTCCGATCCGGTGGTCCTCCCGCGGCGCCGGCGTCAGGTTGAGGACGACGACCACGTGGTCGTCCCCGTCGCGGCGGACGTACGAGAGCACGCTGTTCTCCCGGTCGCCGGGCTCGAGCCACGAGTATCCTTCCGGCACGTGGTCGCGCCGCCACAGCGGCGGCGTCTCCCGGTACATCCTCCCGAGCGCCTCGAAGAAGCGCCCGAACGCGGCCCGCATCGGGTCGTAGACGGGCAGGTGCCATGGAAGGCTGCGGTCGTGGTCCCACTCCTCGTAGGGCGCGAGCTCGGTGCCCATGAACACGAGCGGCTTGCCGGGGCGGGTGAACTGGTAGGCGAGCAGGAGCCGCAGGTTCGCGAACCGCTGCCACTCGTCGCCCGGCATCCGGCCGAGCAGGGAGCGCTTTCCGTGCACGACCTCGTCGTGCGACAGCGGCATGATGAACCGCTCCGAGTACTCGTAGATCATCGCGAACGTGAGCTCGTCGTGGTGCCAGCGCCGGTGCACGGGGTCGCGGGCGAAGTACTGAAGCGTGTCGTGCATCCAGCCCATGTTCCACTTGAACGCGAACCCGAGGCCGCCTTCGGACACGGGCCGGGACACGCCACCCCAGGCCGTCGACTCCTCCGCCGCCGTGAACGCGCCCGGGGCCTCGGCCGCGATCGTCTCGTTGAGGGTCCGCAGGAACTCGACCGCCTCCAGGTTCTCGCGCCCGCCGTACCGGTTGGGGACCCACTCGCCCGCGTTCCGGCTGTAGTCGAGGTAGAGCATCGACGCCACGGCGTCGACGCGCAGTCCGTCCACGTGGAGCTCGCGCAGCCAGTAGAGCGCGTTCGCGATCAGGAAGTTCCGCACCTCCGGGCGGCCGTAGTTGAAGATCAGGGTGCCCCAGTCCGGGTGCTCTCCGAGACGCGGATCGTCGTGCTCGTAGAGGGCGGTGCCGTCGAAGCGGCGGAGCGCGAAGTCGTCGCGCGGGAAGTGAGCCGGCACCCAGTCGACGATCACGCCGACGCCGTGCCGGTGGCAGTGGTCGACGAAGAACCGGAAGTCGTCCGGCGTCCCGTAGCGGGAGGTCGGCGCGTAGTACCCCGAGACCTGGTAGCCCCAGGAGCCGGCGAACGGGTGCTCGGCGACGGGAAGCAGCTCGATCCAGTCGAACCCGAGCCGCTTCGCGTGCTCCACCAGCCGCGGCGCGATCTCGCGGTAAGCGAGCGGACGGTCCCCCTCCTCCGGGACGCGGGCCCAGCTGCCGAGGTGCACCTCGTAGATCGCCAACGGCTCGGCGCGAAGGTCGCGGTCCGCCCGCCCCTCCATCCAGGCGCCGTCCCCCCATTCGTATCGCGAGGCGTACACGCGGGAGGCGGTGCCCGGCGGGAGTTCCATCGACGTCGCGTACGGGTCGGTCTTCAGTCGGATCTTCCCCTCCCCCGTGAGGATCTCGTACTTGTAGAGCGCGCCCTCGCCGACGCCGGGAAGGAAGATCTCGAACACCCCGGACGAGCCCATGCTCCGCATCGGGAACAGGCGTCCGTCC
>JAWOIN010000025.1:0-10438 GCA_046484665.1 Gemmatimonadota bacterium
AGTACTGGATCGTGGACCCGGACACGGAGTCCGTGGAGGTGTGGACGTTCGGCAGGGCCGAGCCGGCCTTCGCCCGGCTGACGGACCGGATCCCCGTTCGACTTTCGGGGGAAGAGCTCGGGGATATCGACCTGGCGGAGGTATTCGCCCGCCGCTGACGGCCCCGAAACGCGGAGGGCCCCGCAGGAAAGGGGCCCTCTCCGCTTTCCATCCCGACGCCGGCTCGCGACGGCGTCGACCGCCGCGCCGCGTCAGTCCAGGTCGAACCGGTCCAGGTTCATGACCCTGTCCCACGCCGCCACGAAGTCGTTCACGAATTTCTCCTTCGCGTCGTCGGAGGCGTAGACCTCCGCCACGGCCCGCAGCTCCGAGTTCGCGCCGAACACCAGGTCGATGCGAGTGCCGGTCCACTTCTTCTCGCCCGTCGCGCGGTCGACGCCCTCGTAGACGTCCCCGTCGTCCGGGGTCGGCGTCCAGACCGTGCCCATGTCGAGCAGGCTCACGAACCAGTCGTTCGTGAGCGCGCCGGGCCGGTCGGTGAGCACGCCGTGCTTCGATCCGTCCCAGTTCGCGTCCAGGGCGCGCATGCCGCCCACCAGCACCGTCATCTCGGGCACGGTGAGCGTCAGCAGCTGCGCGCGGTCGACGAGCAGCTCTTCTGCGGTGATGGAGAACTTCGCCTTCTGGTAGTTCCGGAACCCGTCGGCGGCCGGCTCGAGCGGCTCGAACGACTCGACGTCCGTCTGCTCCTGCGAGGCATCGGTGCGGCCGGGCGCGAAGGGGACGGTGACGTCGAAGCCCGCCTCCTTCGCGGCCCGCTCGACCGCGGCGCACCCGCCGAGGACGATGAGGTCGGCGAGCGAGACCTTCTTTCCGCCGGCCTGCGTGTCTTCGAAGGCCTGCCGGATGTTCTCGAGCTTGTCCAGCACCTTCCGGAGCCGCTCCGGCCCGTTCACCTCCCAGTCCTTCTGCGGCGCGAGGCGGAGACGCGACCCGTTCGCCCCGCCCCGCTTGTCGGAGCCGCGGAAGGTGGAGGCGGACGCCCACGCGGTCGTCACGAGCTCGGGGACCGTGAGGCCCGCGTCGAGGATGCTGCGCTTGAGGTCCGCGACGTCCCGCTCGTCGATCAGCTCGTGGTCGACGTCGGGGACCGGGTCCTGCCAGATCAGCTCCTCCTCGGGGACCTCGGGCCCGAGGTAGCGCGAGCGCGGGCCCATGTCGCGGTGGGTGAGCTTGAACCAGGCGCGGGCGAACGCGTCCGCGAGCTCGTCGGGGTTCGCGTGGAAGCGCCGCGAGATCTTCTCGTAGACGGGGTCCATCCGCATCGCCATGTCGGCGGTCGACATCATGGTCGGGACGCGCTTCGTCGGGTCCTCCGCGTCCGGCGCGAGGTCCTCCTCCTTCATGTCCTTCGCCTGCCACTGCCAGGCGCCGGCGGGGCTCTTCACGAGCTCCCACTCGTAGCCGAACAGCATGTCGAAGTAGCCGTTGTCCCACTTCGTGGGGTTCGGCGTCCACGCGCCCTCGAGCCCGCTGGTGATCGTGTCTGAGCCCTTTCCGCTGCCGTGACGGCTCTTCCAGCCGAGGCCCTGCTCCTCGAGGCCGGCGGCCTCGGGCTCCGGGCCGAGGAGCGCGGCGTCGCCGGCTCCGTGGCACTTGCCGAAGGTGTGCCCGCCGGCTGTGAGCGCGACGGTCTCCTCGTCGTTCATCGCCATCCGCTTGAAGGTCTCGCGGATGTCGCGGCCGGAGGCGACCGGGTCGGGGTTCCCGTCCGGCCCCTCGGGGTTCACGTAGATGAGGCCCATCTGCACGGCGGCGAGGGGATTCTCGAGGTCGCGCTCCCCGCTGTACCGGCTCTTCGGCGTGTCGCTCGTCGCGAGCCACTCCTCCTCGGCGCCCCAGTAGGTGTCCTGCTCCGGCTCCCACACGTCCTCGCGCCCGCCGGCGAACCCGAAGGTCTCGAGGCCCATCGACTCGAGGGCGACGTTGCCGGCCAGGACCATGAGGTCGGCCCAGGAGATCTTCCGGCCGTACTTCCGCTTGATCGGCCAGAGCAGGCGACGCGCCTTGTCGAGGTTCACGTTGTCGGGCCAGCTGTTGAGCGGCGCGAACCGCTGCGAGCCGGACCCCGCGCCCCCGCGGCCGTCGCCGATCCGGTAGGTGCCCGCGCTGTGCCACGCCAGGCGGATGAACAGCCCGCCGTAGTGCCCGTAGTCGGCGGGCCACCAGTCCTGCGAGTCGGTCATCAGCTCGTGGAGGTCCCGCTTCACGGCCGCGAGGTCGAGCGACTCGAACTCCTTCGCGTAGTCGAAGCCCTCGCCCATCGGGTCGCTCTTCTCCGAGTGCTGCCGGAGGATCCCGAGGTCCAGCCGGTCCGGCCACCAGTCCCGGATCGAGGTCCCGCGGCCGGTCTTCTTCGCGTGCATGCCGCCCGTCGCCGGGCCGTCTCCGTTCCCGCTCATCGAGTCTCTCTCCTCGCCGCCCGAGTCGACCTTCGTCTCGCCGGTATCTCGTCCGCCCGCCGACCGGCGGCCGGTGTCGTCTCTTGAACGCGGTATCTGTAGGGGGGTCGCGGCTTGGGCGCCAGTCGCGGACGCGGGCGCGTCGCAGCCGCCGCGGCAGTACGCACGCCGGGCCCGGATGCGGACCCCTCGGTTCGGATTCCCGAAAAGGGAAATCGGGAAACGGACCGCAGGCATTCCGGGGAGATCGTCGCGGATCCCGGGCGGCGGGGCTCCTGCCTTGACGTCGTCTTGATCCGGCGATGATGACATTCCCTCACCCTCCGGGTGCCGCGCAACGTCAACCGGAGGTCGAATGTGCATCGCATGGCGCTTCCGCGGATCACCTGGCAGGACGTCCAGCAGCTTCCGGACGACGGGCATCGCCACGAGGCGATCGAGGGCGAGCTCCACGTGACGCCTGCGCCGTCCTTCCGGCACCAGCGGATCTCCCAGCGACTGGAGCGGGCGCTCGTCCGGCTGCTCGAGGAGCCCGGACACGGAATCGTCGTCGACGCCCCGATCGGCGTCGAGTTCGCGGACACCGGCGAGGGCGTCCAGCCCGACATCGTCTTCGTCTCGGCGCGGCGGCGCGACCGTATCGTCACGGCCGGCATCCGAGGCGCGCCCGACCTGGTGGTCGAGATCCTCTCGCCGAACACCGAGCACCGGGATCGGGGCGTGAAGAGGAAGCTCTACGAGCGGCAGGGCGTCCGGCAGTACTGGATCGTCGACCCGGATGCGGAGTCCGTCGAGGTCCGGGACTTCGCCGGGCACGGTCCTGGACCGGCCGCCATGCGGCTGTACTCCGGCACGCTGCCCGTGACTCCGGGCGGCGAGGAGCTCGGCGCGATCGACCTGGCGGACGTGTTCCGGGCCGACTGAGCGCGGTCGCCCGTCCGGGCGGGGATCGACTTCGGGGACCTCCTCGTCCGCTTCCTGTTGCGTGTGGCGGAAGCTGCCCGGAACGAGAGAGGGCCCGATCGCGTCCTAGCCGCGGTCAGGCCCTCTGCCGCGCTTTAGAAGGATCGTCCCTCCGGATCGGCGCGCCTTCAAGCTGCGATCAAATCCGCGCCGATCGATCCCTCTTAGTTACCCGGGATCGGACGAGGGAAATATACGGTTTCGAGGCCCGCCGGGCAACGCCGGGAAGCACGGCAGTCAGGGCTCCGGACGCGGGTCGAAACGAGGGCGCCGGGAGCGCTGGGCTCGCCTCGCCGGCCACGTCCGGCTCGAGCCCGGGGTCGTCCGTCGTCGTACACGATTGACGGCCGGCAGGCCGCCTTCGCCTGAGCCGTCAGAATCGTCCCTCGCGCTCCCGGCGCGTCACAGTCCCCACTTGGAGGACTCGCCGAGGTCCACGATCAGGTCTCGCCATCCCGTCCCGCTCGTGGAGCGGGACACGATCTGGAGCACCTCCCGTCCGCCGATGCGGACCCAGAAGATCCACGTGCGCCGTGTCCCGCACGCGCCCCCCGCCTCGTAGCGGCGGTCCATCGTCTTGCCCGTCGCGATCCGGTGGTTCTGGATCTTCAGTTGCTTGTCGCCGCGGAGGAGCGCGGAGATCAACGTGGACTCGAGCCGCACCGTGCTGTCGTACGGCTCGACCCAGACGTCGAAGCTCAGGTTGTTCTTCGCGCGGATCGCGAACTGGCAGGACGCGGCCTCGGTCTCCGGCTCGATGCCGACCCGCTCGACCGGCGATGCGGGGACCGCCGGACCGACGGGCGCCCGCGCGGCGAGCAGGCCCTTGACGGGCAGGAGCAGGCTGAGCGCGAAGGCTTAGCTCGTGGTCATGGGATTCGCTCCGGTTTCAGGAAGCGTCCTGGGGCTCGCCCCGTAGAGCGAAATCCATGGTGGAAGTCTGCCACCGGCGCGGCGTCGGCATCGCGCGCTCGACCGCCTGGCCTGCCGCCGCCCGGATCTGCTCCGGAGCGGCGCCCGGCGAGGCGGCATCGAGAATCGACCGCAGGGCCCCGGTCACGCGCATACCATCGCGCGCTGCGACATCTGCGTCGGGGATGGGACGCGTCGGCGTGTGAAGCCGGACGCCCGGGGGCGGGCGGAGGCCTCTGCGCTCGCGGGGCACGCTGATGTGGACGGCGGCGTTCGCCCGACGGGCGCCGCGGCGCGCCCCCTTCGACGGTCTCCCCTTCCCATCCGGCCTTCCGGGTCTCTCCCGCTTGACTGTCGCCTGACCGTCCGACTCCACCTCCCGGGTGGCACGCGGGGCCGCTCGCCCCGCACCCGTACGCCCGACCCGGAGGAGACCATGTCCGGATGGCACGACAACCCGTGGCGGAGAGCGGCCCTCGCGGCCGGACTCGCCGCCGTTCTCGCGGCCGGATGCACTCGCTGGAGCGTCCGGGACTCGCCTCCGGAGCTCGTCCTCCGGACGGACCGGCCCGATCGGATGCGCCTCACCCTGGCGGACGGCGCCCGGGTGGAGCTCCGCTCGCCCCGTCTGTCGGGCGACAGCCTGCTCGGGCTCTCGACCGACGGCGTTCGGCTGGCGGTGCCGACCGACGAGGTCCGCCAGGTCGAGGTGCGCACGACGAACACGGCCGGGACGGTGGCCCTGGTCGGACTCGGCGTCGGCGCGGTGCTGGTCGCGATCGCCGCGGCGTCGGGCGACGACGACCCGCCCGCCGCTCCAGACACGATCCCGCCCATCATATCCTGTCCCCTGGTCTACAGCTGGGATGGAGAGGCGTGGCGCCTCGACTCCGGCACGTTCGGCGGCGCGGTGGCGCGTCCGCTCGCGCGCACGGACGTCGACGGGCTCGAGCACGCCCGGGACGACGGCGGCGAGGTGCGGCTGCGCCTCTCGGCCGAGCTGGACGAGACGGACTACGTGGACGCGCTCGAGCTGCTCGCGGTCGACCATCCCCGGGGCACCACGGTGGCGCCCGACGGGCGGGGCGACCTGCACGTCCTCGGCGCCCTGCGCGCCCCGCTCGCGGCGCGCGACCTGGATGGTCGCGATGCGCTCGAGCGGGTCCGGTCGGCGGACGGCTGGAGCTGGGAGTCGGCGCTCGCCCCGCGCGACACGACGGACCCGCGGAACCTGCGCGATGGGCTGGAGCTGGAGTTCGCGCGTCCGGCCGGGTCGGACCGGGCGCGCCTCGTGCTCGACGCCCACAACACGGTCTGGGCCGCGTCGATGGTCGGCGAGTACATGCGCCTCCACGGCGACGGGCTCGAGGCGTGGCACGTCTCCCTCGCGGCCGACCCCGCGCGCGCCGCGCGCATCGGACGCCGGTTCGCGGAGGAGGGGTTCCTGGCCGTCTCCGTCGAGACCGAGGACGGCTTCGAGCGCCAGGACCTCGTGTGGGAGGCCGGTCCCGAGGTGGTGAAGCGGCAGGTCGCCGTGCTCGACCTCTCCCGCGTGCGCGGAGACCGGCTGCGCGTCCGGCTCGAGTCGGTGCCGTCCTTCTGGCTCGTGGACCGGGCCGCCCTCGAGTTCGGGGACGGCGGTCCCGCAGCCGTCCACGCGCTGGCGCCGGAGAGCGCGCGCACGACGGACGGACGCGACGTCGCGCCTCTCCTCGCCGCGATCGACGGGCGCGAGCACGTGATGGAGCGCGGCGACGCGGCGGAGGTCGTCTACCGCGTGCCGCCGCGCGCGCCGGGGACGGAGCGGAGCTACGTGCTGCGCTCGAGCGGCTGGTACCGGATCCACGCGAGCAGGCCGGGCGCGCCGGACGCGGAGACGCTGGCCCGGATCGAGTCGGAGCCGGGGTCCATCGCGCGCCTGGCGGTGGCGCGGGCGAACGCGGCGCTCTCCGTCCTGGCGGCGGGAGGCGACTGGTGACCGGCGAGGGCGTCTGGGTGACGGGCGTCGGAGCGATCAGCGCCGCGGGCCTCGGGGCCCCGGCGCTGCTCGACGCGCTCGCCGCGGGACGGGGCGGGATCCGCCCGGCTTCTCCGGATGCGGACGGGCCCGGCCCGGCGGGCCGTCCGCCCCTTCCGGCCGCGCCCTGTCCCGACCCGCCGCGCGACCCCGAGACCCGGCGCCTGGACCGGACCGCCGCGCTCTTCCACGCCGCGGCCGTCGAGGCGTGGGAGGACGCGGGCCTGCCCGACGCGGCGCCGGAGCCCGCGCGCGCCGGCGTGTTCGAGGGCAGCTCGCTGGGGCCGATGGCCGGCCTGCTCGACGAGGCGCGGGCCGCGGCCGCGGCGCGCTCGGAGGGAGCGCCGGGCCGGGAGCGGCGCCCCCGACCCTCGGCCCTGCTCCGCTACCTGATCGGGGCGGGCGGCGCGCTCTTCGCCCAGCGCCGCGGGATCGACGGGCCGGTCCTCCACCTCTCGGCGGCGAGCGTCTCGGGGGCCTGCGCGATCGGGGAGGCGGCGGAGGCGATCCGCTCGGGCCGCCTCGACGTCGCCGTGGCGGGCGCCGCCGAGTGTCCGCTCCAGAGCGCGATCTCGGACGCGTTCGAGGCGGCGGGGATCCTGAGCCCGCGCGACTGCCGCCCGTTCGACGCGCGGCGCAGCGGCACCGTGCTCGGGGAGGGGGCCGGCGTCCTGGTGCTGGAGTCGGAGACGCGCGCACGGGCGCGCGGGGCGCGGCCGCGGGCGCGGCTCGTCGGCTACGGGCTCGCGGTAGAAGCCGGTTCCATGGTGGCCCCCGAACCCGGGGGACGGGGGGTCGCCGCCGCGGCGGTGCGGGCGCTCCGGGGGGCGCGCGCCGGCGCGCCCGGCTGGATCAAGGCGCACGGCACGGCGACCCGGTGCAACGACGCGGCCGAGTGCCGCGGACTCGCCGCGCTCCTCGGGGACGCGCTGACGACGGCACCGCTGGTCGGGCTCAAGGCCACGCTGGGCCACACGCTCGGGGCCTCGGGCGCCCTCGAGGCGGCGGCCGCCGTCCTCGCGCTCGAGGCGGGCCTGCTCCCGGGGACGCTCGGCACGGACCTTCCGGACCCCGAGCTCCCCCCGTGCTCGGTCTCCGCGCGACCGCGGGAGCGGGCCGCGCGCACGGCGCTCCTGCTCGCCGCGAGCTTCGGCGGTCGCTGCACGGCCCTGGTCGTGGCCCGCGCAGCCTGAGCGTGCGGCGCTCCATGCGCCCGACGCGCCGGGATGAGCCGATGGTGATGCCTCCGGGTCACCTCCGGGTGCCACGCTCCCCCGCCCGGAGGTATGATGTGTCTCGTATGGCGCTCACCACGATCACCTGGCAGGACGTCCAGCAGATGCCGGACGACGGCCATCGCTACGAGGCGATCGCCGGGGAGCTGCAGGTGACGGCGGCGCCCTCGGTCCGGCACCAGCGGCTGAGCCGCGAGCTCGGTGCGGCGCTCCGGGACCTGCTCGAGCGCGGGCGGCACGGCGAGCTGCTCCAGGCCCCCGTGGGCGTCGAGCCCCCCGCGACGGGCGAGGGAGTGCAGCCGGATCTCGTCCTCATCGCCGGGCCTCGCCGCGGAATCGTGGGCCCGGACTGGATCCGGGGCGCGCCGGACATCGTGGTCGAGATCCTCTCCCCGTCGACGGAGCGGAGGGACCGCGGGATCAAGCTGAAGCTCTACGGCGCGCAGGGCGTCGGCGAGTACTGGATCGTGGAGCCGGACGCCCGCGCCGTGGAGGTCTGGCGCTTCGAGGGGAGCGCGCGCTGCGAGCGCGGGACGGGGAGCCTCCCGGTCCGGATCGGGAGTGCAGGACTCGGCGACGTCGATCTGACGGCCGTCTTCCGCGCCGCCGAGGGCTCGGGCGAGCCGGACTGACGAGAGGTCGCTCCCCTCCGGACTTCCGAGATCGAGCGGGGCCCCCGCGCGGCGTGCGGGGACCCTGCCCTCCGGGTCCGGCTCAGGCCTCGTCCTCCGGCTTCGTCCGGGCCACCCGCTTCGACGCCATCCGCTTGCTGTGCGACGCGTCGTAGGCGCGGTGGAAGGCGTACTTCACGTCCTCCGCCACGATCGAGCGGCTCTCCGAGCGGTCGGCCAGCATCCCGAGATCCGCCGCCTCCTCGCGGAGCTCGTCGTCCGCGTACGGCGCGGCGAGGATCTTCGCGGACAGGGTCCGCAGGCTGAAGCCCGCGTCCTCGAACCGGCCCCGGTCCCAGTCCTCGAGCGCCTTCTTCCGGGCGCGCGCCGCCTCGAGGTGCAGCATCTCCTTGCGCACGACGGGGTCGACGAGGCCGCCCTCCCGCGGCGACAGGCGCACGGGGAGCGTCACCGTGTGTTTCTCGACGTTCCCGGCATCGGTGAGCACGTCGGCCGTGACGGTGAACGTCGCCACCTCGACCTCGTCCTCCTCGTGCCCGTCGGCGGGCGGCTTGAGCAGGAACTCGGCGAGCACGTGGCGCGGCTCGCGCGCGTACAGATCGCCGACGGCGAGCTCGAGCACGTCGCCCTCCGCGCGCGACGGGTAGGAGTGCCAGACCTGGACGAACTCGTTCCCCGCGGTCGGCTCGATCCGCACGGACAGGTTCTGCGCGGAGATCGAGAGCAACCCCTCGAGCTCCTCCTCGAACACGCCGGGCGCCTGGTCGGGGCGCTCGATGTAGTAGGTGGCGCCGCCGCCCGCGTCGGCCATCGCCTGCAGCAGCTGCTCGGCGTAGTCCGCCCCGAACCCGATCGTCGTCGTGGTGATCCCGTGCTCGGCGGCCGCGGTGCGGCACAGGCCCTCGAGCTTCGCCGGCTCCGTGATCCCGACGTTCGCGAGCCCGTCCGTGAGGAGCAGGATCCGGTTCACGGCGCCCTCGCGCCGGTTCGCGGCCACGTGGTCGCGGCCCTTGAGCCAGCCGCCGCTCAGGTTCGTCGTGCCGCCGGTCGTGATCGCGGCGATCCGGGCCCCGAGGTCCTCCTGCTCGGCTCCGGTGGCGGGCGGCGCGACGGTCGCCACCACTTCGTCGTAGACGACCACGCTCACGAGGTCGGCGGGCCACAGCCGCCGCACCAGGAGACGCGCCGCCTCCTTCGCCGCCTCCAGCTTCCCGGCGTCCATGGAGCCCGAGCGGTCGAGGACGAGCGACAGGTTGAGCGGCACGCGGTCCGCGTCGGCGCGGGCCTCTCCCTCGATCTTGAGCATCGCCCTCACGAGCCAGCCGCCGTCGGCCACGGGCTCGTGGTCCAGCAGGATCCGCGTCTTCATCTCGCCCCTCCTCGGGTCTGTGGCTGTGCCGGCACGCGCCGCGGGCGCGCCGGGCGGGGCCCGGCGTCCGCGGGAAGTGGAATCTGGACGGGAGGTCTGACAGGCGCGGCGGCGGAAGCGTCGGACGGACCGCCGTCCTGTTCCGCCGGTGCGTTCGTGACTATTGTGGTCACATTCGCGCATGCCGCGGACGCGAGCGCGACGCGGCCGGCGCCGTCGGCGCGGCGCGGCCCGGAGAACCGGCGGACCCGATGAGGCGGACCCGATGAGGCGGACCCGATGAGGCGGCGATGAAGCGAGTCCCCATCTCGAGGCTGAAGGCGAGGCTCAGCGAGTACCTGGAGGCCGTGAAGGCGGGCGAGGAGGTGATCGTGACGGACCGCGGTCGACCGGTGGCGCGGATCGCGCCCGTCCCGGGCTCCGAGGAACGGGGGAGCCGGGTGCGCATGCTGGTCCGAACCGGCCAGGCGCGGCCGCCGGACGTCGAAGGGGGGATCGACGTAAAGGGGATCGCCGCCCGGCGGCCGCGGGGGACGGGCGTGAGCCTGGTCGACGCCGTGATCGAAGAGCGACGGGAAGGTCCGTGAGATTCTGGGACAGCTCCGCGATCGCCGCGCTCTGTCTCGAGGAGAGCCGGAGTCCCGACGTCGACCGTCTCGCGAGGGAGGACCCGGAGGCGGCGGTCTGGTGGGCGACGCCGGCGGAGTGCGCGTCGGCGATCGCGCGGCACCGCAGGGCGGGGGCGCTCTCGCCCGCCGACGAGGCCGCGGCCCTCGAGATCCTCGACAGCCTGTCCTCCGCCTGGGTCGAGATCCAGCCTGGACAGCTCGTCCGATCGCACGCGTTCC
>JAWOIN010000028.1:0-8482 GCA_046484665.1 Gemmatimonadota bacterium
GTCGATCTGATCGAACGGCACAAAGTCCGCCAACCCCTTCGCCGCCTGCACCTCCGTGATCGCCGCCGTCAGCGTCGTCTTCCCGTGGTCCACGTGCCCGATCGTCCCCACGTTCACGTGCGGCTTCGTCCGCTCGAACTTCTTCTTCGCCATCTCGACTGAACTCCTGTCTCAGCGCGGCGCGCGGCGCCACGACGCTCCAACCGGCTCACGGACAGCGGGTGAAACGGATGGTGGGGGGAGGATTCGAACCTCCGTAGGCGTACGCCGGCAGATTTACAGTCTGCTCCGTTTGGCCGCTTCGGTACCCCACCGCGGACTCGTACGGCCCCCCGCCGTCGCCGGTCGTGGGCCCCGATGACAAATCGCGCTCCCGCGACCCCGCGAGAGACGCGGCTGGCCGTGGAGCGTCCCGTCTCTGGAGCTGGCGGTGGGATTCGAACCCACAACCTTCGGATTACAAATCCGATGCTCTTCCTGTTGAGCTACGCCAGCCGGAATCAGACCGCTAACATATCGGGGCCCTCAGATCGCGTCAACTCCGCGGGCGGGAGCCCCTGACGACGGGGACCGGCGCTCCGCGGCGGGGCAGGCGGACCCGTTCAGGAGGTGCCCGAGGAGAGCCTCCAGCGCGTTCCCTCCGGCGTGTCCTCGATCGTCACCCCCCGGACCTGGAGCTCGGCCCGGATCTCGTCCGCCCGGGCGAAGTCGCGGCCCCGTCGCGCCTCCGTCCGGGCCTCGAGCCGCTCCCGGACCCACGCCGCCAGCTCCTCGTCGACCGCGTCCTCCTCACGGGCCCGGAGCCCCACCAGCCCGAACACCCGGTCGAAGTCGTCGAGGGCGGGCCGCAGCGCAGCCGCGACGGGGCCCGCCCCGGATCCCGGTTCGGCGTCCAGCAGGGCATTCCCCTCGCGGACGAGCTCGAACGTTGCGGCGAGCGCGTCGGCCACGTTGAGGTCGTCGTCGAGCGCCGACTCGAACCCCTCTCGCCATCGGCGCGCGGCCTCGACGGCGGCGGCCGTCCCCGCGCCGGGCCCCGGCGCGCCCGGTCCGGTCTCCGCCTCGTCCAGCCGTCGCGCGAAGGTGTGGAGGCGGTCGACCGCGCGCGTCGCGGCAGCCAGTCCGTCGAGGGTGAAGTTGAGGTTCTGCCGGTGATGTCCGCTGAGCAGCAGATACCGGATCGCCGACGGACGGTGCCCGCGCTCGAGCAGGGAGTCGAGCGTGTGGAAGTTCCCCAGGGACTTCGACATCTTCGCGCCGTCGACCAGCAGGTGGGCGGCGTGCAGCCAGAACCGCGCGAACGGCCGGCCGGTCGCCGCCTCGGACTGCGCCATCTCGTTCACGTGGTGCGGAAAGATGTTGTCCGTCCCGCCCGTGTGGATGTCGAGCGTCTCGCCCAGGTACTCCATCGCCATCGCCGAGCACTCGAGATGCCAGCCCGGTCGGCCCGTGCCCCACGGCGAGTCCCACATCGCGACGGCGCCCTCCTTCGAGCGCTCCCCGCCCTTCCAGAGGACGAAGTCGCGGGGATCGTCCTTCGAGTACTCCTCGTCGCCCTCCACCCGGCCCGCGGTCCGCAGCCTCGCGGGATCGAGCTCGATCAGGCGCCCGTAGCCGGGAAAGCGGTCGATCGCGAAGTAGACGGAGCCATCGCGCAGGTAGGTGTAGCCTCCCTCCTCGAGCCGCCGGATGAGGGCGAGCATCTGCGGCACGTGCTCGGTCGCCCGGGGGTTGTGCTCGACGGGCTCGAGGCCGAGAGTCCGCCAGTCCTCGAAAAACGCCTCTTCGACCGGCCGGGTCACCTCGTCGAGCGTGGTGCCGCGGTCGAGCGCGGCCCGGATCGTCCGGTCGTCGACGTCGGTGATGTTCATCACCTGTTCCACCTCCCAGCCCTTCCAGCGGAGGTAGCGACGGAGCAGGTCCTCCCACACGAAGGCGCGGAAGTTCCCGATGTGGGCCCGGTCGTAGACGGTGGGCCCGCAGGTGTAGAGCCGCACGGTCCGCCCGTCCGCTGGCTCGAACTCCTCGACGCGTCGGCCGAGCGTGTTGTAGAGCCGGAGGCCCATCCGTCAGCCCTCCTCCCCCTCCGCCGGCTCCGCCGCGGCCGCCTCGGGGCTCGCGTCGAGGAACCCGGTCTCGCGCCAGGTCCGGTACGCCTCGACCGCGCCGGGGTGCGCCGTCGCCCATTCGCCCGCGCAGGCCCCGGCCCAGCGGTCCTGCCGGTCCGCGATCAGCGCCTCCAGGTGCCCGCCGGCCCGGGCGAAGGCGATCTCGTCGAGCGGCGCGAACGGCGGGCCGCCGAACAACGTCCGCGCCACGATCCACCCGTCGGCGAACGCCGACACGGCCTCCGCCTCCCAGGTCACGATCGAGTCGCACGGTGCGTCGGGGTCGCGCTCCCGGATCACGTGCATCCGGAGGACCGCGTAGTTCTCGTAGGCGCGGCCCGCCTCTCGCAGGTTTCCCGGCGTGGCGACGACCACCGTGCTGTCGCTCTCCGGCTCCACCGCGTTCCACGGAAACGCCGGTTCCGGCGTCTCCTCCGAAACGCGGTCGACGAACCCGAGCCTGTACAGGACCCTCGGATCCCGCTCGAGGTCCGCTCGCAGCGCGCGCGTCGTGTCGAGCATCGCGCGCACCTCGGTCGAGGAGAAGGCCAGCGTGTCGGCCCCGGGCGAGACGATCCGGTACTGGGCGCTCCCGGTCGCCGGAGCTGCGAGGAGCGTGAGCGCCGCGGCGAGCGCGGGAACCGAGCGGGCCGCGGGCGGGTGGCGGGCGGCGGGGGGGGCTTCGACGGGCGGCGTCATGGGTCTCCGGGGTGCTCGAGCACGGTGCGGCCGCGGGGCGGTCCCGCGCGGCCCAAGGTAGAACCCCCGGCGGCGGGGAGCGATCCCCGGCCGCCGGGCCGGTACGTCACTCGACCGTGACGCTCTTGGCGAGATTGCGGGGCTGGTCCACGTCGCAGCCGCGCTGGACCGCGATGTGGTAGGCGAGGAGCTGCAGCGGGACGACCGTCAGGAACGGCTGCAGCGCGTCGAGCGTGGAGGGCACCGGGATCACGTGGTCGACCTTGCCCGCGAGGTCTTCGTTCCCCTCCGTGACGATCGCGATCACGCGTCCGCCGCGGGCCTTCACCTCCTCGATGTTGCTGACGACCTTCTCGTACACCCCGTCGCTCGGCGCGATGAACACCACGGGCATGTTGTCGTCGATCAGGGCGATCGGCCCGTGCTTCATCTCCGCCGCGGGATATCCCTCGGCGTGGATGTAGCTGATCTCCTTCAGCTTCAGCGCGCCCTCGAGGGCGACGGGGAAGTTGTATCCTCTCCCCAGGTACAGCGCGTTCGTATCGTTGCGGTACTCCTCCGCGATCCCGGCCACGAACCCGTCGAGGGCGAGCGCACGCTCGACCTGCTCCGGGAGCCGGCGGAGGGCGGAGACGATCCGACGCCCCTCGGCGAGCGGCATGCCCCGCCGGCGCGCCAGAAGCAGCGTGAACAGGGTGAGCACCGCCAGCTGTCCCGTGAACGCCTTGGTCGACGCGACTCCGATCTCGGGCCCGGCGTGGATGTAGACGCCGCCGTCGGACTCCCGGGCGATCGTGGAGCCCACCACGTTGACGATCCCCATCACCGGCGCGCCCTGCCGCCTCGCCTCCCGCATCGCGGCCAGGGTGTCGGCGGTCTCCCCCGACTGGGAGATCGCCACCACGAGCGTGTTGTCCGTCAGGATCGGGCGCCGGTACCGGAACTCGGAGGCGTACTCCACCTCGGCCGGGATATGGGCGATGTCCTCGATCATGTACTCGCCGACCAGCGCCGAATGCCAGCTCGTGCCGCAGGCCGTGAACACGATCCTCTCGACCCGGTCCAGCACGTCCGACAGCGACCGGAGGCCTCCGAGACGCGCGTCGCCCTCCTCGTCGAGCAGCCGGCCGCGCATCGCGTCGCGGATCGTGGCCGGCTGCTCGAAGATCTCCTTGCGCATGAAGTGCACGTAGCCGCCCTTCTCGATCCGGGCGAGGTCCCAGTCGATGTGACTGATCTCCCTTTCGATCGGACGCGGGGAGCCGGTGAGGCCGAACTCGGAGAGCGAGTGGATCTCGTGCCCGTCGCGCTTCAGGACCGCGAGCTCGCCGTCGTCGAGATAGACGACGCGGCGGGTGTGCTCCAGCAGCGCCGCCACGTCCGACGCCACGAACGTCTCGGCGAGTCCGTCTCCCCCGATCCCGATCAGGAGCGGAGAGCCCCGGCGGGCGACCACGATCTTGTCCGGGTC
This sequence comes from Gemmatimonadota bacterium, assembly GCA_046484665.1. Lineage (GTDB taxonomy): Bacteria > Gemmatimonadota > Gemmatimonadetes > Palauibacterales > Palauibacteraceae > Carthagonibacter. The sequence continues at coordinate 4,279 of JAWOIN010000028.1, forward strand.
TCCGGTGTGCATAACGGCGATCCCGTAGGTGCCCCGCACGCGCAGGAGCGCGGCCGCGACAGCCCGCTCCAGGTTCCCCTCGAACGCCTCCGCGACCAGATGAACGAGCACTTCGGTGTCCGTCTCCGACCGGAACACGTGTCCGAGCTCGAGCAGCTTCGCCCGCAGGGGCTCGTAGTTCTCGATGATCCCGTTGTGAACGAGCGCGATCTCCTCGGCGGAGTCGGAGTGGGGGTGAGCGTTCCGACCGGTGGGCGGCCCGTGGGTGGCCCAGCGGGTGTGACCGATCCCGCAGCTGCCTTCGACGGGCTCGCGCGTCAGCTCCTGCTCGAGCGAGGCCAGCTTGCCGGCCGTCTTGCGGATGACGAGCCCGCCCTCGCCGATCACGGCCACCCCGGCCGAATCGTAGCCGCGGTACTCGAGCCTGCGGAGCCCTTCAACGAGGATCGGCTGCGCCTCGCGGCTCCCGATGTATCCGACGATTCCGCACATGTGTCGCGTTCCGGCTCCCGGCCCGGGACCTCAGGCCCCGAGCGCCTTCACGTGTCCCTCCGCCCAGTCGGCGAGCCCGACGGCCCGCGCCGCGTCCGGCGCCTCGGAGATCACACGGAGGATCGGCTCCGTTCCCGACTGCCTGACGTGCACCCACTCCCGCGCGGCCGGCCACGAGAGACGCAGTCCGTCGCTCCGGTCCCTTTCCGCCCCGCGCGCCTCCGCCTCGAGCGCCCCGAACGCCGCCTCCGCCCCCTGCGGCGGGCGCGCGGCCTTCCGCTTTACCATCGCGTACCGGGCACGGCCCGCGAGGAGCTCCGCCGGTCTCGCCCGACGCGTGGCCAGGAAGCTCAGGACGAGCGCCGCCGCGAGGGGGGCGTCCCGGGTGAGGTTCAGGTCGGGGAGCATCACGCCGCCGTTCCCCTCGCCGCCGATCACGGCCTCCACCTCCGCCATCCGCTCCGCCACGCGCGCCTCGCCCACCGGGCTCCGGTGGAAGGGGACTCCCGCGGATCTCGCGGCATCCTCTATCGACTGGCTGGACGAGAGGTTGGTCACGACGGGACCCGGCCGCCGGGACAGCACGTACTCCACGGCGAACGCCAGGGTCCAGTCCTCCCCGATCGGCTCGCCCCGCTCGTCGACGATCGACAGGCGGTCCGCGTCCGGGTCGACCGCGAGCCCGAGGTCCGCTCCGGTCGCGCGGACGAGCTCGCACAGCTCGCCGAGATTCTCGGGCGTCGGCTCCGGGTTGCGTGGAAACCGTCCGTCCGGCTCCAGTCCGATCCCTTCGACCCGGCACCCGAGACGCGACAGGAGCTCGGGAACGACGACGGCGCCCGCCCCGTGGACGCAGTCGATCGCCACAGTAGGACCCCACTCGCGGATCGCCCGCGGGTCGACCATGTCGAGCCCGAGGATCCTCTCGATGTGGTGAGCGGCCACGCCCGACCGCGTCCCGCGCGAGCCGAGGCGGTCCCAGGCGGCGAGCCCGCCCCCCGCCTCGAACGCCTCGTGGATGCGCCGGCCGTCCGCCGGCGTGACGAAGCGGCCGGTCGCGGCGGCGAGCTTGAGGCCGTTCCACTCTACGGGATTGTGGGAGGCGGTGACGATGAGGCCGCCGATCGCGTCGGGGTCGTCCCGAACCGCGAGGAGATGTGTCGGAGTGGGGGCGATCCCCGCGTCCAGCACGTCGACGCCCGCGGCGCACAGGCCCGCCGCCGCCGCGTCGGCGAGGAGCGGACCGGAGGTCCGGGAGTCCCGGCCGAGCAGCACGTGTCCCCCACCGTCCGCCGCGCGCGCGGCGGCGCGGGCGTGGAGTCCGAACGCGGCTCCGTAGCGACCCGCGAGCTCCGGAGTCATCGTGCGCCCCACGATGCCGCGGATCCCCGAGGCCGAGACGATCAGTGACTCGCTCGCTCCCACCCGCGCTCCTGTTCCCTCCGTCCTCCGGTTCCGGCGGCCCGGCCGGTCCAACGCAGCAAGCCTCGTGCCGCCGGCGACCCTGGCGCCGGGGCCCAACCTAAGGAGCGGGTGGGCCGGGGGGGATGGGGCGTCGGCGCGACCTCGGCCGCGCGCGGACCGTGTCCCGCGGTCCGCGCGGTGCGCGGATCCGGCGGGCCCGTCGGCGGACCTCGGACGGCCCGACGCTGGAGGCGGCGTATCCTCGGCCCCAGCGGACCGGCCGCCCGGCGGCGGCGAGCGCGTCCTGGGACCCGAGCTTCAGCGAGGTCGCGAGCGCCCCGATCGCGTGCGAGGGCGTGACGCGGGCGAGGAGGGCGACGCCCGTCGCGCCGACGCGCACCGCGACCGGCTCGACGTCGAGGCGACGGCAGAGGGAGATCAGACGCGCCTCCGCCGGACCCCGGGCGTCGGGCGCGATGAGGGGAAGCCGGTCGAGCGTGTTCCAGGCGAGCTGCACGTACAGCCGGTGGGCGGCGCGCTCGGAGACCGGTCCCGGCTCCGGCGAGAGCGACGGGAAGGACGCCCGTCCGTCCGCGCGAGGTTTCGGCCCGCCGGGAGTCGCCGGCGGCTCCCGCCTCGGACCCGCCGGGGGCCCCGGTTCGGAGCGCGGAGCGGAAGGAGGACCCGGGCGGATCTCCCGGTCGGACGGCCCGAGTCCTCCGCTTGAGCGCGTTCGCCAACTCATGACCGGGAGTTGCACGCTCCCGGTCAACCGGGTGTCAACCCGGGCGGGGAGCGCTCCGGTGCGTCCGACGCCGGCGACCCGTAGCTTCCCGCCGTCCGGGACGGTCCGAACGCGCGAACGGGAGAGAGGCGGATGGAGACGAGGCCCGGCCACGGCTTCGGGACGCTCGCTGTCCACGCGGGACAGGAGCCGGAGCCCCGAACGGGGGCGATCATGACCCCCGTATACCTGACTTCCACCTACGTGCAGGACGGGGTGGCGGAGCCCCGCCGGGGGCACGAGTACGCGCGGGTCTCGAACCCCACCCGCGCGGCGCTCGAGGCGAACCTCGCCGCGCTGGAGGGGGGCACGGCCGGGCGCGCGTTCGCCTCCGGGCTGGCGGCGATCGAGGCGGTGCTCAAGGCCACGCTGTCCGCCGGCGACCGGGTGGTCTGCGGCGACAACCTGTACGGGGGCACCGAGCGCCTGTTCCGGTTCTGGGAGCGGTACGGCGTCTCGTTCGCCTTCGTGGACACCGCGGACCCGGAGGCGCTCCGGCGGGAGCTGCGCGAGGGGGCCAGGCTGGTCTTCGTCGAGACGCCGACCAACCCGCTGATGCGTCTCACCGACATCACGGCCGCGGCCGCGATCGCGCGCGAGGCCGGGGCGCTGCTCGCGGTGGACAACACCTTCGCCACGCCCTGGCTCCAGCGCCCGCTCGAGCTCGGCGCGGACATCGTGATCCACTCGACCACGAAGTACCTGGGCGGCCACAGCGACATGATCGGCGGCGCCGTCGTCGTCCGCTCCCCGGAGCTCGACGAGGCGCTCGGCTGGCAACAGATGGCGACGGGGGCCATCCCCGGGCCGATGGACTGTTTTCTCCTCCTGCGCTCCACCAAGACGCTGCACGTGCGGATGCGGGCGCACTGCGACAACGCGGCGCGGATCGCCGTCTTCCTCGACGAGCACCCGGCGGTGGAGCGCGTGCTCTACCCGGGGCTTCCGGACCATCCCCAGCACGCACTCGCGCGGACCCAGATGCGGGGGTTCGGAGGCATGATCACGCTGGACCTCGGGACGCGCGCGCGGGCGGAGGCGGTGGCGGTCCGGACCCGGGTCTTCGCGCTCGCCGAGAGCCTCGGGGGCGTCGAGAGCCTGATCTCGGTGCCGGCCCGGATGACCCACGCGTCGGTGCCCGAGGCGCGGCGGACGCAGATGGGACTGACCGAAGGCCTCGTACGCCTGTCGGTGGGCATCGAGGACCCGGACGACCTGGTCGACGACCTCCGGGCCGCGCTCGCGGGCCTCTGAGGACGCGCACCGCTGAAACCGGGCGCGGCGCCGCGGCGTAGGGAGGGGACGCGGGCGGCGACGACCGCCTTGCACAGGAACTCACGAAACGGGAAGGCGGAGATGGACGGCAACGAGAGCTGGGATCCGGGGGCTGGTGTGGGTGTGCAGAGAATTATGGCTGGTGACCAAAGTGTCACCGGCCTTTTTCCGCTGGATACCAAGTAAGAATTTAATGACCGCTAAGCAAGCATCGACTCTGTCGTACACATAACCCGTGTTATACACAAG
>JAWOIN010000051.1:0-17990 GCA_046484665.1 Gemmatimonadota bacterium
GCCCGGCTCGCGTCGGGCGAGGGACACGGGCCCGGCGGCCGGGAGCCGGCGGCGCTGGCGGCGGCCCTCCGGGAGCTGCTCGAGGAGACGGGCCTGCTGCTCGCCGACCGGGACCCGGGGCCGGAAGCGGTCGCGGGAATGCGGCGCGCCCTGCTCGCAGGAGAGCGGGACTTCGCGACGCTGGCCCGCGAGCACGATCTCTCCTTCCACGGCGTGCGCACGGCGTACTTCGGTCGCTGGATCACGCCGCGGCGGTTCGCCCTGCGCTACGACACGCGCTTCTTCCTCGCGGTGCTGCCGCCCGCCCGCGCCGACTTCGAGCCCGAGCTGACGGAGGAGCTGGCCGGGTCCGCGTGGCTGGCGCCGGGCGAGGCGGTGCGGCGCTTCCGGGAGGGGCGGCTCCCGATGCTGTTTCCGACCCGCACCACGCTGGGAACGCTGGCCGCGCACGACCGGCTCGACGACCTGATCGCCTGGTGCCGGGCCACGGGAGTGGAGCCGGTCACGCCGCGCCTGCTGATCCGCGGCGACAGCGTGCGGCCCGTCCTGCCCGACGACCCGGACTGGGATGCGGCAGCGGACTGAGGGCGGGGCCCTCCCCGCGCCCGTCGTCCTCGTCGCCCCGAACCCGGGGCCGCTGACGCTCGACGGGACCCGGAGCTACGTGGTGGGCGTCGAGCGCGTCGCGGTGATCGATCCCGGTCCGGACATCCCCCTTCACCTCGACGCCGTCGTGGATGCCGTCGCGGGGCGGCCGGTGGCGGCGGTGCTGCTCACGCACGCGCACGCCGATCACGCGGCGGGGGCGGCGGCCGTGGCGGCGCGCCTCGGCGCCACGGTGCGCGCCTCGGGCCTCGCGCTCGAGCGGACCGGCCTCCGCGGCCGGCCGCTCGACGACGGCGAGGAGATGCGGCTGAGCGCGACGGACGGCGGCCTCGTCGCGGTGGCTACCCCCGGTCACTCGCGCGACCACCTCTCCTTCTGGAAGCGCCCCGAACGTTGGCTGTTCACGGGCGACCTGGTGCTCGGCGAAGGCTCGAGCGCCGTCCTCCACCCGGACGGACGGGTCGGCGAGTACCTCGCCAGTCTCCGGCGGCTGGAGGCGCTGCGGCCGACCCGGCTGTATCCCGGGCACGGTCCTCCCGTCGAGGCGGCGGAGGCGAAGCTCCGGGAGTACCGCGAGCACCGTCTCGAGCGGGAGCGGCAGGTGGAGGAGGCGATCACGGCGGGCGCGGCGACGCCGGCGGAGATCCGTGAGCGGGTGTACGGGCCGCTGCCGGCGGGGCTGGCGCGCGCCGCGGAGGCCTCCGTGTCGGCGCACCTCGTGCACCTCCGGGACCGCGGGCTCGCGACGCCGTCCCCGGGTCCGGGCTTCTTCGAGACCGGCGTCGCGGAGGACGGCGCGTGAAGGCCCCCGACAGCAAGGCCGTCCTCGGCATCATCTTCCTGACCGTGTTCCTCGACCTCATCGGGTTCGGGATCGTCCTCCCGCTGCTCCCGTTCTACGCCTCGGAGCTCGGCGCCACGCCGCTCGTGGTGGGGCTGATCATCGGGAGCTACTCGGCGATGCAGTTCCTGTTCGCGCCCGTGTGGGGAGCGCTGTCGGACCGGCACGGGCGCCGGCCGCTGCTCATCCTCGGCCTGTTCGGCTCCGCGGCCTCCTACATCGTGTTCGGCCTCGCCGACACGATTCTCGTGCTGCTGGTCTCCCGGGTGATCGCCGGGATCATGGGCGCGAACATCCCGGTCGCGCAGGCTTACATCGCCGACACGACCACCGCCGAGCGGCGCGCGCGCGGCATGGGACTGATCGGCGCGGCGTTTGGGCTCGGCTTCATCTTCGGCCCCGCGATCGGGGGCTTCCTCAGCCGCTGGGGCTACGGGGTGCCGGGCTTCTTCGCGGCGGGCCTCAGCCTTCTCGCCGCCGGGTCGGCCGTCTTCCTGCTCCCGGAGTCGCTGCCGCCGGAGAAGCGGGCCGCGACCACCGGCCACGGGGGACTCGACGCGTTCGCGGCCCGTGCCCGGGCGGCGCGCCGGGTGTTCGGCACCCGGCGCCTCCGGGACCCGATCATCGCCTTCTTCCTGGGCACGATGGGGTTCGCCGGCTTCACCACGACCTTCCCGCTGTTCCTCGACCGGCCGCTCGGGCTGGACGCCGCGCACGCGGGCGCGATGTTCGCCGTCGTGGGGACGATCTCGGCCCTCATGCAGGGGATGGCGATCGGCCCGCTCGTCGAGCGCCGGGGCGAGAAGACGATCGCGGCGATCGGTGGCCTCCTGCTCGGCTCGGGCCTCGGCGTGATGGGCCTGCTGCGGACGACGCCGGTCACGCTCACCATGCTGGTGCCGGTGGGCATCGGGTGGGGAATGCTCGCGCCCTCGATCCAGAGCCTGGTCTCGCGCCGCGCCCACGCCCGCGAGCAGGGAGAGGTGCTGGGGGTGAACCAGTCGGCGAGCGCCGTGGCCCGGGTGATCGGCCCGGTGGCCGCCGGCTGGGCGTTCGGCGCGCTCGGGCCGGGGCTCGGCTTCCTGGCGGGCGGCGGCCTCATCCTGGCGGCCGCGGGGTGGGCGTGGTGGATGCCGCCCCGGGGAGCCGGGCTCGGCGACCTTCCGGCCGATGGGTCGGACGGCGCGGACGAATGGGCCGAGGCGGCCCGCGGCCTCGAGTCCCCGCTCCCGGACGGGCCGACGCTCGCGAAGCGGAGCGGCTGAGGGGCCCCGGCCGACGGGGGAGACCCCCGCCCATCGGCCCGCCACGCGGCCTCGGGCACCCGGGGCCGGCGCCGCGTCCCCTACGCCCGCGGAGACCCCGCCGCCAGGCGCTCCAGCACCCGGCGGTTCGCGGCGGGAAAGGCGTGCTCCGCGAGCTCCGCGGGCGCCGTCCACCGCCAGTCCGACGACGCCCGGCCGCAGGGCTCGCCTCCCGTCCAGCGTGCCTCGAACGCGTGCAGCGTGACCCGGAAGTGACTGTACGCGTGCTCCACGACCTGGATCTCCTCCCCGAGCTCCGCCTCGACGCACATCTCCTCGCGCAGCTCGCGCGCGGCCGCCTCGCGCGGGGTCTCGCCCGGCTCGACCTTGCCGCCGGGGAACTCCCACAGGCCTCCGAGCAGTCCCGCCTCGGGCCGGCGTCCGATCAGCACCCGCCCGTCCCGGAACACGACGGCCACCGCGATCGTCCGGTGCGGGAGCCGCTTCCGCGGCTTCCGTCCAGGCCGCTCCTCCTGCGTCCCGCGGGCGCGGGCCAGACAGTCGGGCGCGAGCGGGCAGCGGTCGCAGGCGGGAGCGCGCGGCGTGCAGAGCTCGCCGCCCAGGTCCATCAGCGCCTGGTTCACGGCGCCGGGCAGCCCGTCCGTGGCCTCGAGCAGGGCCCGGGCGAGATCCTCCAGCTGCCGGGCCGAGGGCCGCTCGAGGTCGTGCAGCCGGGAGAGCACCCGCCGCACGTTCCCGTCCACCGCCGGCTCGCGAAGCCCGAACGCGAGGCTCGCCACCGCGCCCGCCGTGTAGGGTCCCACGCCCGGCAGCGCGCGGAGCCCCGCGACCGAGTCCGGGAGGCGGCCGCCGGTCGCCGCCACGATGCGCGCCGCGTCGTGGAGGTTCCGGGCCCGGGAATAATAGCCGAGCCCCTCCCACGCCTTCAGCACGTCGTCCCGGTCGGCGGCGGCGAGCGCGCGGACGTCTGGGAAGGACGCGAGGAAGCCGGCGTAACGCTCGCGGACGACGGCCATGCGGGTCTGCTGGGCCATCACCTCGGCCACCCAGATCCGGTACGGGTCGGCCTCGTCGCGCCACGGAACGTCGCGCGCGCGGGAGCCGAACCACGCGAGGAGCCGCGGGCCGGCGCCGGCCGGGGCGGCCCCGTCGTCGGGCGCGGGGCCCGCCGCCTCCGCGCGAGCGTCGGGCGGGACGGTCCGGGCGCCGGGCCCGCCGGTCACGGCGCGAGGGCGGAGTCGGGGAACGTCCCCTCGAACAGGCGGAGGGCGGGTCCCGCCAGCCGCACGTGCCGCTCGCCGCCATCGGGCGGCGTCTCGTCCACGATCCGGATGTCGAGCACGTCGCCCCCGTGGACGCGGAGCGCGAGCCGCGGCCCCGAGAGGCCGGCGGCCCGGAGAGCGAAGGCGCAGGCCATCGATCCGCTGCCGCAGGCGAGCGTCTCGCCCTCGACGCCGCGTTCGAAGGTCCGGACCGCGCCGGAGCCGGGGGCGTCGAGCGACACGAGGTTCACGTTCGCGCCGGCCGGCCCGAGCGACGGCATCCGGCGGATCGGGCGGCAGATCTCCTCGATCGGCCCGGTCGGGAGCGACTTCATCGGGAGCACGAAGTGCGGGACGCCGATCCGGACGAGCCAGCCCTCTGCGGACGCGGCGGGGCCCACCGCCTCGATCGGGCCCCGCACCGCGACCTCGATCCGGTAGTCGAGCGCGACCTGGTCGCCCTCTACCCGACAGCCGATCTCGCCGGCCGGCGTCTCGAGCGTGAAGCCCGCCGGATCGCCGAGGCCCTCGTCGGCCGCGTAGCGCGCGGCGCAGCGGCTCCCGTTCCCGCAGGTCGAGAACTCGGAGCCGTCCGGGTTGAAGAACCGCACCCGGATCCCGTCCGGGCGCGGGTAGACGAGGATCAGGCCGTCCACCCCGACGCCGGTCCGGCGCGCGCAGAGCCGGCGGGCCAGGGCAGGTCCGATCCGGTCGGAGCGCTCGTCCGCGCGGGCTACCACGAAGTCGTTCCCCGCGCCCGTGTACTTCGCGAAGGCGAACACGGGCGGAGCATAGGCGGCGGCCGCGCCGGGCGGCAAGGAGGCGGGTTGAGAGCCCGTTGACGACCAGCCTGCAGGGTGGCTGGACGGCGGCCGTCGGGCGGCACGCGAAGCGAACGGGAGGGCCGAGTGCGGGTGGAGACGATGATCGAGCTCGATGGTGTGGAGAAGCGCTACCGGCGGCCCTTCGGGCGCGCGGCGGTGGTCCTGGCCGGGCTCGACCTCCGGGTCGAGGCGGGGGAGCGCGTGCTCGTGGTCGGACCGAACGGGGCGGGGAAGAGCACGCTGCTCGAGATCCTGGCCGGGCTGACGCGGCCGGACGCCGGCCGGGCCCGGGTAGCCGGCCTCTCGCCGGCCGCGCACGCGCGTGCCCGGGGGGTGGGGTGGCTCGCGGACGGAGCGCCGTTTCCGCCCCGGCTCCGGGTGCGCGAGACGCTGGTCCGGCTCGCGATCCTCGACGGGCTGTCGGGGCGGATCCTCCGCCGGCGGGTGGACGGGGCGCTCGACCGGGCGGGGATCGCGGAGCGCCGCGCCGAGCGGGCCGGCTCGCTGTCGCGCGGGCTGCGGCAGCGACTCGGGGTCGCCGCCCTGCTGCTGCGGCCCCGCGCGCTGCTGCTCCTGGACGAGCCGTTCGCGGGGCTCGACCCGGTGTGGCGCGCGCGGCTCCGGGAGATCCTCGACGACCTGTGCCGGGCCGACCCCGGGCGCACCCTCCTGCTCGCCTCGCACGAGCTGGGAGACGCGGCGCGCCTCGCCGACCGGGTGGTCGCGGTCGCCGCGGGGCGGGTGCGCGACGGCTTTCCCGCCGCCGGAAGCCCGGAAGATCTCGAGCGGCGCGTTCTCGCCGCGCTCGCTGGCCCGTCCCTGCTCGCCCGGTCGCGCGTCCCGGGCGAGGAGGAGGCGGCGTGAGACCTCTCCTCCGTCTCCTGCCGCGGCTCGCGCGCGACCGTGCCGTCCGTCTCGTGCTCGTCGGAGGCCTCGTCCTGCTCGCCCTCGCTCCCGTGCTCCGGGCCGGTCGCTCCGGGCTCGCCGACGGACTGCTGGCCGGGACGGACGGCGGGTCGGCGGCGGTGGCCCGCCTCCTCGCCCTGCTGCTCGCGCTCGCCGCGCCGTGGGTCGGCGAAGGGGTCGTCTCCGGCCCCCGCCGCGATGGCGGGGCCGCCCTCGCCGGGGTCCGGCCCGTCTCGAGGGTCGGCTTCCAGCTGGCCGGGTGGACCGCGGCCGGCCTGGCCTTCCTGGCGCTCGCGGTCGGCGTCGCGGCCGTCGTGAACGCGGCGTGGCCGGGAGCGGGATCGGCGCCCGGCCGGGGCAGCTCGCTCTCCCTCGTCGGCGCTGCGGCGTCCGCCTTCGTGCTTTGGGTCTGGGTGGGGTCGGCGCTCCTGCTCCTCTCCGCTCTCCTCGACCGGGGCGAGGCGCCGCTCGTGACGGCGGTCGTGCTGCTTCCCGCGCTGCTCGGCGCCAGCCTCCCGCAGGCGGACCGGCTGGCCCGCGCGGCCGGCGCGTGGCCGACGCGCCCGGCGCTTCGGGCCGCACGGGAGGCGCTGGAGGGATCCGTTCCCGCGGCGTCCGACCTCCTGGCCGTCGTCCTCGGCGGCGCCCTCCTGCTGGGACTGGGCCTCGCGACGGCCGTTGGGCGACACGCGGGACGCTGAGCGGCGCGGGCGCGTCCGGGCGACAACCGGCCGCAGCGGCGCGCCGACCGCCGGAAACACGAAGGCCGCGGACCTCGTCGAGATCCACGGCCTTCGCGTTCGACCTGACTCGACGCGGTGCCTCGCGGCCCCGCGAAGTCAGCCTCGCGCCCGGCGCCTCACGGCATCCGACGCGGGAGACGTCGTGCGTCTCCTAGCGGGTCAAGCCGAGGCGACCGCTTGCCCGTGTCGAGCCAGGCTCGATTCTACATCCGGACACTGGATCACCTCCTTTCAAGGGGTGGAACATCGGGCTCGGAAAGCCCGTCAGGACCCCGGGTCGGCAGCGCCACCGGGGCCCGGACGAAATCGAGTGTGGTCGAAGCTAGGAGAGGGCCTCCTCCCGTGCAACGCCTCTCGGGAGCCCGGAGCCGCCCGGGCCCGGGTCGATCCACGGGGGGCGCGCCGCTATCTTCCGGCGTGCCCACCCCGCCGAGGCCGGCGGGGCCTACCGACGACCGAGGAGCGACGCCGTGGCCGAGTCCGGCAGCTTGGAGCCCCTGCCCCTTGAGGAGCGGAAGGAGAGCGCGGTCCGCCGCCTGGGCGCCCACTTCGCCGAGGACCACCTGACGGTCGAGGAGTTCGAGAGCCGCGTCGACCTCGTCTACGGTGCGGCGAGCGCCGCCGAGCTCGAGACGCTGTTCGCCGGGCTCCCCGCCCTGAGGTCGGCGGCGCTGCCGGAGCGGGCGGAAGCCGCGCTGCCGGCCCGTGCCCGTCCGGAGGACGTCCGCGGGCACGGACTCGTGATCGCCGTCATGGGCGGCTCGGAGCGGAAGGGGTCTTGGACCCCCCCGCATCGGCTCCTGACGCTCGCGCTGATGGGCGGTGCGGGGCTCGACCTGCGCGAGGCGCGCTTCGGGCCCGGTCTCACCGAGATCACGATCATCGCCGTGATGGGTGGGGTGGAGGTCATCGTGCCTCCGGGCCTCGCGGTGGAGACGCACGGCTTCGCGTTCATGGGTGGATTCGAAGGGTACGACCAGCCCTCGGTGGACCCCGATCCGGAAGCCCCGCGGGTCCGCATTCGGGGGGTCGCGCTCATGGGCGGCGTCGAGGTCGCGGTGCGCCTTCCCGGAGAGTCGCCGCGGGACGCGAAACGGAGGCGGAGAGCGGAGCGTCAGGCGGGCGGTCCGGGGCGCGGGCGCGGAACCGGAGAGGGAGGGTCCGAGGAAGGTTGAACGGGAGCCTCCGGGGGCCCGTCGGGACCGCCGGAGGCTCCGGGACTCGCGTCAGAACTCCTCGATCTTGACCGGCCCGTCGTCCTTGCCGGGCCGCCGGAGCACCGCGACCGGGTGCCCGTTCTTCTCCACCACGACCGTGTCGTACTTCTTCAGAACGCGATCGTAGATCGCTGTGAAGTGCGTGCGCACATCCGTCGTGCTCACGAACGCGGTTCCGTCGCTTACGCGGACCTTCAGTCCGACCTTCCGGGGGCGCGCCATGTTCCCTCCTCGAGTTCCGTGCAAAAAGGTCCGGAGATCGTATGAAGGAAAAACGTACGGAGCAATGGGATGAACGTCGCACGGTTTCGTGTGCGTTCGCGTGCACGACGGACGTGCGGGCGGGCGACCTCTCCGGGGGCGTCCGGCGCGGCGGCTCCGGGACCCCGGAACCCCCGTCGGAATCGGCCATTCCGAGGGGTCGCGGGTCGGCTTGACACCTGGTCCCGGCGCGGGGTATCGTGCCTCCCCCGGCGCTCTGTCGCCGGGGCTCAAACGCAGACCGTCCACGCTTCTGGAGGCCCGGCATGTCCTCGATCCCGAATGGGCTGAAGTACACGGAGGAGCACGAGTACATCCGCGAGACCGATGCCGAGGGCGAGTTCCTGGTCGGTATCACCGACTACGCTCAGGGAGAGCTCGGCGACGTGGTGTTCGTGGAGCTTCCCTCTCCCGGCGACACGTTCGACCGGATGGAGGTGTTCGGGACGATCGAGGCCGTGAAGGCGGTCTCGGATCTCTTCTGTCCGCTCGGCGGCGAGATCGTAGCCGTAAACGAGGCGCTCGGGGAGGACCCCGCGCTCGTGAACTCCGACCCGTACGGCGAGGGGTGGATGGTCCGGATCCGGGCCAGGGACCTGTCCGAGCTCGACGGCCTGCTCTCCGACACCGACTACGCGAGCCACCTCGAGGGTTGACGCGCCCGGCGGGCGGGAGACCGCGCGCCGGAGGGGGTGTCACGGCCTCGTCCGTGACCCCCCCATCCCTCTCGAACGGCAGGTGACCATGTCATTCGTACCGCACAGCGACGCCGACCGGCGGGAGATGCTCGCGAAGGTCGGCGTTTCCGACGTGAGGGAGCTGTACTCGGACCTGCCGGGTCGGCTGATCCTCGACGACCTGCTCGACATCCCCGAGGCGGTCTCCGAGTGGGAGGCGTTCAGAGGGATCCAGGAGCTCGCGGCGCGGAACCGGGCGCTGGTCTGCTTCGCGGGCGCGGGCCAGTACGATCACTACGTGCCGGCGGCCGTCGACCACCTGATCCGGCGGAGCGAGTTCTACACGGCGTACACGCCGTACCAGCCCGAGGTCTCGCAGGGGACGCTCCAGGTGATCTACGAGTTCCAGACCATGGTCTGCGAGCTCACCGGGATGGACGTGGCGAACGCGTCGATGTACGACGGGCCCTCCGCCGCGGCGGAGGCGACGATCATGGGCCGCGCCGTCACCCGGCGGGACCGGGTGCTCGCGGCGGCCTCGCTCCACCCGCACTACCGGAAGGTCACGGAGACCTATCTGCACGGGCAGGGATCGGTGCTGCAGCCGGTACCGGCCGGGACGGACGGCCTGGTCGACCGGGACGCGCTGGCGAAGGCGCTCGGCGACGACGTCGCCTGCCTCCTCGTCCAGTACCCGAACTTCTACGGCGTGATCGAGGAGCTCGAGCCGCTCGCGGAGATGGCGCAGGCGGCCGGCGCGCTGCTCGTCGTGGCCGCGGATCCCGTGACGCTGGCGCTGCTGCGCAGCCCGGGAGAGTGCGGGGCCGACATCGTCGTGGCGGAGGGCCAGCCGTTCGGAAACCCGCTCAGCTTCGGCGGGCCGGTGGTCGGGTTCATGGCGGCGAAGGAGAAGTACGTCCGGAAGATGCCGGGCCGGATCGTGGGGGCCACGGCGGACGAGGAGGGCCGGCGCGGCTACGTGCTCACCCTCCAGACGCGCGAGCAGCAGATCCGCCGCGACAAGGCCACCAGCAACATCTGCACGAACCAGGGGCTGAACGCGCTCGCCGCGACGATCCACATGGCGCTGCTCGGCCGGGCGGGGCTGCGCGAGATGGCGGAGGCCTCCGCGCAGAACGCGCACTACGCGTGGCGGCGGCTGGCGGAGGTGGACGGCGTCGAGCCGCTGTACCCGGATGCGCCGTTCGTGCGCGAGTTCGCGGTTCGGACGAAGGAGGACTCGCGGGCTATCCTGGAGCGCGGCTTCTCGGCGGGGATCCTCGCCGGCGTGAGCCTCTCACGCTTCCCGGCGCTGGCCGCGCCCGACGGCCTCCTGCTCGCGTTCACGGAGAAGCGGACGCGGTCGGAGATCGACCGGCTCGTGGACGTCGTCGCGGGCTGAGACGCAGGAAGGAGACGGACGATGGGCAGGCTGACCTTCCACGGGCACGCGTGCACGGAGATCGTGACGGGGGACGGGACGCGGATCCTGATCGATCCGTTCCTGACGGACAACCCGGTCGCCACGGTCGGTCCCGAGCACTTCCACGACCGGCTCGACTACGTCCTGCTCACGCACGGCCACTTCGACCACGTGGGCGACGCGTGGGACCTGCTGAAGCGGACGGGGGCGACCCTGATCGCCACCTTCGAGCTGGTCAGCTACGCCGGCGAGAAGCACGGGCACGACAAGGGGCACGGAATGAACGTCGGCGGCGCGCACGACTTCCCGTTCGGGAAGGTCAAGCTGACGCCGGCGCTGCACACCGGGAGCCTGAACGCCGAGGGCGGCGCGGGCTACACGACGACGCCTCACGGATTCCTGCTCCACGTCGACGGCACGCGGATCTACCACGCCGGCGACACGGCGCTGATCAAGGAGTTCGAGCTGCTGGAGGGGCGGGTCGACGTCGCCCTGCTCCCGATCGGCGACAACTTCACGATGGGACCCGAGGACGCGGCCCGGGCGGCGGGGATGATCATGCCGCGGGTCGTGATCCCCATTCACTACGACACCTGGCCGCTCATCGCGCAGGACACGGAGGCGTTCCGGGCCATGGTCGAGCCCCGCGCCGACGTCGTCGTGCTCCGACCGGGCGAATCCTGGGAGTTCTAGGACCACCGAGGAGACGCGGGCGATGGCCCAATTTCCGTTCAAGGCGGACACGACTCCGACGATCTTCGAGAAGTCACGCGCCGGGCGGCGCGGCGCGTCGGTCCGACGGCCCGACGTCGAGATGCGTCCGATCGAAGAGCTGATTCCGGCGAGGCACCGGCGGTCGGAGGCGCCGCGCTTTCCCGAGGTGCCGGAGAACGAGGTGGTACGGCACTATACCGAGCTCTCGCTCAAGAACCACCACGTGGACCGGGCGCTCTACCCGCTCGGCTCCTGCACGATGAAGTACAACCCGAAGGTGAACGAGGCGGCGGCCCGGGTGGAGGGCTTCGTGGGCCTCCACCCGTTCATGCCGCAGGCCGGGGCGCAGGGCGCGCTCCGCCTGATGTACGATCTGGTCGAGTGGCTGAAGGAGATCGCCGGCATGGACGCGGTGACGCTCCAGCCGGCCGCGGGCGCGCAGGGCGAGATGACGGGCGTGCTCCTGATGCGGGCGTACCACGACGCGCGGGGCGAGGGGGCGACGCGGCGGAAGGTGCTGTTCCCCGACTCGGCGCACGGCACGAACCCCGCGACGGCAGCGATGGCGGGCTTCGAGGCGGTCGAGCTGCCGTCGAACCCGCAGGGTCGGGTCGACCTCGAAGCGCTGCGCGCGGCGCTCGACGAGTCGGTCGCCGGGTTGATGCTCACGAACCCGAACACGCTCGGCAAGTTCGAGTCGGAGATCGTCGAGATCTGCGACATGGTGCACGCCGCAGGCGGCCTGATGTACATGGACGGCGCGAACCTGAACGCGCTGATGGGCGTGGCGCGGCCCGGCGACATGGGCTACGACATCGTCCACTTCAACCTGCACAAGACGTTCAGCACCCCGCACGGCGGCGGCGGGCCGGGCTCGGGCCCGGTGGCCGTGAAGGCGCATCTCGAGCCGTTCCTCCCGGTGCCGAGAGTCGTGCTCCGCGAGGACGGGAGCTACGGACTGGACTGGGACCGCCCGCAGTCGTTCGGGAAGCTGCACGGCTTCTACGGGAACTTCGGGGTGATGGTGCGGGCGTGGACCTACATCCGGATGCTGGGCCGGACCGGGATCCGGGAGACGGCCGAGGCCTCCGTGCTGAACAACGCCTACCTCACGTCGCTGCTCGAGCCCTGGTACGAGCTCCCGTTCGGGCGGGGGATGCACGAGTCGGTGTTCTCGGCGAGCGAGATGAAGAAGCGGACCGGCGTCCGGACGATGGACGTGGCGAAGCGGCTGCTCGACTACGGATTCCACGCGCCCACGGTCTACTTCCCGCTCATCGTCCCCGAGGCGCTGATGACGGAGCCGACGGAGACGGAGACGAAGGAGGAGCTCGAGCGCTACGCCGAAGCCTGCATCGCGATCGCGAAGGAGGCGGAGGAGAGCCCGGAGCTGGTGACCGCGGCGCCCCACCACACCCCGGTGGGGAGGCTGGATGAGGGGCGCGCCGCCCGGCAGCTCGACCTGCGCTGGAGCTTCGGCTCGTAGGGAGCGCCCCGGTGTCCGTCGCGGGGGCGGCCCCGGCCCGTCCGGCGGCCGCGCCGCCCGCCGCCCCCGACCCGGCGCGGGCCGCGTGAGCACGCCCGCCGTCCGCCTGCTCGTCGACCCGCCCCTGCCCGGGGCGCGGAACATGGCGATCGACGACGCGCTGATGGAGGCCGGCCGCGCAGGGCTCGTCACGCTGCGGCTCTACCGCTGGGAGCCCGGCTGCCTCTCGTTCGGCCGCAACCAGACGGCGCGGGGCCTTTACGACGGCGAGCGCGCCGCGGCGCTCGGGTTCGACGTCGTGCGCCGGCCGACCGGCGGACGGTCCGTCCTCCACCACCGGGAGCTCACCTACGCGGTCGCGGCCCCGGCGGACTGGGGCTCCCTCGGCGAGGTGTACCTCCGGATCAACCGGGCGCTGGCCGCGGGCCTGCGGCTGCTCGGCGCCGACGTGCGGGTGCACGAGGCAGCGGGGGGACCGGCGCCGCGTCCCGAGGTCCGGGCCTGCTTCCGGGACCCGCTGCCCGGCGAGGTGACGGCGGCGGGGCGGAAGCTGGTGGGAAGCGCCCAGTGGCGCGACGCGGGGGCGGTCCTCCAGCACGGCTCGATCCTGCTCCACAACGACCAGGAGCTGGTCGAGCGGCTGCGGGTCGACGGCCCGCCCGCCGCGGAGGTCCCCGCGGTAGGGCTGGCCGAGCTGCTGGGCGCCGAGCCCGGCGCGGCGGAGCTCGAGGACGCGATCGCGGCCGGCTTCGAGGAGTCGCTGGGCGTCGCGCTCGAGCGGGGCGCGCTCACGGCTCGCGAGGGCGAGCTCGCGGAGCTGCGGCGCGCGCGGTACGAGGACCCCGCCTGGACCTGGCGGCGCTGAGCCGCGCCCTCGCCACCCGGCCCGCGCCGCGCCGCCCGCCGCGTCGCAACCGCCTTTCTGCCCCGGGCCGCGCTCCCTAGCTTTCCCGCCGTGAACGCCCCGACCCGTCCCCGGCTCTCCGTCCGTGCGCAGGCGCGCGTCGCGCGCACGACCGCCGCGGTCGCGGCCGTCGTGCTCATCGCGCCGTTCGCGACCGGCTGCGGGGGCGGCGCGGGCGACGGCGCGGGTTCCGACGCCCCGCTCGTCCTCGGCTACGCGCTCGAGCTCCAGGGGCTGAACCCGCTCGTCAGCACCGACCAGAACGCGAACGAGCTGATCTGGTACCTGCTGTTCACGCCCCTGGTCGTCTACGATTCCGCCTTCCATCCCGTGCCGGGCCTCGCGGAGAGCTGGGACCTGTCGCCGGAGGGCGTGACCTTCCGACTGCGCGAGGACGCCCGCTGGCACGACGGCGTGCCGGTCACCGCCGCCGACGTCGTGTTCACGTTCGAGCGTGCGAAGGACCCGGCCACCGCCTCGCCGCTCGCCTCGGCTTACCTCGCCTCGGTGTCGCGTGCGGAGGCGCTCGGCGACCACGCGGTCCGCTTCACCTTCTCGGCGCCGCACGCCCAGCCGCTCGAGGACTTCTTCTGGCCTCCGGTGCCGAAGCACCTGCTGGAGAACGTGCCCCCCGCCGCGATGATGCGGGCGCCGTTCAACCGGAGCCCGGTCGGCAGCGGCCCCTACCGCTTCGTGCGCTGGGACGTGAACCGGCAGCTCGTGTTCGAGGCCGACTCCGCGCACGCCCCGTCGCTCGGCGGGCCGCCGGAGATCGCGCGCGTGGTCTACCGGATCGTCCCCGACCGCACGACGCTGCTCGCCGAGCTGCTGAGCGGCGGCGTGCAGGTGGACGGGCCCGTCTCGCCCGGCGACGCCGGGGCGATCGAGACCGCGCCCGGCGCGCGCCTCCTCTCCTTCCCCTGGCGACAGTTCGCCTACGTGGGGTGGAACACGCGGCGGGAGCCGTTCACGAGCCCGGCGGTGCGGCGGGCGCTGGCGCTGGCGATCGACCGGGAGGCGATCGTCGAGACGATCCTCGAGGGCCACGCGAGTCCCGCGGCGAGCGTGATCCCGCCCTGGCACCGCCTCGCCCCCGACGTCGAGCCGCTTCCCCACGATCCGGAGGAGGCCGCCCGGATCCTCGAGGCGGAGGGCTGGACCGACGCGGACGGCGACGGGTTCCGCGAGAAGGCCGGCCGGCCGCTCGCGTTCGAGCTGCTCACGAACCAGCGGAACCCGGTGTACGGCGACCTCGCGCAGGTGCTGCAGGCGCAGCTGGCCCGGGTCGGCGCCGCGGTGACGCCCCGTCTGCTCGAGTGGCAGACGGTGCTCTCTCTGCACCGCGGCCGCGACTTCGACGCGGTGCTCACGAACTGGGTTCTGGACAACTTCCGCGTCGACCCGCGGCCGCTCTACCACTCCGAGCAGGCGGCCCGGGAGGGCAGCGCGAACCGGAGCTCCTACGCGAGCCCCGTCGCGGACAGCCTGATGGAGATCGGGGCGCGGACCCTCGACGACGCCGAGGCACGCGCGATCTGGACGGAGTTCGCCCGGGTCGTGGGGCGGGACCAGCCGATCACGCCCCTGTTCTGGCAGGACGAGCTGGCCGGGGTGAGCAGGAGGCTCGAGAACGTCCGGATGGACGCGCGCGGCGAGCTGGTGACGCTCCCGCGCTGGCGCTGGCGCGAACCGGAGGACGGGCGGTGAGACACGGGATCGGAACGCTCGCGGCGCTCCTGCTGGCGGCCGGCGCGGCCGGGTGCGAGGCGGGACCGCCCCGGGACGCGGCGCAGCGCGAGGCGGGCCGGACGGAGTGGGGTCGCCGCGCGGAGGCTCCCGAGCCCGAGGCGCTGCGCCCGGCGGTGCCCGAAGAGCGGCGCTACGGGGGCACGGTGGTGGTGGCGGGGCGCAACGACCTGCTCACGATGAACCCGCTCACCGTCACCGATCGGGAGAGCCTCGAGCACCAGCTCCACCTCCTGTTCGTGCCCCTCGTCCGGGAGGGCCCGGACGCCGAGCCGCTTCCCGGGATCGCCGAGTCGTGGAGCTACGACCCCGCGGGGGGCCGGGTCACCTTCCGCCTGCGGGACGACCTGCGCTGGCACGACGGCGTCCCGGTCACGGCCCGCGACGTGGCGTTCACCTGGGAGCGGGCCGTGGACCCGGCCGTGCCGTTCGCGAACCCCGCCTACTTCGACGCGTGGGAGGCGGCCGAGGTGCTGGACGACCGGACGGTGCGGTTCACGGTCCGGCCCCGGAGCCACTTCCTGTACGGCTGGATGCGGACGGCTGTCCTGCCCGAGCACATCCTCGGCGACGTCGCTCCGGGGGAGCTCGAGATGCACCCGTTCGGGACGACGGCGCCGGTCGGCTCGGGCCCGTTCCGCTTCGTCGAGCGGGTGCCCGGGGACCGCTGGGCGTTCGAGGCCAACCCCGACTTTCCCGAGACGCTGGGCGGCCGGCCTTACGCGGACCGCTACGTGTACCGCCAGGTGCCGGACGACGCGGTCGCCGTGGCGGAGCTCCGCGCGGGCGAGGTCCACCTGCTGCTCGACGCGGACCCGGGGTCGGCCGCCCGGCTCGCGGCCGACACGACGCTCGCGGTTTCCTCCTTTCCCGCCCCCGAGTACGCCTTCATCGCCTGGAACACGCGCCGTCCGCCGCTCGACGACGTCGAGGTGCGGCGGGCGCTCACGCTCGCGATCGACCGCCCGGCGATCGCCCGGGTGGTCCGGGGCGACTACGGCCGCGTCGCGGCGGGACCGGTGGGCCGCTGGCACCCCGCGTTCGACACCGCGTGGGCGCCGCTGCCGTTCGCGCCCGATTCCGCCCGGGCGCGGCTGGAGCGCGCCGGATGGTCGGACGCGAACCGGGACGGCGTGCGCGAGAAGGGCGGACGCCCTCTCGCGATTGAGCTCCTCCACACGCCGCGCGCGTCCTGGCGCGACATCGCCGCGATCGTCCAGGCGAACCTCGCCGCGGTCGGAGTGGAGGTGCGCCCCAGGGCGCTCGAGCAGGCCTCGCTCGTCCCGCTCGTGACCGGCCCCGACCGGCGGTTCGACGCCTTCCTGGTGAGCTGGTCGCGCGACGTGATGCTCGACGATCGCGACATGTGGGCCTGCGACCGCCTCGGATCGCCGTTCCAGTTCACCGGCTGGTGCCGGCCGGAGCTCGACGCGGTGCTCGACTCCCTGCAGGCCGTCGGCGACCGCGGGGCCCTGCGCCGCCTGGTCGGCCGCTACGAGGCGATGGTCGAGGAGGCGCAGCCCTACACGTTCCTGTTCGAGTCGGAGACGGTGCTCGCGCGGAGGCGGACGCTGCGCGGCGTCCACGCCGACGCCCGCGGCGCGCTGGTCGGGGTGGCCGACTGGTGGCTCGAGCCCCGCGCGCGCGGGCGCGCCGGAGGAGACTGACTCTGCTCCGCTACCTGGCGCGCCGGGCGCTGCAGGCGATCCCGCTGCTGGTCGGGATCGTCACCCTCATCTTCCTGATCCTCCACCTCGCCCCGGGCGATCCGACCGCGGTCTGGTTCAACCCGAACCTCCCTCCAGAGGTGATGGAGCGGATGCGGGCCAACATGGGGCTCGACCAGCCGCTCCACGTGCAGTACCTGCGCTGGGTGAAGGCCTTCCTGACCGGGGACTTCGGCTACAGTTACACGCAGTTCCGGCCCGTGCGCGAGGTGATCGCCGACGCCCTTCCGAATACGCTCCTGCTCGGGGGGACGTCGCTCGTCGTGATCTTCGGCGTCGGGATCGCGCTCGGCGCCTTCCAGGCCGTCCGGCAGTACGGCCGGGCGGACAACTGGCTCACCTTCGCGATGCTGTTCCTCTACTCGATGCCGGGCTTCTGGCTCGGGCTCATGCTGGTCCTGGTCGTGTCCTCCGGCGCGATTCCCGGCCTCCGGCTCCCGATCTCCGGCATGACCTCGGTGGACCACGCGCTGCTCGGGCCGGCGGGGAAGCTGGCCGACGTCGCCGCCCACCTCGTCCTGCCCACGATCGCGCTCGGCCTCGCCTCCGCCGCCGGCGTCGCGCGCTACATGCGCGGCGAGATGCTGGAGGTGATCAGGCAGGACTACATCCGGACGGCCCGCGCCAAGGGCCTCCCGGAGCGGACCGTGATCGTCCGCCACGCGATGCGGAACGCGCTGATCCCGGTGGTCAGCCTGCTCGGGCTCTACCTGCCGATCCTGTTCGGCGGCGCGCTCGTGATCGAGGTCGTGTTCTCGTGGCCGGGAATGGGCCGCCTGATGTACGACGGCATCCTCGCGCGCGACTACCCGCTCGTGCTCGCCGCGAGCTTCCTGTTCGGCCTACTCGTGGTGGCCGGCAACCTGCTCGCCGACCTCCTGTACGCGGTCGTCGACCCGCGCATCCGGTATGACTGAGCGCGTCCCGCCGTCCGGGCCCCCGGCCTCGCACCGAACCGCGCCGCGACCCTCGCCGCTCGACCTGGTCCTTCCGGGGGCCTCGGGCCTGCTCGCCGGCCGCGCCGCGTCCGCCGCGCTGCTGGCGGGCTGGCTCGCTCTGTGGGCGACGGCGGCGCTGCGGCGGGGGCGGATCGGGGAAGTCGCCGGGGACGGGAGCTGGGACGGCTGGCTCGCGATCGGTTCCCTCGTCGCCGCGCTTGCCGCGACCTGGATCGTGGCGAACCGGGCGCGGCTGGGGCGCGGAGCTCGCGGCGCCGGAGCCGACGCGCCGGGCGCGCCCGCGGGGCGCTCCCCGTGGGCGCTCGCCGTCCGCCGCTTCCGCCTCCACCGCCAGGCGATGCTCGGGCTGGGGCTGCTCTGCTTCCTGACCCTGGCCACCCTGCTCACGCCGATCCTCGCTCCGTACGACCCCGACGCGGTGAACCTCGC
>JAWOIN010000174.1:0-12900 GCA_046484665.1 Gemmatimonadota bacterium
GGACCGCATTGCTCAGCGATCTGCTCCAGAGTGACGTCAGTATCCTCAACCACATCGTGCAAGATCGCTGAGCAATGCGGTCCTTCAGTGGCTCATCTTGTCGACGGTGTGACCAAGATGAGCACGATAGGCGAGGAATCCGGGTCGCGACGTGGAACGATCTCGACGAGGAGCGACGCGCCCGGCTGCGCGACTGGTACGTCGCGAACGTGTTCCCGCTCGTCACGCCCCAGTCCTCCGACCCGGCCCACCCGTTCCCGTTCGTGTCGAACCTGTCGCTGAACCTGCTCGTCACCCTCCGCTACCCGGAGGACGAGCGGGAGTCGCTGGCCCGGGTGAAGGTCCCCGTCGGCGGCGGGATCCCGCGCTTCGCGCACCTCCCGGGCGAGGCGACGTACGTGCCCCTGGAGAGCGTGATGGCCGGGAACCTCGACCTGCTGTTCCCGGGCATGGAGATCCTGAGCTGCGAGCAGTTCCGGGTCACCCGCAACGCGGACACGGAGCAGGACGAGGAGACGGCCGAGGACCTGCTGGCGATGATCGAGACGGAGCTCCGGCAGCGGAAGTTCGCGCCGATCGTCCGCCTCGAGGTCGCGCGCGGGATGAACGAGCGGCACCGGGCGATGCTCGCCGAGGAGCTCGACCTCGACGAGGCGCGGGACGTGTTCGAGGTCGAGGGGATGCTCGCGCTGCGGGATCTGCTGGAGATCGCGCATCTCGACGTGCCGGAGCTGCGATACCCGGCGCACCATCCGGTCGACCACCCGGCCTTCGTCGACGTCCGGAACATCTTTCACGCGATCCGCGAGGAGGGCTCGGTACTCGTCCACCACCCCTACGACGCGTTCCACACCTCGGTCGAGCGATTCCTGAAGGAGGCGGCCGGGGACCCGAAGGTCCGGGCGATCAAGATGACGTTCTACCGGACCTCGTCGGAGTCGAAGCCGATCGAGTACCTGATGGAGGCGGCCCGGAACGGGAAGCAGGTCGCCGTCGTGATGGAGATCAAGGCCCGGTTCGACGAGGCCGCGAACATCCGCTGGGCGAACCGGCTCGGCTCGATGGGGATCCACGTCACGTACGGCGTGGTCGGGCTGAAGACGCACTGCAAGATGATCCTGGTCGTGCGGCAGGACCACGACGGGCTCCGGCGCTACTGCCACGTCGGGACCGGGAACTACCACGCGGGGACGGCGCGGGGCTACTCCGACCTCGGCCTGTTCACCTGCGACGAGGCGATCGGACACGACCTCACCGAGCTGTTCAACTACCTGACCACGGGCTACCGGCCGAAGCGGGACTACAGGAAGCTCCTGCCGGCGCCGAAGATCCTGAAGCCGGCGATCGTCGAGCGGATCCGGCGCGAGGCGGCGCTGGCCCGGGCGGGGGAGCCGGCGCTCATCCAGTTCAAGCTGAACGCGCTCGAGGACCCCGACGTGACCCGCGCGCTCTACGAGGCGGCCGCCGCCGGGGTGAAGGTGGACCTCCTGGTGCGGGACACCTGCCGCCTCCGCCCCGGGCTGCCGGGACTCAGCGACGACGTGCGCGTCGTCAGCGTGCTCGGCCGCTTCCTGGAGCACTCCCGGATCTACTATTTCCGGAACGGCGGGAACGAGGAGTACTGGATCGGCTCCGCGGACGCCATGCGCCGGAACCTCAGGAACCGGGTCGAGCTCCTCGCTCCGGTCGAGAAGCCGGCACTCCGGCAGGTGCTGCGCTTCATGATCGACACGCAGCTCGCCGACCGGAGGCTGGGCTGGGAGATGCGACCGGACGGCAGCCACGTGCAGCTCCTGCCGGCGCCCGGCGAGGAGGCCCCCGGCTGCCACGAGACGTTCATCCGCGCGGCGGCGGCGCGCAACTTCCAGGCGACGCGGCTCCGGCGGCGGAAGCCGCTGACGCTCGGACGCGGGCTTACCGACGCCTGAGCCGGGTGCGTCGTCCCGGGGCGCTCCGGCCCGGTCTCACGGCTCCAGGCGCAGGCGGCGATGCCGGCCGCTGCCCGCGACCCGCAGCGGCTCCTGGAGCGCGCCGGTCGGCGGCGGCTCCCAGCGGACCTCGATCGACCGGTCGATCGCGACCTCGAGGAGGCGCGACTTCCGGAGGGCGTCGTTGAGGTCGACCTCCGGCTCGCTCGCCGCGACGGCCGTGATTCGGACCCGGTCCTCGTCGGCCTCGACCCTCACTTCCGTCACCGCCTGCCCGTGCGTGCGGTCGAGTCCGTTCGCCACCCGGAGCAGTCCCGCCAGCAGACGGACGCGTCGCTGCTCCCCGGGCGAGAGCCGGGCGAAGGCCTCGTGCGACTTCCTCGGGTGCGTCCGGCGGTGGTAGCGCGCGACGGCCGCGACGACCTCCGTCTCGCGCCCCGAGAAGCCGGGGAGCCCGCTGTGGGTGATCATGTGGTACGAGTGCTTGTGGTGCTTCGCGTGGCTGATCAGGTAGCCGATGTCGTGCAGGAGCGCGGCCGCGACCAGCAGCTCGCGGTCTCCCGGCTCGAGCTCGAGCGACTCGCGGAGCTCGTCGAACAGCCTCCCTGCGAGCCTCGCCACCTGCTCGCAGTGGGGCTCGTTCGACCGGCACTTCCGGGCGAAGGCGCGCACCCACTCGAGGCGGTTCTCGTGCAGGGGGAGCCCCGTCTCGCCGGGAAAGCGGCGCGCGATCATCTCGAGCAGCAGGCCGTCCCGGATCCCCCGCTCGTTCACCACGATCCGCTGGACTCCCAGGTGCTTCGCGAGGCGCTCGACGGCGGCGACCCCCGCGACGATGATGTCGGCCCGCTCCGGGCCGAGCCCGCGGAGCTGGCGGCGGTCGCGCAGCGGCGCCTCGCGCAGGCGGTCGAGGAGATGGACGAGGTCGGCCCGGCCGAGGACGTAGCCGTGCGTCGACGGCGCCTCGTCGCCCCGCTCCGCCGCGACCATCGCCGCGAGGGTCGTGAACGTGCCGCCGCTCCCGATCATCGTCGCGGCCGTGAACGTCGGCTTCCCCAGCCGCTCCCGGATCTCCCGCTTGATCCGCCTGCGCAGCGCCTTCCACTCCTCCGGTCGGATCGGGTCGGAGCGGAGGTACGCCTCCGTGAGCCGGACCGCGCCGAGCGGAAGCGAGTGCACCTCGTCGATCACGGTCCCAGCGACGAGCACGATCTCGAGGCTCCCGCCGCCGATGTCGACGATCGCCGTCGGGGCGGCGTCGAGCGGGAAGTGCTGCTGGACGCTCCGGAACGCGAGCCGCGCCTCCACGTCGGCCGGGATCACCTCCACCTCGATCCCGTGCCTCGCCCGCGCCGCCTCGACGAGCTCCGCCCCGTTCTCCGCCTCGCGGACCGCGCTGGTGGCGATCGCCCGGAGCTCGTCGACCCGGTACCCGTCCGCGATCGCCTTCATCGTCCCGAGGGCCGTCAGGGAGCGGTGCAGCGCCGCCTCTCCGATCCTTCCCGACTCGTGCAGGCCCTCGCCGAGCCGCGTCTGCTCCCGGAGGTTCTCGAGGATCCGGTAGGTGGCGGAGCTCTCCACCTCCGCCACGACGAGGCGGATCGAGTTCGTTCCCACGTCGATCACGGCCAGGTGGGGCGGCCTGGCGGACGGCTCCATGCGGGGCTCTCCTCTGCGGTCGCGGGCGGCTCCGACTCGCGCGGAGCCGCTCCGCCACCCTAACCTGAACCCGAGTCCGGGGGTAGCGGCCACGGGAGGGACGCGGCGTCGCGTCCGCGCGCCCGGCCCTTCCCGGAACAGCCGGTCGGCCTTTCACGGGAAGAGCGAGGAACGATGATCGGAACGAGACGACGGGAAGACGCCCCGTCGGGTGCCGTGCGCCGGCGGGGCGCCGCCGCGCGCGGCGCGGCGGTCGCGGGCGCGATGGCGATGGCGATCGGCGCCTGCGGCGGCGAGCCGGGAGGGCGGACGCACGCGGAGACGGACGTCTCGGCGACGGAGGACGCGACGGTCGCGGGCGCCACGGCGGGAACCGTCGTGGCCGAGGCGGAGGGCATCCGGGTCGTTCGCGGGGCCCGCTCGGAGCCGCGGCTCGCCGGGGCGCGCGCCCGCATCCTCGCGCCCGCACCCGACGCGGCCGTCGAGGGCCCGGAGGTCGAGGTCCGGCTCGGGGTGGCGGCGTTCGAGCCCGGCGCCATGACGCCCGGCGCGGAGGAGCGGGGGATCGCCGTGTCGCCCGATGGGCAGCACGTGCACCTCATCCTCGACGACGGGGCGTACCACGCGGTCTACGACGTCTCCGGGCCGGTGCGGCTCGAGGACGTCCCGCCCGGGCCTCACGTCCTGTTCGCCTTCCCGTCGCGCGCCTGGCACGAGAGCGTGAAGGAGGAGGGTGCCCTCGCCGTCGTGCCTTTCCGCGTCGGGGAGCCCGGCGAGGGGGCGGCCGCCGCTCCCGGAGCCGTCGCGGGGCCGGCGCTCGAGGGCCCCATCCTCGTGTACAGCCGCCCGAAGGGCGCCTACGCCGGCGCGGACGCGGACAGCGTCATGGTGGACTTCTACCTCGCGAACGTGGTGCTGGCGCCCGACGGTCACACGGTGCGCCTCACCGTGGACGGCGCGGTGTCGGCCCGGCTCACCGCCTGGGTGCCGTACTACCTGGTGGGGCTGCCAACGGGCGAGCACGCGATCGCCCTCGAGCTGCTCGACCCGGTTGGCGAGCCAGTGGAGGGCCTGTTCGCCCGCGACGGGACGACGATCACGGTCGAGCGCTGACGGAGAGTTCCCCGGGGAGCCGAGCCGGGAGGCCCGCCGCCGCCGCTCGCGCCGCTCAGATGCGGAAGCGGAAGGAGACTCCGAGCCCGGCGAACAGCTCGGGAGGGTCGTCGGGGTCGAGGGCCGTGCCCGCGCGGACATCGAGCTGGAGCGTCTCGCGGAGGAGGAACGTCGCGCCCCCGTCGAGGAAGACGCGGTCCTGCCGCGAGCCCTCGGGGAACAGCGCGAACGCCTCGAGGAAGGCGCCCCAGCGGGATCCGAGCTCGATGCCGACGGCCGCGCTGAGGATGCCCTGGTGGAAGCGGCTCCCGTCCTCCGCCTCGCGCGACCACCCGGCGTTCAGGCCGGCCGAGACGCGCCCGCCGAGGGGATGGCCGAGGGCGAGCACGGCGCCCGGCACGGCGGCTTCGCCCCCCGTGGCGGCCGAGCCGGTGGGCAGCGTGGCGCCGGCGATCAGCGCGATCTCGAGCTCTCCCGCGAGCGCCAGGATCTCCGCCGCGTCCAGCTTGAGCCCGAGCGAGACGTCGGCGAGTCCGGACCGGTCGGGGCCCGGGCCGTCCACCACGACGAGCGAGCTCAGCCCGAGCCGGGCCTCCACGCCGCGGAGCGCCCCGAGGCGGACGAGCAGTTCACCGACCTCGTGGGTCGTCTCGTCGCCCGACCGCGCCCACGTGTAGCCGGACTCCACCTGGACGCGCCCCGGCGGCACCGCCACGGCGCTCTCGGTGAAGTCCGGGCGGTCCGTGACCATGGGCGGCGTCTCGTCCCGAGCCGGCTCCTGGCCCGACGCGGCGCCGGGCAGGCCGGCGGCGAGGACGAGGCACGCGCTGCGGAGAAGTGTGGGTCGGCGCATGGGTCTCCGGATTTAGTCGAGACTAAAACCGCCCCCACGATGGCCGCGCGGCCCGCCCCGCGCAACGGCCCGGCGGTGGTCGGCCCCTGTCCCATGGGTTATCCTGTGGCGCTGCGCCCGGAGCCGGGGGCGCGCGGAGCCGAGGCACCGGCCGGACGGACGGAGACCGAGGAACGGGGATGGCGACCACCGAAGAAGGCATGATGGACCGGGGCGCGGGGGACCGGTTCGGCCTCGAGCCGGCCGACCTGCTGGCGATCTACCGGACCATGTATGCCTCGCGGCGGATCGACGACCGCGAGCTGCTGCTGAAGCGCCAGCAGAAGATCTTCTTCCAGATCAGCGGCGCGGGCCACGAGGCCGTGCTCGTCGCGGCCGGGAAGGCCCTGCGTCCCGCCCACGACTGGTTCTTCACCTACTACCGCGACCGGGCCCTCTGCCTGCAGCTCGGCGTCACGCCGTACGAGATGTTCCTGCAGGGCGTGGGCGCCGCGGAGGACCCGGCGAGCGGCGGCCGGCAGATGCCCTCCCACTGGGGCCACGCCGACTGGAACCTCGTCTCCTCCTCCAGCCCCACGGGCACGCAGTTCCTGCAGGCCGTCGGCTGCGCCGAGGCGGGCGTCCGGGCGGCGAAGCTCGGGCTGGCGGAGGCCGGCGTCCGGTTCGAGGACGACGAGGTCGTCCTCGTGACCACGGGGGACGGCACCACGTCCGAGGGCGAGTTCTGGGAGTCGCTGAACACCGCCAGCAACCTCAGGCTCCCCGTCATCTACCTGGTCGAGGACAACGGGTACGCGATCTCGGTCCCGATCGAGGTGAACACGGCCGGCGGCAGCATCTCGCGGCTCGCCTCCGGATTCCCGGACCTCATGATCCGGGAGGTGGACGGGACCGACCCGGTCGCCTCCTACGGCGTCTTCCTCGAGGTCGCGTCCCACTGCCGGCAGCGCCGGGGGCCGGCGCTCGTCCACGCGCGCGTGATCCGTCCCTACAGCCACTCGATGTCGGACGACGAGCGGATGTACAAGCCGGAGCGGGAGCGGGACGCCGAGGCGGAGCGCGACCCGATCCCGCGGTTCGCGGCCTTCCTGGCGCGCGAGGGGATCGCGACGGAGGACGAGCTCGAGGCGCTGCGCGCCGAGGTCGACGCCGAGGTGGTGGAGGCATCCGAGCGGGCGGCGGCGATGCCGCAGCCGGAAGCGGACACCGTGTACCTGCACGTGACCTCGCCCGACGTGGACCCGACCTCCGACGCGTTCGCGACCGAGCCCGCGCCCGAGGGCGAGGAGACGACGGTCGTGGACCTGCTGAACGCCTGCATGCGGGACGAGATGCGGCGGGACCCGCGGATCGTCCTGTTCGGCGAGGACGTCGCCGACGTCTCGCGCGAGGCGTACCTCGACGAGGTGAAGGGGAAGGGCGGCGTGTTCAAGGTCACGGCCGGCCTCCAGCGCGAGTTCGGCTCGGAGCGCGTGTTCAACTCGCCGCTCGCCGAGGCGAACATCGTCGGCCGTGCGATCGGGATGGCGCTGCGCGGCCTCAAGCCCGTGGTCGAGATCCAGTTCTTCGACTACATCTGGCCTGCGTTCCACCAGCTCCGGAACGAGATGACCACCATGCGGTGGCGCTCGAACGGGGCGTTCTCGTGCCCGGTGGTGGTGCGCGTGACGTACGGGGGCTACCTGGCGGGCGGTTCGATCTACCACTCGCAGACCGGCGCGTCGCTGTTCACCCACACGCCCGGGATGCACGTGATCTGCCCGTCGAACGCGCCCGATGCGAACGGCCTGCTGCGGACGGCGATCCGCTGCGACGACCCCGTGCTCTTCCTCGAGCACAAGCACCTCTACCGGCAGACCTACAACAAGGGCCGCTATCCGGGGCCCGACTACATGGTCCCGTTCGGCCGGGCGGCGCGCGTCGAGGAGGGGACGGAACTGACGGTCGTCACCTACGGCGCCCTCGTCGAGCGGACGCGCAAGGCGCTGCGCCAGCTCGAGCGGGACGGCCGGCCGGTCTCGGCCGACGTCCTCGACCTGCGCTCCCTGAGCCCGCTCGACATGGAGGCGATCGCGCGCTCCGTGAAGAAGACGAACCGCGTCCTCGTCGCCTACGAGGACGCGAAGTCGTGGGGCTGGGGCGCCGAGATCTCCGCCCGGATCGCGGACGAGCTGTTCGAGTGGCTGGACGCGCCCGTCCGCCGGCTCGCCTCCACCGACACCTTCGTCGGCTACGCGCCGCGGCTCGAGGAGGCGATCCTGCCGCAGGTGCACGACATCGCGGCGGCGCTGGAGGAGCTCAGGGCGTACTGAACGCTGCCGCCCCGCCGGGGCACCTTGACCTCCGAGCGGGCGGCGGGCGATGCTTGCTCGTCCCGGTCCATTCCCATCCGCCAGGAGGTTCTCGTGAGACGATTCCTCGTTCCGCTGCTTCTCGGGCTCGTCGTGCCGGCCTCGCCGGCGGCCGCCCAGGACGCGGAGCCGGTCTGGTTCACCGTGTTCGCCGACCACGTCGACATCTCGAACCAGCCGGCGTTCGAGGAGAAGACGCGCGCGTTCGTCCGGTTGTTCGAGGACGCCGGTGTGGAAGGCGTGTCCTGGGTGACGATCACCGGTCCCGACCTCGGGTTCGCGTACTCCATTCCCGGCAAGGGCCCCGGCGACATGGACGAGATGAACGAGAGCTGGGGCGCGGCGATGCAGGCGATCGGCGAGGCCGGCAGCCGGCTCATGGCCGAGAGCGACGCGCTCGTCGAGTCGCGGGAGATGTTCTTCCTGCTGCTCCGGCCGGATCTCTCCCACAATCCCGAGACCGTTGGGATGAGCCCCGACTTCCCGTACCGGCATTACGTCCAGCTGCAGGTGCACCCGGCGAAGGCACAGGCGTTCGAGGCGTCGGCGACTGCGTGGGCCGAGGCGTACGCGAAGCACGGGATCGAGCGTGGCTTCCGGGTCTACCAGTACATGACCGGCGCGGACCTGCCGAAATACCTGATCGTCGAGCACGCGAAGGACGAGGCGGAGTTCCACGCGGCCGAGGCGGAGATCCGGGCGAAGCTCGGCGCCGACAGGGAGGCGCTCTACGCGCGGACGGTCCCCACGCTCAAGTCCGTCCGGGAGATGGCTGGCTGGGTGCGGCCTGAGTTCTCGTATCCGTCGATGTCCGGGAAGAGCTGACGGCCCGGGCCCCGCGGCGTCACTCCTCGTTCCGGATCCGGGCCCGCCACGCCCGGATGTCCGCCACGAGCTCGGCGCGCCCGACGCCGGGCTCGTGCGCCGACACGAGGGCCGCGCTCACGTCGTAGTGCGGGAGGATGTGACGGCGGTCGATCCAGTGGCGCTTCAGGCCGTGCTCCCGTCCCCACGCGACGAGCTCCTCGAGCGAGCCGTCGCTGTACACGTGACACAGCCGGTCGCCCTTGCGCGTCCCGAGCGGCGGGACGTCCCGCGGGGCGGCGTGGAAGTGGAACTTGATCACTCCCCGCCGTGGGAGCCGTGGTCGTGGTGCTCGCCCGCGTCGTGGCCGGCCACCACCGGCGAGCCGGCGTCGGCGGCCGGCACCGCGCCGCGGTCCATGACCTCGATGGCCCCGTGCACGTGGTCCGCGCCCTCCGCTCCCCCGTACCCGCGGTTCATGCCCTCCATCGCCCCGTGCCCGTGGTCCGTCCGTTCGGGCGCGGCGAGCGTGTTCGAGAGGTCCGCCACGTAGAGCGGGTCCGTCCGGTCGAACTCGGGCCAGGCCACGTTCTTGCCGACCAGGATGACGCCGCCGATCTCGCCCATGCCCCCGTCGGGAGCGGGAACTTCTAGCGGGTTGTCGTAGACGACCTCGATCCGGTAGACGTGGTCGGGGCGGACCTCCTTGCCGAGCTGCCACAGGAACTCGGCGCTCGGAACGCCCCTCACGCGTCCATCGTCGGTCCGGATCGGCGCCGCCTCCCAGAGGACCGTCCCGGTGGTCACGTCCACGAGTCGGAGCACGGAGGCGAAGTCGTGCAGGTGACCGCCGATCCCCAGGATCCGGCCTTGCACGGCGGGGCTTCCCTGCCAGGCGCGCGTGCTGCGTCCCGGCGGCACGGCGAAGTCCTTCCGGCCGACCGGTCCCATCACGTCCAGGTAGAAGGGGTAGACGTTCCGGGGCTCGATCACGCCGTCGCCCTCGAGGCTGTAATGGAAGCGGACGCGCAGCCAGGCTTCCGGGAAGTCCGTCCCGGTCCGGTTCGCGAACATCGCCGAGATCAGCATCCGGTCTCCCGGCTGCACCGGATAGCCGATCAGGCTCGGGAGCTGGTGCTCCGAGGTCTCGCGCCCCGCGGCCATCACCCGGCGGGCGATCGGCGAGAACAGGTCCCGGTCGTCCGGGTCGATGAAGTTCACGTGATGGAGCGTCTCCATCGGGATCGCGCCGCCCGCGGAGTCCTCCATCGCGACCGTGAAGCCGTGGATCCAGCCGTCCACGGGCATCTCCGCCACCTGGATCGGGGTGCGGAGGTGCGGCATCCCGCTCGGCAGCGCGAGCGGGCCGATCAGGAAGTCCACTCGCCGCGCGTCGGGGTCGTTCACGACGCGGACCAGGTCGCTGCGGCCGACCGGCAGCGCGGGTGGCTCCGCGGGGGCCTCCCCTGGAGTCATCTGGGCCTGCGCGGGAGAGCTCGCGAAGGCGGCCAGGATCGCCAGCGCCGCCGTCATCCGGCGCGCCGCGACCGCGGTTCTCTCAGAGAACATCGGGACTCCTGCTCGGCGTCGAGCGTTGGCGGTGACGCGTCCGGCGGACGCCCCGCTCCCGGGGCGCCCCCGTCGCCTCACGCGGAAGGGGCCGGGACGTCGAAGTGCAGGTAGTTCTTCGCGATGAACTCGGACCACAGCGCGGGGACCTCGTCATCCGGGAAGATCGCCTCGACCGGGCACTCCGGCACGCAGGCGCCGCAGTCGATGCACTCCTCGGGGTGGATGTAGTACTGGTCCTCGCCCTCGTAGATGCAGTCCACCGGACACACGTCGACGCACGACGCGTCCTTGGTGCCGATGCACGGCTGCGTGATGATGTAGGTCATGTTCCTCCGCCCTGCGATCGCCTCGCCGCCACGACCCGGCGGCCGGGACGTCCGGCCGACCGGTGCGCGCGGAGCGAAGAATACCCGGCCGCCCGGCGCCCGGCAACTTGATGGGGGAGGTGTGACCGGCACCCGCCCGGGCACCGGGAGCGACCGTCTCCCGGTGGACTTGGCCGCGGACAGCGGGTAAGTTTTTCCGTTCCGTCCCGATCGAGGGACGGCGACTCGAACCCCCCGGATCCGATGCGACGACTGACAGTCCTGCCGCCCGCCGCGACGAACGGCGGCGCGACCCCGGGCGGCGACCCGGCCTCGAGCGGCGGCGCGACGCTTGTCGCCGGCGGCTGCGGCTCCGGAGACCCCGCATGGCCGGAGCGGAAGCCCCGCTGGCTCAAGGTCCGCGCCCCCGGCGGGGAGAGCTATCGGGCCCTCAAGCAGATGATGCGGAGCCTCGGGCTCAACTCGGTGTGCGAGGAGGCCCGTTGCCCCAACATCGGCGAGTGCTGGGACTCGGGGACGGCGACGTTCCTGATCATGGGAGACAAGTGCACCCGGAACTGTCCGTACTGCGCGATCGCGCACGGCCGCCCGGAGGAGCTCGACGAGGACGAGCCGCGGCGGGTGGCCGAGATGATCGAGCAGCTCCGGCTCCGGCACGTCGTGATCACCTCGGTGGACAGGGACGACCTGCCGGACGGCGGCGCGAGGATCTTCGCCTGGACGATCGAGGAGATCCGGGACCGCCTCCCGGGCTGCTCGATCGAGGTGCTGACGCCCGACTTCCGCGGCGACCCCGATGCGATCGCGACCGTGATCGCGGCGCGGCCGGAGATCTTCAACCACAACATGGAGACGGTCCGCCGCCTGCACCGGACGGCGCGGCCGGGAGGCCGCTACCGCCGCTCGCTCGACGTGCTGGCGCGCGGGCGCGAGCTCGACCCCGGCGTTCTCATCAAGACGGGGATCATGCTCGGGCTCGGCGAGACCGTGGACGACGTCCGGGAGTTCATGGATGACGCGCTCGCGGCGGGAGTGCAGATCCTCACGCTCGGGCAGTACCTGCGTCCCACGGAGCGACACATGCCCGTCGACCGGTACGTGAGCCCCGAGGAGTTCGCCGGGTGGAAGCGCGTCGGGGAGGAGCTCGGATTCCTGCACGTCGAGAGCGGCCCGCTGGTCCGCAGCAGCTACCACGCCAGGGAACAGGTCGAGGAGCTGCGGGCCCGGGCCGGGATCGCCTGAGGAGGGCGTCGCCTTGAGCAAGACGGAAGAAGCGGTCCTCGAGGGCCGGTTCGTCGGCCTCTCCCGCGAGGAGCTGCACGCCCTCCTGCGGCTGATGCTGCTGTCGCGGCGGTTCGAGGAGAAGACGGCCGAGGCCTACCAGATGGGGAGGATCGGGGGGTTCTGCCACCTCTACATCGGGCAGGAGGCCGTCGCCGCCGGGGCGATCAGCGCGCTGCGGGACGACGACTACGTGATCACGGCGTACCGGGACCACGCGCAGGCGCTGGTCCGCGGCATCCCGGCGCGGGCCGTGATGGCCGAGCTGTACGGCCGGATCGACGGCTCCTCGCGCGGGGCCGGGGGCTCGATGCACATGTTCGACCGCAGCGTCAACTTCCTCGGCGGCCACGGCATCGTGGGCACCCACCTGCCGATCGCGACGGGCGTCGGCTACGCGATCCGGTACAGGGAGACCGACCAGGTCTGTCTCTGCTTCTTCGGCGACTCGGTCGTGAACGGGGGGCCGTTCCACGAGGCCTTCAACATGACCGCGAAGTGGGAGCTCCCGGTGGTCTACATCGTGGAGAACAACTCCTTCGGGATGGGGACCGACATCGAACGCGTCGCGGCGATCGAGGAGCTGTTCACCCGGGCCTGCGCCGTCCCGTCCGTCGAGCAGATCCAGGACATCGTGGAAATGGTCCTCATGAAGCAGGGCTACCACGAGGTCGCCAAGTCCTACATCCTCTACCGCGAGAAGCACAAGGGCATCCGCGAGGCCAAGCGCATCGGGCTCAACCTCGAGCGCCTGGTCAAGGACTATCTCAGCAACGCCGACTGGAAGATCCGCGAAAATTCGAACGAGGGCGTCATGAGCTTCGCCGGCCTGAACGCCCGCGTCTCGGGCGAGGTCCTGTCGAACTTCGCCCTCAACCAGATCTACACGGACCGGGCCAAGAAGGCTCACGAGGAAGGCGAATTCCACATCCACGACCTGAGCTACCCGATCGTCGGCTACTGCGCGGGCTGGTCGCTCGAGAACCTCATCCGCAAGGGCTTCGGCCACGTCC
>JAWOIN010000010.1:0-26936 GCA_046484665.1 Gemmatimonadota bacterium
CAGGTAGCTCTCGCTGAGGGCGTGAACGCCCCCGGCGGAGGCGGCGAACGCGTCGAGCAGCGCGATCTGGATGACGTCGAACCGTCGCTCCGGGTTCGCCGCCGCGAAGCCGCGCCCCTCGGCGATCACGAGCTCCACGTCGGGCCGCGCGTACAGGCCTCCCGAGAAGCCGGCGAGCGGGTCGGCCATGAGCCGGCGGACGCCGGGGTCGATCTCGACCGCCGTCACGCGGGACGCGCCGTGATGCAGGGCGCTCAGCACCTCCGTCCCGCCCCCGGCGCCGACCACCAGCACGCGCGGCCGCTCCACCAGCTGGAAGGGGAGCGCCGAGGTGACGTGGTCGAGGAACGCGAAGCGCTCGAGCCGGCCGTCGAACCGGTGGACGGGCGACACGCCGCCGCCGTCGAAGTACAGGCCGACCTGCTCGGGGAAGGCGCCCAGCTCCCCCATCGCGTACCCGGAGACCTGGCCGGGCGTCTCGCGGATCATCGACGAGCGCACCGCCGTCAGGCGGGAGAGCGGCGACTCCGCCCCGGCCACGACGCGGGCGTCGGGCAGCTGGAGGGCGTACGAGAGCCCCTTGTACTCGGAGAGACGGATCGGCGCCGGACCCCGGACGGCCAGCGGAAGGGCGAGCCCGACCGCGAGCGCGACGGCCGCCCCGATCCAGCGGCGGTCGCTGCCCGCGAGCAGCAGGAAGGCGCCGAGCGCCGCGAGCGCGAGGGCGTAGGGGACCGCCTCGGCCGGCAGGCGGAACAGGGCGCCGACCACGGCCGCGGCCCCGATGCCGGAGCCGAGCATGTTCGCGAAATACACCCTCCCCACCCGCTCCGGCCGCAGCAGCAGCGCGGTCGCCACGCACCACGAGACCAGGAAGAAGGGGACCGAGAGGACGAGGTAGAGGAGGGCCAGCCACCCCCACTGTCCGGCGCGGGTCGCCAGCTGCAGGGTCTCGAACGGGATCGCCTGACTCGCCTCGTAGCAGAAGACGAGCGAGGCCGGGAGGAGGAAGGCCCCGGCCCGGAGCGCCCCGGCCTCGCGCCCGCGAAGCCGCGCCGCCGCGAGGCCCAGCGCCGTTCCGCTCACGGCGAAGCCGAGCAGGGCCACGCTGATGATCATGTAGGCGAAGTGGTGCCACTGGGCGATGGAGAAGACGCGCACGAGCGCGACCTCGAAGGCGATCCCCGTCGCCCCGATGAGGAAGATGGCCGGCTCGAGCCGGCGGCCGATGCCGGCCCCGGGCCCGCGGCCGGGAGAGGCTCGCGTCTCCGGGCGGCCGGGATCGATCTCCACTCAATCCCCGCGGGTGAGCGGCACGAAGCGGACGGCTCCCACGTTCCGCTGGACGACGCTTCCGTCGGCCCGCTTTTCGACCAGCAGCAGCGACTGGACCTGGAACGGCGCCCCCACGGGGATCACCATGCGCCCGCCCGGCTTCAGCTGCTCGACCAGCGGCGGCGGAATGTGGCTCGCCGCCGCCGTGACGACGATCCCGTCGAACGGCGGGTGGTCCGGCCAGCCGAAGTAGCCGTCCCCGGTCCGGACCGTCACCCGGTCGTAGCCCAGCGCCTCGAGCCGGCGCCGCGCGGCGACGGCCAGCGGCTCGACGATCTCGACCGTGTACACGCTGTCGGCGAGCTCGGCGAGCACCGCCGCCTGGTACCCGGAGCCCGTCCCGACTTCGAGTACCACGTCGTCGGGCCCCAGCTCCAGCAGCTGCGTCATCACGGCCACGATGTAGGGCTGCGAGATCGTCTGCCCGTGGCCGATCGGGAGGGGTCGGTCGGAGTAGGCGTCGCGCACGTCGCCCGGGCGGACGAAACGGTGGCGCGGGACGGTCTCCATCGTCCGCAGCACGGCCGTGTCCGTGACCGGGGTGCGTCCCCCGAGCCGCGACGCGATCTGGTCGCGGACCATCTCCCGGCGCTCGGCCCGGAAGTCGGGCGCCTCCTGCGGCGACCGGGCCGTCCCGAGCGTCGCGGCGAGCGCCGCCAGGACCAGGCCGTGGCGCATGCGGGCCCTCCCGGATGGAGTCGGACGGCGAGCGAGGTTCCTCCCGGAAAGATAGGCCGGCCGGAGATGCCGGGCACGGCTCCCCGGGCCCCGCCCTGCCGCCGCCGCGCCGCTTCGTATATGCTGGGACGGAATGTCCCTCGACCCTCGACCCGAGAGCCGCTGCCCGGACGATGACGATCACGATCCGCGTTCCGACCGTGCTGCGCGACTGCTCCGAGGGCCGGCCGGAGCTCCGGCTGGCCGCCCCGAGCGTCCGCGCAGCGCTGGAGGAGCTCGAGCGGAGCCACCCGCTGCTCTACGTCCGGGTCTGCGACGAGACGGGCGCGGTTCGGCGCCACGTGAACCTGTTCGTGAACGCCTCGCACGTGCGCGAGCTGGACGGGCTCGACACCGGGCTGACGGCGGGCGACGTAGTCACGATCATGCCGGCGGTGTCGGGGGGCTGAGGACGCGGCCACTTGAAGGGATGTCGACCGCGCGGGCGGTCGCGGGAGGGCGAGCATGGGGGAGCGGGTGATTCTGGGGATCGGGACGAAGAAGGGCCTCTTCGTCGCGGAGTCGTCGGCGGACCGGCGCCGATTCGAGCTGCGGGGCCCGTTCGGGCCCGGGGTGGAAGTTCACGCGACGCTGATCGACGTCCGCGGATCCCCGCGCATCTACGCCTCCAGCTGCAACGCGTTCTTCGGGATGAAGGTGCTCCGCTCGGACGACCTCGGCCGGAACTTCGGGGAGACCCGGTCAGCCCCGGCGTTCCCGAAGGACGACGGTCGGGCGCTCGCGAACATCTGGGCGCTGGAGCCGGGCGACGACACTGAGGACCTGTGGGCCGGTGTGGAGCCGGCGTCCCTGTTCCGCAGCGGCGACGGCGGCGACTCCTGGGAGCTGGTGCGGGGAATCGGCGACCACGAGCATGCCCGCCTGTGGCAGCCCGGGAACGGCGGGCTCTGCCTGCACACGGTCCTGCGCGACGGGGACCGGGTGCACCTGGGGATCTCGACCGGCGGACACTACCTCAGCGAGGACGGCGGCGAGACGTTCGCGGCGGCGAACCGGGGCGTCGGCGCGGGCTTCGTGCCGGACCCGTATCCCGAGTTCGGCCAGTGCGTGCACAAGATCGCCGGCCACCCCGACGGACCGGGCCGGCTCTACATGCAGAACCACGGGGGCTGGGACGACCGTCCGGGCATCGGCGTGCTCCGGAGCGACGACCACGGCCACACCTGGCGCTCGATCGCCGACGGGCTGCCGTCCGACTTCGGCTTCCCGATCGTCGTCCACCCGCACGACCCGGACGTCGTCTACGTCGTGCCGCTCGAGCCGATGACCCGGACCTGCCCCGGCGGCGCGCCCGCCGTGTGGCGCAGCGCGGACGGCGGAGGCTCGTGGAGCCGCCTCGACCGGGGGTTTCCGGCCCGCGAGAGCTTCTTCACGGTGCTCCGCGACGCGCTCGACGTGGACGACCTCGGGTCGCCGGCGCTCTACATGGGGACCACGACGGGCCAGCTGTGGATCGGACGCGAGGGCGGCGAAGAGTGGAGCTGCCTGTTCCCCTCGCTGCCGCCCATCCACTGCGTGAAGGTCGCCGTGGCCTGAGCAGGGGCGGGGGGCGAGGCGCGCCCGCCGAACCCGCTCGCGCCTCCCCCCACGCGGCGACGGCCAAGCCACCGTGTCCCTTCGTGCCTCCCGATCGCGCATCTCAACCCACAGGCGGACGTGACGAAGCAACGGGTCGGCGAAAGGACGTGGATGGTCGCGAGGGCGGAGGAGATCGGCAGGCTGTTCTCGGAGCTCCGGCGCCGGCACGTGCTCCGGGTGGCGCTCGGGTACGGGGCCGCCGCCTGGATCATGATCGAGATCGTGTCCACCGTGCTGCCGATCCTCGGCGGGCCCGACGCCGCGGTCCGCGCCTTCACGATCCTCGTCGTGGCCTCCTTCCCGGCCGTGGTCGCGCTCGCATGGATCTTCGACATCACGACCGACGGGATCCGGCGCACGCCGGCGCTCCACACGCTCGAGGGTGCCGGCCGGGACGCGGCCGGGAACGGGCGCGCGGCGGACGCTGACGGAAGGCGCGCCGAGGTGGAGGTCCCCCGGGCCTCGTCCCGGGTCGATGCGCCCGGCCCGCTCCCGATGGTGCTCGCCCTGCCCTTCGTGGACCGGAGCCCCGGGGGAGACCACCAGCTCCTCGCCGACGGGATCACCGAGGACCTGATCAACGGGCTCGCGCGGGTGCCGGGGCTGCGCGTCGTCGCGCAGACCACGGCCTTCGCCCTCGCGCGCTCGGGGCTCGACGCGCGCGAAGCCGGCGCCCGGCTCGGCGCGGTGACGGTCGTCGAGGGAGGCCTCCGCGTGATCGGCGACCGGATGCGACTGAACGTCCGGCTCGTCGACGCGGCGAGCGGAGTCGCCGGCTGGGCGGAGGTCTTCGACCGAGACCTGGACGACCTGTTCGCGGTCCAGGACGAGGTGGCGACGGCGATCGTCCGCACCCTGCGGCGGCGACTGATCGAAGGCGGCGACGGGACGTCCGCCGCAACCGTCGGGACCGGGACGCCGTCCGGGCCGATCGTGCGGAGCTCCACGCACGACCTGCGCGCCTACACGCTGTACCTCCGCGGCCGGGCGCTGTGGAAGCAGCGGTCTCCCGCGGCTCTCGATGAGGCCCAGCGCCTGTTCGAGGAGGCGATCTCCCGCGACCCCGAGTTCGCGCACGCACACGCCGGACTCGCGGACGTCCACTCGGTTCGGCTGGACTACGGGCTGGTGGCGCCGGAGGAGGGGCTCCCCCTCGCGAGGCGCTCGGCGATGGAGGGGCTGCGCCTCGGGAAGGACCTCGCCGAGGTCCACACGGCGGCGGCTCTCGTCCGGCAGATGGAGGGCTCGTGGCGCCTGGCGCGTGCCGAGTTCCTGCGGGCACTCGAGCTGAATCCGGGCTACGAGGTCGCAAGGCACCGATACGCCCTGCTGCTCGCGTGGCTCGGACGGACCCGCGAGGCGCGGCGGCAGATCGACCTCGCCAGGGAGCTGGACCCCTTCTCCCCCCTCGTCACGGCTACCGTGGCGTGGATCGAGTACTACGCCGGCTCGTACGACGAGGCGGTGCTCATCGCGCGCGACGCGCTCGCCGCGAGCCCCGGGCTCACGACCGCGCGTGTCGTGCTCTCGCTGGCGCAGATCGCGGCGGGGAGGGTCGACGCGGCGGTCGACGAGCTGCGCGCGACGCTGCGCCAGGCGGGCGACGTGGGAGGCATCCGGGCTCTGCTCGTCCACGCGCTCGGCCGACAGGGCGAGCGCGCTGCTGCGGCGACGGAGATCGAGCGCCTGCGCGAAGGCTCCGCGAGCCGGTACGTGTCACCGTACTGCATGGCCGTCGCCCTGCTCGGAGCGGGCGACCGGGAAGGGGCGCTTTCCGCGCTGGAGCGGGCCGTGACGGCGAGGGTGCCCCAGGTGGTCTACCTGCGCGCCGAGCCGATCTTCGCTCCGCTCGCCTCGGATCCCCGGTTCCGGGAGCTGCTCTCCCGGGCCGACCTCGTCGACCCGCTGGGCCCTCGGACCGAGGTCCCCGCGCGGCGGGACGAGCCACGACGGACGGAGAAGGTGTGACATGGGCCGGACGATGTTCGAGCGCTACGGCGGGTTCGCGAAGCTGAGCAAGGTCGTGCTCGCGTTCTACGAGCGGATGATCGAGTCCGACGTGACGGGCCCGTACTTCGAGGGCGTCGACATGCGGCGTCTCATCGACCACCAGACCCAGTTCCTGTCCCAGGTGATGGGAGGGCCGGCCGTCTTCACGGACTCGCAGCTGGAGAAGTACCACGCGCACCTCCGGATCCGGCCCGCGGCGTTCGACGAGTCGATGGAGCTGCTCCGCGAGACGCTCGAGGACTTCGAGTTCGCGCCCCAGGACGTGGAGATTCTGCTCGGCGAGATGGGCCGCAGGCGGAGCTGCATCGTCTCCGCCGCCGGATCCCCACCCGCTGCCGCCGACCCGCCCGCCACCGGCGGCCCCGCCGCCGCGCTGAAGGAGCGTCCGTGACCGTCGGGCGCTTCCAGGAGCTCCTGCTGGAGTCCGTCGGCGTCGGCCTCGCGATCCTCGACCCGGCCGGCCTCGAGATCCTGTTCCACAACCCGCGCCTCGCCGAGTGGTTCGGGCTCGAGGACGCGCGCGGCAGGGCGCTGCCCGACCTCGTGCCCGGGCTCGACGCGGATCGACTCCGGGACCGGATCGGCCGCGGGCGTCCGTTCACCGGCGAGGCGACGGCGCGCGCGGGCAGGCGCGAGATCGCCGTCGCCCTCCAGGTGACGCCG
Organism: Gemmatimonadota bacterium; assembly: GCA_046484665.1. Classification (GTDB taxonomy): domain Bacteria; phylum Gemmatimonadota; class Gemmatimonadetes; order Palauibacterales; family Palauibacteraceae; genus Carthagonibacter. Next base: position 6,325 of record JAWOIN010000010.1, read on the forward strand.
TACGACCGGGAGGACGGAGGACTCCTGATCGCCGAGTTCCAGAACGTGTCCAAGATCAAGGAGCTCGAGTACGCGATCGAGTCCTACTCGGCGATGGTCGAGAAGCAGAACCGGATCCTGCTGCGCGAGAAGGAGCGCGCGGAGAAGCTCCTCCTCAACATCATGCCCCGGAAGGTGTACGAGGAGATCCAGGCGTTCGGCGTCACCGCGCCCCAGCGCTTCGAGAACGCCTCGATCCTGATGCTCGACTTCGTCGGGTTCACCGAGCAGAGCGGCTCCCGGGATCCCGCGTGGCTCGTCGCGGAGCTCAACGACATCTTCTCCGCCTTCGACCGGATCGTCGAGCAGTTCGGGTGCGAGCGGGTGAAGACGATGGGCGACGCCTACATGGCCGTCTCGGGCGTGCCCGAGCCGACGCCCGACCACGCGCACAACATCGCGAAGACGGCCCTCCTGTTCCGGCGCTACATCGAGAAGCGAAACGCCTCGCGCGAGGACAAGTGGCTCTGCCGGATCGGGATCCACACCGGTCCCGTGGTCGGCTCGATCGTCGGGATCCAGAAGTACGTCTACGACATCTTCGGGCCCGCCGTGAACGTGGCGTCCCGGCTCGAAGGCCTGGCGGAGCCGATGGAGATCCTGCTCTCCGAGGAGATGCGGACCCTGGTCGAGCGCGACTTCCGCTTCGACGAGCGGGGCGTGGTCGAGATCCGGGGTGTCGGGCCGACGCGCCTGTTCCAGCTCGCGGGGGAGGAGCGCGCGCGCCGGGCGGGCCCGGACGACGTCCTGCGCGTGGCGGGTCCCTCCGCCGGAAGCTAGTATCCCGACAGCGGTCGCGGAGCCACTGTTCGCGGTCTCCCCCCTCCCCGCCGGCTGCGCTCCGCTCCCGGGTCGTCGTGTGCGCCGCACCCGAAAGGAGCAACCCGTGCCTGCCGAGTCCGCCCCCGCGGCCCCGCGGCTGTTCAAAGCCGCGTTCTTCGTAGTCGTGGCGATCCTTCTCGCGGCTGTCGTCTACTCCGGATGGATCGTCGTCCGCTACTGGGACCGGGTCGGGGTCTGACCCGCGCGGCCGGGCCCCCCGTGCCGCCACCTCCGCCTGACACGACTGACTACCCGGAGGAGAGGTCATGACGCGACGCCAGGCCGGCGTCTTCTTCGTCGGTGCCACAGCGGTGTTCACGGCCCTGTTCGTGGGCCTCACGATCGACAGCCACGGTCGGTTTCCCGCCCTGACGGGGGAAGACCGGATCGACGCCCGCGTTCTCGCGGGGAAGGACGTGTGGCACGAGAAGAACTGCGTGAACTGCCACACGCTGCTCGGGGAGGGTGCGTACTACGCCCCCGACCTCACCAAGATCTCGCAGCAGCGCGGCCCGGCCTATCTCACGGCCTTTCTCCGCGAGCCCTCGCGGTTCTACTCGGAGGAGGAGGTGGGCCGCCTGATGCCGAGCCCGCGCATCTCGGACGGGGAGATCGACGAGCTGATCGCCTTCCTCGACTGGATCGCGCAGATCAGCAACCAGGGCTGGCCCCCCCGGCCGATCCTCGTCTCCGGCAGCGCGTTGCCCGGCGCCTACGATCGCGGCGTCCGGCCGCCTTCGGCCGCGTCCGAGGACCCCGTCGAGATCGGGGAGGCCTTGTTCCACGCCACGCCGCCGGCGTGCTACACCTGCCACTCGCTCGCCCTCGACGTGGTGCTGGCTGGGCCCTCCCTCGCCGGCATGGCCGGCACGGCCGCGCGTCGCGTCGAGGATCCCGCGTACGGAGGGGACGCCACCGACGCCGCCTCGTACGTTCGCGAGTCGATCCTGGCGCCGGACGCGTACGTGGTGCCCGGCGAGACGTTCTCCGCCGCCGGGTCTTCGATCATGCCGGGGGCCTACGCCGAGAGCCTCGACGCGAGCGGGGTCGACGCGCTCGTCGCCTATCTCATGACGCTGCGCTGAAGGAGGATTCCCCATGCGATACCGCTCGCAGGCGGTCTCCTACTGGTACTTCGCCGCCGCGCTGCTGCTGTTCGGGCTGCAGCTCGCGTTCGGCCTCCTGTCCGCCGCCAAGTACCTCGGGCCGGATCCGCTGAAAGAGGTCCTCTCCTTCGACGTCACGAAGGCGATTCACACGAACCTGCTCGTGGTCTGGGTTCTCGCCGGCTTCCTCGGCGCGGCGTTCTACGTCGTACCGGAGGAGTGCGAGGGCGATCTGCACAGCCCGCGACTCGCGTACGCCACGCTGGGATTGCTGGTCGCCGCCGGCGTGACCGCGGTCGTCGGCTACCTGTTCGGCTGGACTGCCGGCAACAAGCTGCTCGAACAGCCGCTGCCGGTGAAGATCGCCCTCGTGGCGGTGATGCTGATGTTCGCCTGGAACATGGTGCAGACGATGCGGAAGGCGACGCGGATCACGGCGACCGCCGCCGTGCTCGTCGGCGGGCTGTTCGGCGCGGCGCTCCTCTACCTGCCGTCGCTGCTCGAGTACAGGAACTACACGATCGCCACCTTCTACCGCTGGTGGACGATCCACCTCTGGGTGGAAGGCGTGTTCGAGCTCGTTCAGGTCGCGCTGCTCGCGTTCCTGCTCATGCGCCTGACCGGAATCGACCGCGAGCGGATCGAGAAGTGGATGTTCGTCGTGGTGGCGCTGACGTTCATCTCCGGCCTGATCGGGACGGCCCACCACTACTTCTGGATCGGCGTGCCCGAGTACTGGCTGCCGCTCGGCGGCTTCTTCAGCGCCCTCGAGCCGCTTCCCTTCATCGGGATGGCGGTGATGGCCTACATGGGGCTGCGGCATATGACGACGGCGCCGGCCAACCGGATCGCGCTCCACTGGGCGATCGGCAGCGCGCTCGTGGCGGCGATCGGCGCCGGCCTGCTCGGGCTGGCGCACACCTGGCCGGCGGTGAACCAGTGGACCCACGGGACGCTGATCACGCCGATGCACGGCCACCTGGCGTTCTTCGGAGCGTACGGCATGATCGTGCTCGCGATGGTGAGCTACAGCCTGCCGTTCATCACCGGGAACGAGGAGGCGGCGCAGCGCGGCGGCGGTCTCGCGCTGTGGGCCTTCTGGCTGATGGTCGGGGGAATCACCGGGATGACGATGGCGTTCGGGGCCGCCGGCGTCGCCCAGGTCTACATGGAGCGGATCCTCGGCTTCGGCTACCTCGACACCCAGCTCAAGCTCCAGGTGCACATCCAGATGCTGATCGCCACCGCGCTCGTGTTCAGCACGGGGGCGGTCCTGTTCCTGTGGGACTTCTTCGTGGCGAACCCGCGTCGCGGGGAAGTCCTGCTGCGGGAGACGCCGGACTCGACGGCGCCGGCCTGAGCACCGGGGCGCACCCGCGGCCGGAGCCGGGGACGAGCTCCCGCGGAGCGAGCCGCCTCAGCTGCCGGCCGCAGCCTCCCGCAGCAGGGCGCGGGCGATCACGAGCCGCTGGATCTGGTTCGTGCCCTCGTAGATCTGCGTGATCTTCGCGTCCCGCATGTACTTTTCGATCGGGTAGTCCTTGCAGTAACCGTACCCGCCGAACAGCTGCACGCAGTCCGTCGTCACCCGCATCGCAGTGTCGGTCGCCATCAGCTTGCACATCGCCGACAGCTTCGTGATGCTCTTCGCACCCGAGTCGATCGTGCGGGCCGCCGTGTGGACGAGCTGGCGGGCCGCCTCGATCTGCGTCGCCATGTCCGCGAACATCCACTGCACGCCCTGGAACGAGCTCACCGGCTGTCCGAACTGCTGCCGTCCGTGCGTGTAGGCGATCGCCAGGTCGAGCGCGCCCTGCGCGAGTCCGACCGCCTGTGCGGCGACGCCCGGCCGCGCGCGGTCGAGCGTGATCATCGCCTGCTTGAAGCCGTGCCCCTCCGCTCCGCCGAGCAGGTTCCCGGCCGGGACGCGGCAGTTCTCGAGGTGGATCTCGACGACGGGCGTGCAGCGGATCCCCAGCTTGTCCTCGTGCTTCCCGACCCGGTAGCCGGGCGTGCCGGACTCGACGACGAACGCCGAGATGCCGCGCGCGCCGCGGTCCGGGCTCGTGACCGCGAATACCGTGTTGTACGAGGCGACCGATCCGTTCGTGTTCCACTTCTTCTCGCCGTTCAGGATGTACTCGTCTCCGTCCTTCTCGGCCCGCGTCTTCATCGAGCCCGCGTCGGAGCCGGCCTCCTTCTCCGACAGCCCGAACGCGATCAGCTTCTCGCCGGCCGCGATGGGCGGCAGCCATCGCCGCTTCTGCGCGTCGGTTCCCGCGACGAGGATCGGGAAGGAGCCGAGCGCGTTCACGGCGTAGCCCACGCCCATGCCTCCGCAGGCGCGCGAGAACTCCTCGACGACGATGCAGAGGTCGAGCACGCCGGCGCCCATCCCGCCGTACTCCTCCGGGATCCAGACGCCCGACAGGCCCGCGTCGCGGATCGCGTGCTGGACCTCCCAGGGATAGGTCTGCTCGACGTCGTACTTCGCGGCGACCGGGCGCATCGCGGTCTCGGCGACGTGCCTCGCGCGCGCGTGGAGTTCCATCTGCCGGGGCGTGTAGAGCTCTTCGATCATGGCCTCGCTCATCGGCTGCGGTACGGCATGGGCGGAGTGTCGCGGACACAGAACGATAGCGAGGAAATCGGGCGGCGGCGAGCGGCGTCGGCGCGCCAGCGCCGAAATGCCCGGATGACGACGCCGGCCCCGGGCGACTCGGCGTCCGGGGCCGGCGGGATGATGCGATCCTACTCGGGTCCAGGGATCGGCCCGGCGCTCAGTCGCCCAGGCCGCCGGGACCGTGGTGCAGGCGGTCCCACGACCAGGTCCGCTCGAACGTGCGGTCGCACACGGTGCCGACGACCGTCCGCGTCCGGGCGTCCGGGTCGATCACCGCCTGGATGTCGATGTCGCAGACTCCGCTCATGCCGTCGCTCTTCTCCCACGCGATCGACCCGACGTGCGACATCGTCTGCAGGCCGACGAAGTAGCCCATCTCCCGCTCGCGGTGCGCCGTGATCACGACGTTCGGGTTGCCGCTCAGCGTGATCGTGACAGGCTCGCCCGACTCGGTGTCGGCGGCGGATCGGACGGGAAAGGTGCAGTCCGCGTGCGTCTTCGTCGCGGCGACGTCCACGGTGACGTGGCGTGTCTCGGCGATCCACTCCCGGGTGAGAGTGCCCTCGACCACGACCTCTCCGCCGAGCGCGCAGGCGCGGGTGCGCGTGAATGTCACCTCGTCCGTCCCGCTTCCGAACATCGGCGGGACCGACGCGAGGAACCCGAGCGACTGGCCGAGCAGTCCCGCCTCGCCCTCCGCGATCGCTCCGTCGACAGCGTCCGCCGAAGACACCTCCATCTCGAGCGCGATCGCCTGCGCCTCGAGCTGCGTGAGTCCGTCGGTGGATGGGGAGAGCGGACCGGCGTCGTCGGAGCAGCCGGTCAGCGCCACTGCCGCGAGAACGGCAAGAGCGAGACTTCCTTTCCTCGAGAACATCGGGTCGTCCTTTCGTCGTGCCTTCCGTTTGCGCCCCGCGTCGCCGCGGGCTCCGGTCCCGGTCGAAAGACGAGGCCGGGGGCCGGAGGGTCACGCGCGAGCCGAGCGGGAGCCGCTCGCTCGCTCCCGGTACGATGCGAGACGCCGCCCGACCTCCCTCGCGGGAGGGGGCGGCGCACGCGGTCCGTCGCGACGTCGGGCCGGGAGAGGCCCTTCGCCGTACCCCTTACTTCTTGGTCGCCTTCTTGGCCGGCTTCTTCGCGGCCTTCTTCGCCGCGGGCTTCTTCGCGGCCTTCTTCACGGCCTTCTTGGCCGGCTTCTTCGCCGCGGGCTTCTTCGCTCCAGCCTTCTTCGCCGCGGACGGCTTCTTGGCGGCCGGCTTCTTCTTCGCCGACTTCTTGGCGGCCGGCTTCTTCTTCGCCGACTTCTTGGCGGCCGGCTTCTTCTTCGCCGTCTTCTTCGCGGCGGACGCCTTCTTGGCGGGCTTCTTCGCCGCCTTCTTGGGCGCCGCCTTCTTCACGGCCTTTTTCGCGGCGGGCTTCCTCGCCGCCTTCTTCGCCGCGGGCTTCTTCGGAGCGGGCATCGCGACCTCCAGTACGGGGTGACCCACGGACAACCAGTTGTCCGATGATCAACGCATAGTGAAATGCATGCGCTTCGCGCAAGACCATCGCGCGAACTCGATGTGAAAGACGACGCGAGAAACGTGTCACGGGAACGTCGCATCGACGTCGTCGTACCACTTCATCCGATCGATCGCGACGTCCCGCGCGGCGGTCATCCTGCGACCCGTGTAGCGATGAGGGAGTGCGAACGTATGCAGAAACCCGCCACGCTCGGCGATCTCCGGAATTCCGGTTACGTGTCCGCATCCGTGAAGGAGGAGATGCGACGCAACCTTCTTCACAAGCTCCGGAGCGGGGAGACGATCCTCCCCGGCATCGTCGGCTACGAGGAGACGGTGACGCCGCAGATCGTCGATGCGATTCTGTCGCGCCACAACTTCATCCTGCTCGGACTGCGCGGTCAGGCGAAGAGTCGGATCATCCGTCAGCTCGTCTCGCTGCTCGACGAGAGCGTCCCGGTCGTCGCCGGGTCCGAGGTCAACGACGATCCTTTTCGCCCCATCTCGAAGCTCGCGCGCGAACGCGTCGAGACGATGGGAGACGTCACGCCCATCGTTTGGCTGCCGCGCGAGGCAAGGTACGTCGAGAAGCTCGCGACGCCCGACGTGACGATCGCGGACTTGATCGGCGACCTCGACCCGATCCGCGCCGCGCACGGCGGGCATCTCCTCTCCGACGAGCTGTCGATCCACTTCGGCCTGCTGCCGCGCGCGAACCGCGGTATCTTCGCGATCAACGAGCTTCCCGACCTGTCGGGGAAGGTGCAGGTGGGCCTGTTCAACGTGATGCAGGAGGGGGACGTCCAGATCAAGGGCTTCCCGGTCCGGCTTCCGCTCGACGTGCTGCTCGTGTTCACGGCGAACCCCGAGGACTACACGGCGCGCGGGAAGATCATCACGCCGCTCAAGGACCGGATCGGCTCGGAGATCCTCACGCACTACCCGCGCTCGCTGGGGGACGCGGCGACGATCACGCGGGACGAGGCGTGGCTCGACCGCGGGACGGAGATCGAGGTTCCCGGCTTCGTGCGCGAGCTCGTCGAGCGGATCGCGTTCGCCGCGCGGGAGGACAAGCGGGTCGACCGCCGTTCCGGAGTGAGTCAGCGGATGTCGATCGCCGTGATGGAGAACGCGGCGTCGGCGGCCGAGAGGCGGGCTCTGGTGCTCGACGAGTCGCCGGCGGTCGTCCGCGTCGCCGACGTGCAGGAGGCGCTGCCCGCGATCACGGGCAAGCTGGAGCTCGAGTACGAGGGGGAGCTGCAGGGCGGCGCGACGGTCGCCCGCGACCTGGTGGCCGCCGCGGTGGACGAGACGTTCGACGCGTACTTCGACGAGGACGACGCGGTCGGGATCGTCGCCTGGTTCGAGGAGGGCGGCGTGCTCCGGCTCGGGGCCTCGGCACGCACGTCGGCGCTGCTCGAGGGCTATCGCTCCGTCGAAGGGCTCGTCGATCTCGTGCGCGCGTCGCGCGTCCTGACCGGAGACGCGACGCCCGGCGCCCTCGTCGCGGCGTGCGAACTCGTGCTGGAGGGACTCGCCGCGAAGCGCCGGATCAGTCGCGTCGACGGGGGCGGCTTCGAGCGTGCCCCGGCGCCGCGACGGAGGCCGGGACCGGGCGGCCCGGGAGGACTTCCGGGCTACGATCCTGACGGCCCCTCCGGTACCCTGTTCGCCTGATGCGGAGCCGCGTCTACGGCAGATACGAGGGCGGCCTCGCGGATGCCGTGAACCTGCAGGACCTCCTCGACCGGCTGTCGGCGTTCCTGCTCGACAGCGGGTTCGCGGGCAGGCCGTGGGGCGGTGTGCTCGACCATCCGTCGGGCGCGCCGGGGGAGCCGGACTCCGTGGACGCGCTGCGTGCGGCGATCCTGAAGGCGCTGATGGAGAGCGGCCAGCTGACGCCGGAGATGGTCGCGGCGCTGCGCGGCGATGGCGAGCCCGACTCCGGGACCCTGGCCGCGATCGCGAAGCTGCTCGACGACATCGTGAGGCGCCTCGTCGAGGAGGGATATCTTCACCTCGACGAGGCGCCGCGGATGCCGGACGGCGGACGGTCGCTCACGGGCCCCGGCAGCGTCGGCCGCGGCGCGGCTCGCTCGATCAGGTTCGACCTGACCGGGAAGGGGCTCGACTTCCTCAGCCATCGGGCGCTGCGCGAGATCCTCGGGCCGATCGGGAAGGCGAGCTCGGGCATGCACGAGACCCGCGAGCTCGCGACGGGCGTCGAGGTGGAAGCGGGCACGAAGGAGTACGAGTTCGGCGACACCCTGAACCTGGACATCGCGGGCACCCTTCGCCGCACGCTCGCGCGCGAGGGGCTGACGCTGCCTCTCCGCATGCGGTACTCGGACCTGGTGGTCCACCAGTCCGTCTACCGCTCGAGCGCGGCCACCGTGCTGATGCTCGACTGCAGCCACTCGATGATCCTCTACGGCGAGGACCGCTTCACTCCGGCCAAGAGGGTGGCGCTCGCGCTCGCGCACCTGCTGCGGACGCAGTTCCCCGGCGACTCGCTCCACTGCGTGCTGTTCCACGACTCCGCGCAGGAGATCCCTCTCGCCGAGCTCGCGCGCGCCCGGGTCGGACCCTGGCACACGAACACGGCCGAAGGACTGCGGGTCGCGCGTCGCCTGCTCCGCGGGCAGCGGCAGGACATGAGGCAGATCGTCATGATCACGGACGGGAAGCCGAGCGCGGTCCGGCTGCCCGACGGCCGGACCTACAGGAACTCGATGGGGCTCGACCGGTTCGTGCTGCGGGAGACGTTCGCGCAGGTCGCCGGCTGCCGCCGCGAGGGGATCACGATCAACACCTTCATGCTGGCGCGGGACCCGCAGCTCGTGAGCTTCGTCCGCCGCGTCTCCGAGATCACGCGCGGCAGGGCGTACTTCACGAGCACGCTGAGCCTCGGCCAGTACATCCTGATGGACTTCCTCAAGCGAAGGACGAGGAGGGTCTCGTGAAGACGATCTCCAGGTCCGCGCCGTCGGCGCGGCTCGCTATGGCCGCGGCGCTTCTCGCCGCGATCCCGGTCGCCGCGTGCGGCCCGTCGGTCGCGTCCGAGCCGATGGTGGAGCTGCCGGCCCGACCCGGGGACGCGGTGATCCTCGTGTTCGCCCGCGACGAGAAGGTCCCCGCCTGCCCGTGGGAGGTGATAGGGAGCGTGTCGGCGGAGCCGGGCTGGGCGCTCGACCCGGACGCTCTTCGCGAAGCGAGCGATGCGGCCCGGAAGATGGGCGGACACGCGCTGCTGCTCGCCGCGCGCTCCGACGCCGGGGCGCAGGTGATCCGCTTCCTCGACCCCCTCTCGCTCTGCGATCCCGAGACGGGCCCGACGAGGCCCTGACCGGCGGGCGGGAGCCGACGCTCCCGCCGGCGATCAGACCCGGAGCACGCAGTTCGGCCGGCCCGGCTGCCTCGTGACGAGGGACCCGTCGGGGCTCTCGTCGAACCACTTCCCGGCGGCGCCGAGGTAGCGGAACTCGTGACGGGACCCGATGGGAAGCGTCACCGCCGCCGACCAGGTCCGGTTCGCGCGCTTCCGGAGCGGGTGCGCGTGCGGGTCCCAGCCGTTGAAGTCGCCGACCACCGAGGCCGGCAGGCGCGGGTCGTCCTGGGGAAGGGCGAAGGTGACCCGGACCTCCCCCTTCTTCTTGAACGTCTCTGTCCTGATCATGGCTCCACGTACGGCTCGAGTCCGAGGCTCCGATTCGCCCGCGGGCGATCGTCGGAGCATCCGATGCTGAACGACCGCCAATCGAGCGACCCGGCTTCCCGGTGTCCAGCCCCCGGCTCCGGCGAGCGGGGGAGTGGCGCGCGGGCCCGTGACGCGGCCCTATGTTGCGGTCCGCCGGGGAAGCACGATCCCGTGCCTGCGACACGAGGCTCCGACCAGGAACGAGGAAGAGACGGCGATGCCCGACGAGATGCGGAGGATCGCGATCAACACCGGCGGCGGCGACGCCCCGGGCCTCAACGCCGTGATCCGGGCGGCGACGATCGCGGCGATCGGCCACGGCTGGGAGGTACTCGGGATCCGCGACGGCTACAACGGGCTCCTCGAGCCCGGCTCCTTCCCCGACGGAGGCGTGATCCAGCTCGGACGCGAGGCGGTGCGGGGAATCACCCACCTCGGGGGCACGATCCTCGGGACGACGAACAAGGGGGACCCTCTGCGCTGGCCCGTCCGGCACTCCGACGGGAGCGAGGAGACGGTGGACCGTTCCGACGAGATCGTGCGGCGCCTCGCCGAGCGCTCGGTCGATGCCCTCATCGCGGTCGGCGGCGACGGCTCCCTCTCGATCGCGAACGCGCTCGCGGCGAAGGGGGTGAACGTGGTCGGCGTCCCGAAGACGATCGACAACGACCTCGAGGAGACGGTGGTCACGTTCGGCTACGACACCGCGATCGCGTTCGCCACCGAGTGCATCGATCGCCTCCACTCGACCGCCGAGGCGCACGACCGCGTGATCGTGGTCGAAGTAATGGGGCGCTACGCGGGCTGGATCGCGGTCGGCGCCGGCGTCGCCGGGACGGCGGACGCGATCCTCATCCCCGAGCTGCCGTACGACCTCGAGCCCGTGGCGGAGAAGATCCGGCAGCGCCGGCGGGCCGGCCGGGACTTCGCCATCGTCGTGGTGGCGGAAGGTGCGCACCCGAAGGGCGGCGAGCGGTCGGTCGTCGAGCACGAGTCCGGACGGTCGGAGCGGCTGGGGGGAATCGGCGAGAAGGTGGCGGCGGAGCTGGGGAGGCTGACCGGCAAGGAGACGCGGGTCGTGAACCTCGGCCACCTGCTCCGGGGCGGAACGCCCACCGCGAGGGACCGGCTGCTGGCCCTCCGATTCGGGGCGGCGGCGATCCGGGCGGTCGCGTCCGGCAGCTTCGGCTGCATGGTGGCGCTCGACCCTCCCGAGGTCCGCTTCGTTCCCCTGTCGCGGGCGGTCCGCCGGGTCAAGACGGTCCCGCTCGACTCCGACCTGATGCGCACGGCCCGGGATCTCGGGATCGTGTTCGGTGACTGAGGAGAGGGACGCGCGCCGGAGCGCACGGGAGGCGCTCGCGCTCCTGGCCGTCGCCATCCTGCTCGGAATGTCGGTGTGGTTCGCCGCGAGCGCGGCGGCCCCGCGGCTGCAGGCCCGCTGGGAGCTCGACGCCACGCAGGCCGGCTGGCTCACGACGCTCGTGCAGCTCGGCTTCGTCGCCGGCACGCTGGCCGCGGCCCTCCTCAATCTCGCGGACGTGGTGTCCGCGCGGACGTACTTCGCCGCCTCGTCCGCGAGCGCGGCCCTCGCGAACGCGGCGCTGCTCGCGGTGCCCGACTACCGGGCGGCGCTCCTCTCCCGCTTTCTCACCGGCTTCTTCCTCGCCGGCGTGTACCCGCCCGCGATGAAGATGGCGGCCACCTGGTTCCGCAGCCGACGCGGGCTGGCGATCGGAATCCTGGTGGGAGCGCTCACGATCGGGAAGTCGACGCCGTATCTGGTCGACGTGATCGGCGGCGCCGGCATCGGGTTCATCGTGCTCAGCACGTCGGCCTGCGGGCTGCTCGCGGCGGCGATGGTCGCGGTCGCCTACCGCGACGGCCCGTACGCCTTCCCCCGCCGGCCGTTCTCGTGGGGACTGGTGGCCGACGTGGTCGGCGAGCGGAGGTGGCGGCTCGCCACCGGCGGGTACCTGGGGCACATGTGGGAGCTGTACGCGTTCTGGACGTGGATCTCCGCCTTCCTCGTCGCCTCGAGCCGGGCGGCGGGCTCCGGGCTCGGAGCCGTCCCGACCGGAGGATCGGCGATCGGCACGGGCACGAAGCTCGCCGCGTTCGCGGCGATCGCGATCGGGGGCGCCGGCTGCGTGTGGGGCGGGCGCGTGGCGGACCGGATCGGCTACGAGTCGCTCACGATCCGCGCGATGGCGGCCAGCGGGAGCTGCGCGCTCCTCGTCGGGCTCCTGTTCGGCGGCCCCGCCTGGCTCCTTCTCCCCGTCGTCCTCGCCTGGGGCTTCTTCGTCGTCGCCGACTCGGCGCAGTTCAGCGCGCTGGTGACGGAGGTCGTGCCGCCCCACGCGGTCGGCACGGCGCTGACGCTCCAGGTCGCGTCCGGATTCCTGCTGACGATGGTGACGATCCAGCTCGTGCCGTGGATCTCGGAGTCGCTCGGCTGGCGCTGGGCGTTTCCGGTTCTCGCCCTCGGGCCGGGCTTCGGGATCGCGTCGATCCGCCGCCTGCGGCGCCTGCGAGGTCTCGACGGGAGCGGTGGCGCGGCGACGCCCGCATCATGCGTGAGATGAAGCGGATCCTCGCCGCGAGTCCCGGCGGCCGCCGGGACTCGCCGGTCGGTCGATCGGTCGATCAGTCGAGGCCCGCCAGGATCGACCGCACGGCCTCGATCTCGTCCGTGTTCACCGCGTGCCCGAGACCGGGGTAGATCCGCACGTCGGCCTCGGCCCCGAGCGCGGCCAGCACCCGGCCCGACTCTTCGACGCGATCCCGCGGGACGTGAGGGTCCGGATCGCCGCAACCGAGAAAAGCCGGGGTGCCCTCGAGCGATCCCGCGTAGTCCCGTGGGGTGCCCGGCGGCCCGATCAGCCCGCCGCTGAGTGCCGCCAGGCCTCCCCAGCGCCGCGCGTTCCGGGCCGCGAACTCGGTCGCGAGGCACCCCCCCTGCGAGAACCCGAGCAGGACGATCCGCTCGGAGCCGAGGCCCTCGTCGCGCAGGCCGTCCACCGCCCGGGCGAGCGCACGCAGCGCGGAGTCGAGCCACGGCTGGTTCCGCTCGAGCGGGGACAGGAACGAAAAGGGATACCAGGTGCCCCCGGCCGCCCGCGGCGCCAGCCACGTGGTGCCGGGACGCGCGAGGACGCGGGCGAACTCGGCCATCCCCTCCGGGCTTCCCCCGCGCCCGTGGACGAGCAGAACCGCCGCGTCCGCCTCGCCGGTCTCCGCTCCGAGCCGGACCGGGACGAGCCCGGCGTGCGGGTCGCGTCCCGGGTCCGGCGGGCCCGCGGCGGGCCTGGACCCGGTCGGGTCCCTCATCGGGGCGGGACGGGCCCCGCGCCCGGCGCCTTGATCGGCGGAAGGGCCGCCTCGATCCGCGCGCGATCCGACTCGTACCAGGGGGGGAGCCGCAGCTCCGTCCCGAGCGTCTCGACGGTCTCGTCGATCAGCATGCCCGGCGGGTCGGTGGCGATCTCGAACAGGACGCCGCCCGGCTCGCGGAAGTAGATCGAGCGGAAGTACTGCCGGTCGCGGACCGGCGTGACGTCGACGCCCGACCGCAGGAGCTCCTCCCGGAACGCGGCCTGCTCCTCGCCATCGCGGGCCCGGAAGGCCACGTGGTGCACCGAGCCCGAGCCGAGCCGAGCCGGCGCGGAGCCGGGAGTCGCGACGACGTCGACGACGCGAGCCGCACCGCTTCCGGCCGCCTCCAGCCGCAGCCGGCCCTCCTCCTCGCCGACTTCGTCGAAGCCGAGCAGGTCCGTCAGCAGCCGGGCCGTGCGCTCCGGGCGCGCGACCGTGAGCGTCACGCCGTGGAAGCCGCGGATCCCTTCGTCGTCCCCATCCGGCGCTTCCACGGCCACGAGCTCGATGCGCGATCCATCGGTGTCGCGCAGGGCCAGGACCGGCTCGCCGAACCGCTCGACGGGCTCCGCGTGGATTCCCAGCGCATCCGTCCAGTGGCGAAGCGCGGGCCGCGGAACCTCGTAGGCCGTCACCCCAGCCTCGCCGACGCCTGACCGACCCGCCGGAATCCCCTGCCACGGGAAGAACGTGATCAGGGTTCCGGGCGAGCCGGTCCGGTCGCCGTAGTAGAGGTGCCAGGTGCCGGGGTCGTCGAAGTTCACGGTCCGCTTCACGAGCCGCAGCTTCAGGCGGTCCGTGTAGAAGTCCACGTTCCCCTGCGCCGAGCCCGCGACCGAGGTCACGTGGTGGATTCCCGTCGTGCGAGGCATCTGGCTCTCCTTGCTCTCTCTTCGTTTCCCGCGGCCTCCGCCGTCTCCCGTCGGCTCGCGCGGGCCGACGGGACGACGCGCTCAATCCCGGAGCACGCTCCGCAGGAGGAACCCGACGTTCGCCGGCCGCTCCGCGAGCCTGCGCATGTACCAGGGGAACCAGTGCGACCCGTAGCTGATCAGGACCCGGACCCGGTGACCCGACGCGGCGAGGCGTTCCTGGAGCTCCCGCCGGATCCCGTACAGAAGCTGGAACTCCAGCGCGTCCGGCGGGAGCCCCAGGCCGGCGCCGCGGGCCCGGATCACGTCGATCAGCCGCTCGTCGTGGGTCCCGAACGCGACCCGCAGCCGCGGGTCCTCCCGCCGCGCCTCGAGCAGCCTGGTCGCGAGCCGCAGGTAGCTCTCGTCCACGTCGTCCTTCCGGGGCCACGCGACGTCGGCCGGCTCGGCGTAGGCGCCCTTCACGAGCCGGACCATCGGGGAGAGGGGAAGCAGCGTCTCCAGGTCCCGCTCGGTGCGGTGGAGGTACGACTGGAGGCAGATACCCGCGCCTTCGTGGCGGGCCCGCAGGCGCCGGTAGAGCTCCATGGTGTGGTCGACGTACGGGCTCGCCTCCATGTCGATCGCGACGAGACGCCGTGCCTCGCCCGCGCGCCCGAGGAGCGCGTCGAGGTTCGCGGCGGCCAGCTCCGCGTCGAGGTCCAGCCCGAGGTGCGTCGGCTTCACCGAGAGGTCGGCGTCGAGGCCGCCGGCGTCGATCGCCTCGAGTGCGGCGACGTACTGCCGGACCACGGCGCGCGTGGCGTCCGGAGACTCGACGTTCTCGCCGAGGATCGTGAACACGGTGCCGAGGCCCTTCTCCGCGAGCAGCGACGCCGCTCCGGTCGCGTCGGCCAGCTCCTCGCCGGGCATGAAGCGTCGGACCGCGCGCCGCACGAAGCGGCGCCGCGGCAGGTGCTCGGCCATCCAGTGGCTCTGCGAGCCTCTCAGCAGCAGGTCGCGGGCGACCCCCATCGGCGTCCTCCGGGATCGGGTACGGACCGGCCGGTCGGGCCGGATCGCGGCGGGAATGTAGGGTGACGGGGAGCCGTCCGCTCCGCCCCCTCCGCCGCGCGCGCGGTTGACGGAATCGGAGCGGAACCGTCGATTCCCGGCATGTCCGAATCCACGTTCCGGACCGCCCAGTCCGACTTCTCCCCACTCCGTCTCGTCCTGCTCCGGAATCCGCGGGAGGCGTTCGGGCAGGCCGGGCGGGTCGGCTCGGGGTGGAGCGAGCTCGGCTGGCTGGCGCCGCCCGACCCCGGGCGGGCCGCCGCGGAGCACGACCGGCTCCGCGCGATCCTCGAGGAGTCGGGAGCTCGGGTGGCGGACCTCGCGGGGGAACCGGAGCTGGGGCTCGACTCCCTCTATCCCCGGGACGCCGCCCTGGTCTGCCGTGACGGCGCGATCCTCTGCCGGATGGGAAAGCCGGCGCGGGAAGAGGAGCCGGCGGCGCTCGGGCGCGCCCTCGGCGGGCTCGGGGTGCCGGTGCTCGGCGCGATCGCGGCGCCGGGACGGCTCGAGGGCGGCGACGTCGCCTGGGCCGACGAGCGGACGCTCGCCGTGGGGCGCGGATACCGGACGAACGACGAGGGGATCCGGCAGCTCCGGGTCCTGCTCGGGGAGCGGGTCGACGAGCTCCTCATCGTGCCGCTGCCGCACTGGCGCGGCAGCGGGGACGTGTTCCACCTGATGTCGATGTACAGCCCGCTGGCGACCGATCTCGCGCTCGTCTACTCCCCGCTGCTGCCCGTCCCGTTCCGGGAGGCCCTCCTGGAGCGCGGCACCCGGCTCGTGGAGGTGCCGGAGGGCGAATTCGAGGGCATGGGGTGCAACGCGCTGGCCCTCGCCCCGGGACGCTGCGTCCTGCTCGAGGGAAACCCCGTCACGCGCGGCCGGCTCGAGGCGGCCGGCGTCGAGGTGATCGAGATCGAAGGCGCGGAGATCTGCCGGAAGGGGTCCGGCGGGCCGACCTGTCTCACGCGTCCGCTCGTGCGGGACCGGATCTTGCCCGGAAACCTCTTTCCGCGGGCCGGAGCGGCCGGTCTCGAGCAGGAGAGGGAGGCCCCATGACCGCACGATCTTCCGCGATCGCCGTGCTGCCCGTCCTCTGGGCCCTGCTCGCCTGCTCCGGCGACGACGGTCCGACGGGGCCGGCGACGGGCGGAATGACGCCCGTCACGGCGGACGCAGAGATCGTGGAGCTGGTGGATCTCGTCAACGACCATCGGTCGGAGGCCGGGTGCGGGCAACTCGCCTGGCATGCCGGGGTCGCGGGCGTGGCGCAGGCGCACAGCCAGGACATGCAGGATCGGAACTTCTTTTCCCACACGAATCCCGACGGCGACTCGCCGTTCGACCGGCTCGCCGCGGCCGGGATCGCATGGTCGATGGCGGGGGAGAACATCGCGATGGGCTCCGGGGACGGATCGACCGCCTTCCAGCTCTGGATCGACAGCCCCGGTCACCGCGCGAACATCGAGAACTGCGGGTACACGCACCACGGCGTGGGCCTCGTCGGCGGCCGCTGGACGCACGTGTTCGTGAAGGACCCCGTGGGCTGAGGGCTGGACCCCGAAGCCTGGCTCCTCCACTGTGATGATGGCCGCTCGCGCCCGCTCCGGGCCGGAGCGGGCGCCCCGCACGGAGGCAGCCCTGACCAGGACGGAGATCGAGACTTCCGGACCGGCGTCTCCCCCGGCCGTGATGGGCGGCTGGATGGCGACGGCCCTCGTGGTCGGGAACATGATCGGCTCCGGCGTCTTCCTGCTGCCCGCCGCCCTCGCCGCCTACGGCGGGATCTCACTCCTCGGCTGGCTGTTCACCGCCGCGGGCGCCACGGTGCTCGCGCTCCTGTTCGCGCGCCTCGCCCGGCTCCTGCCGCGCTCGGGCGGGCCGTACGCCTACTCGCGTGCCGCGTTCGGGGACTTCGGGGGGTTCCTCGTCGCATGGGGCTACTGGATCTCGATCGTGGTGTCGAACGGCGCCCTGGCGATCGCGATGACCAGCTATCTGTCCTGGTTCCTCCCGGTCGTCGGAGAGAACCGGCTCGTCTCCACGGGGATCGCCGTCGGCGCGGTCTGGCTGCTCACGGCGGTGAACGTCTCGGGGGCGAGGAACGCGGGCGGAGTGCAGCTCCTCACCACGCTGCTCAAGGTGGCGCCCCTGCTCGCGCTCGGGATCTTCGGCCTCCTCCGCCTCGACCCGTCGCACTTCCGACCCTTCAACCTCTCGGGGGGGTCGCCGTTCGGGGCCGTGACGGCCGCGGCGACCCTGACCCTGTTCGCGTTCCTCGGGTTCGAGTCCGCGACCGTGCCGGCGGAGGAGGTGAAGGACGCCGGGAGGACGGTCCCGCGCGCCACCGTGGCCGGGACTCTGTTCGCGGCGCTCGTCTACGTGGTGAGCACGGTCGGCGTGATGGGCGTGATCTCCCCTTCCGAGCTCGCCGTGTCGGGCGCGCCGTTCGGCGACGCGGCGGGGGTGCTGTGGGGGTCCTGGGCGGGGGCGATCGTGTCGGCGGGCGCCGTGATCTCCTGCTTCGGCGCCCTCAACGGCTGGATCCTGCTCCAGGGACGGATCCCCTTCGCCGCGGCGCGCGACGGCCTGTTCCCCGCGGTCTTCGGCCGCCTGTCCGCCCGCGGCACGCCGGCGACGGGGCTCGTCCTCTCGAGCGTCCTCGTCACCGTCTTCCTGTGCCTGAACGCGAGCGAGGGGATGGTGCGCCAGTTCGAGTTCCTCGTCCTCCTCGCGACGCTCACCGCGCTCTTTCCCTACGCCCTTTGCGCCGTCGCGGAGCCGATCCTCCGCTTCCGCGACCCGGAACGGTTCGCGGCGGGGAGACCCTCGGCGGTGCCGTGGCTCGCCCTGGCGGGCTTCGCGTATGCGCTGTGGGCGATCGCGGGCGCCGGGATGCCGACCGTCTACTGGGGATTCCTTCTCCTGATGCTCGGGGTGCCGGTCTACGGGAGGATGGTCTCGGCGCGCGGCGGCTGATCCCCGCGACGGGGATCCGTCACCTCGCCTCGGGCTCCCGCGTCTCGGATCGGGCCCAGGCGTCCTCCACTCCCGCCTCGAACGATCGCCGCACCGACACGTGGTCCCGCCGCGTCCGCCAGCCGGCCCGCCCCAGGGTCCGGAGCGGTCCGGGCTGCACCCCGGCGAGCACGAGCGCCACCCCGTCGGCCGCGAGTCGGTCGGCCGTCGAGTCGAGGTTCACCAGGCCGGTGGCGTCGAGCACCGGGACCGAGCGCATGTCGAGCACGACGGTGCGGGTTCCCGGCGCAACCGTGTGCAGCGCGCTCATCGCCTTCTGCGCGGCTCCGAAGAAGAGAGGGCCGGCGATCTCGTAGAGGACGGCGTCCGTCGGCAGAGGGTTCGGACCCCGGTGCGGGTCCGCCACGAGGCGGACGTCCGCGACCTCAGCCATCCGCCGCATGAACAGGAGCGCCGCCAGCATCACGCCCGCCGACACGGCCACGACCATGTCGAACAGGACCGTGAGCCCGAAGCAGGTCAGCAGCACGAGCACGTCGCTCCGCGGCGCGATCCGCAGCATCCGGGAAACGTGCCGCGCCTCGCTCATGTTCCAGGCGACGACGAGGAGCAGCGCCGCGAGCGAGGCCATCGGGACGTAGCCGAGCGCCGGCGCGAGCAGGAGGACGGCGGCGAGGACGAACAACGCGTGGAACACGGACGAGACCGGCGAGCGCGCGCCCGCGCGGATGTTCGTCGCCGTGCGCGCGATCGCGCCCGTCGCCGCGAAGCCGCCGAAGAAGGGCGCCGCGAGGTTCCCGATCCCCTGCGCGAACAGCTCCGCGTCGGGGTCGTGCTTGCGGCGCGTCATCCCGTCCCCGACCACGGCCGACAGCAGGGACTCGATCGCCCCGAGCACCGCGATCGTGAACGCCGCGGGGGCCAGCGCGCGCAGCGTGTCCCACGTGAACGGCAGCGGCGCGCCGCCGGGCCCCGGCAGGGACCACGGGGCGATCGGCAGGGGGATCGCCCGGGGGATGCCGGGGCGCACGATCCCGTCCACGACGCTCCCGAACCGGGCGTCGATCGTCGTGGCGGCGGCGTCGGGCCGCCACCACGCGAGGGCGGCCGCGAACAGGGCGCCGAACGCGAGGCCGGCGAGCGGCGCCGGCAGCGTGCGGTTCCAGCGCTTCCAGAGGACGAGCACGAGAAGCGTCGCGATGCCCACCGCGAGGTCGGGGGGGCGGGCGGTCGGCAGGGCTCCGGCCAGCGCGCCGACCCTCTCGACCCAGTGCTCCGGCCACTCGGACGGGCTCAGCCCGAGGAAGTCCTTGAGCTGCAGCGTGGCGATGACGACCGCGATCCCGGCCGTGAACCCCGCCGTCACGGGATACGGGACGAACTCGATCAGCCGGCCGAGCCGCGCCACCGCCAGGACGAGGAGCACGACGCCGGCCATCGCGGTCGCGAGCAGGAGTCCCGCCAGCCCGAAGTTCGCGGAGATCGGCGCCAGCACCACGACGAACGCGGCGGTGGGCCCGGAGACCTGGAAGCGGGACCCGCCGAGCGGGCCGATCACGAGCCCGGCGACGATCGCCGTGTACAGGCCGTACTGCGGCGGAACGCCCGACGCGATGGCGAGGGCCATCGAGAGGGGCAGGGCGACGATGCCGACCACGAGACCGGCGGCCGCGTCCGCCCGAAGGTCCCGCAGCCCGTAGCCCTCCGCGAGGACGGAACGGAGCGCGCTGGCGGGACGCAGTGGAACCGCCGGCTGGGAGGTCCGTCGGGCTGCGCTCACGCGTGGGGCCCGGCCCCGCCTCCCGACGCGAGGGACGCGCGCGCAGCCGCGAGGCCGGCGTCGACGTCGATCGCGACTCCCTGCGCCCGCAGCGCCTCGGCGAGCGCGACGATCAGGGCCAGGACGTTCGCCGCCCGGCACGACTCGCCCATGCAGCCGATCCGGAAGATGCGGCCGGCCAGCGGCCCGAAGCCGCCCGAGATCTCGATGCCCCGCTCGGCGAGCAGCCAGCGGATCGCCGCCTTCGCGTCGACGCCGTCGGGCACGAGGACGGCGTTCAGGCTCGGGAGCCAGCACGCATCCTCGGGGAGCCAGGCCATGCCGGCCGCCTCGAGCCCCGCCTTCAGCGCTCCGGCGACCCGCCGATGCCGGGCCCAGCGCGCCTCGATCCCCTCCTCTGCCACGAGCCGCAGCGCCTCGTGCAGCGCGTAGACGTTCGTGATCGGCGCGGTGTGGTGGTAGGACCGCTCGTCGCCCCAGTAGGTCCGCAGGAGCGTCACGTCCAGGTACCAGCTGCGGACCGGCGACCTCCGCCCGGCGGCCTTCGCCATCGCCCGGTCGTTCAGCGTGAGGGGGCTCGCCCCGGGCGGGCAGGAGAGACACTTCTGTCCTCCCGAGTACGCGACGTCGATCCCCCAGCCGTCCACGAGAAGCTCGACGCCCCCCAGGGAGGTCACGGCGTCGGCGACCACGAGGCGCTCGTGATCGCGGGCGATCTCCACCAGGGCCGGGACGTCCGGTTGCAGGACGCCGGTGCTCGTTTC
>JAWOIN010000061.1:0-31789 GCA_046484665.1 Gemmatimonadota bacterium
CCACAGTTCCACGAACCGGGCGTGGTGGAGCGCGGCCTTCTCGAGGTTCCCCGCCCCGTCGTAGAGCTGTCCGAGGCGCTCGTGGGTCGGCGCGAACCAGGTGGCATCCGCGCCGAGACGGAAGCCTCCCGGGTCGCTCAGGTAGCGCTCGTACGCCACGATCGCCGAGTCCGTGCGGCCCGCCTCGTCGAGCAGCGCCGCCTCGACCCGGGCGCGGCACGGGACGCAGCTCCAGGGCGGCAGGGACCGGAACTCCTCGAGCGCCTCGAGCGGCCGGCCTTCGGCGCGGGCGATCATGGCGCGGTCCAGGGCCCGGTACTTCTCCTCCGCCGGCTTCAGCAGCTCCGGGACCTCGTTCCAGGCCCGATCCAGCAGGGCCCGGCCCCGTTCGATCTCGCCGGCGTCGAGCAGCACCCCCGCGATCTGGCCCCACGGGCGGTCGAGCGCCGGGACCGACTCGGGGTCGACCCGGCGCGTCGCCGCCTCGAGCGCGACGAGGGCCCCGGCGGTGTCGCCGACCACCTCCAGCCGCCAGGCCGCCGCTTCGACGAGGGTCCGCAGCGCCCGGCCCGACGCCCCTGCCGCGAGCATCCCCTCGGCGAGCGGGCGCAGGGCCGCCGTGGCCCGCGCGAGGCGTCCGTGCACGAGGTCGAGCGCCGCCAGGCCGTATTGCGCCCGCGCACCCGCCGCCGGGCGGCCCGGGTGCTCGCGCAGGACCACCTCGAACGCGGCGCGGGACGCCTCCTCGTCGCCCTTCGTCCACGCGTACGAGGCGCGCCAGATGTCCCAATCCGGGTTCGCGGAGAGCGAGTCCAGCAGGCTGAACAGGGAATCGGCCGCCCGGAAGTCCCCGATGTTCGCCTGCGTGGTCGCCACGTTCGCGAGGTGCATGGGAACGTCGGGCGCCGCCTCGTGCGAGCGCCGGTACCACTCCAGCGCCTGCTCCCAGTCCGCCTGGCCGTAGTAGGTGAACCCGATGTTGTTGAGCGCCTGAGCGTCCGTGGAGTCGAGCCGGAGCATCGCCTCGTACGTCTCGATCACCTTGCGCGGCTCGTCCGTCACCTCCTGGTAGTAGCTCGCCTCCACCAGGTAGCGCTCGCGCTCGGAGAGCCGCTCCCGGAAGCGGTAGGCCCGCTCCGTCGCGTCGATCTGGTCGGCCCAGCTGCCGCCGCTGTTCCCGAGGATGGTCGCGATGTCGCGCCACGCGAGCGCGAAAGTCGAGTCGATCGCGACCGCCTCCTCGAGGAGCCGCACCGCCGCCTCCGGGTTCCCGCCCGCGTGCCGGACCTCCTGCGCCTGCGTGTACTTCTTCAGCGCCTCGAGCGAGCCGGTCGTTACGTGGGCGAGGGACGGGGTCTCCCGGAGCGAGGTGTACGACTCGCCGATCTGCTCGCGCAGCTTCGACGAGACCTCGTCGATCGCATCGAGGAGCGCGGCGTCATCCCGGGCCGAGGCCCGGGCCGAGGCGAGCAGGGCGCCGTCTCCGGGCGCCACGAGCCGCGCCGTGAGCACGTAGCCGGCCCCGAGCGCCGCGAGCTCCCCGGCCACGACCGCCGGGATCCCGTCGCGCACGGCGAGCTCGCGCGCCACCTCCTCCGTGACCTTCGTCTTCTCGGGCCGGCCCATGCGGGCGAGGGCGTTCGCGATCGAGTCGGGTTCCACGATCTCGACGACGGGAGACTGGGCGAGATCCACGCGGAAGGACTCCGTGACCGTGCGGGCGAGGACGGAGTCCGGGGCCTCGAACTCGGCGAGCACGATCCGGGAGCGCTCCTCGAGCACTCCCTTCGCGACGAGCGAGCCGACCGGGCCGATCCCGGCCGTTCGCATGTACATGAAGCCGCCCGTGACTGCGACGAGGAGCAGGAACGCGAGCCCGCCGCCGATCAGCGCGTTCCTCCACGTGAAGAAACGATGGCCGGTCCGCTCGAGGCCCGATCCGGCGGACGCCGCGACCGGCGCAGCCTCCGACGGCCCGGGCGGCGCGGCTTCGGCCTCCAGCCGCGCGCCGCCCTGCAGGAACGCCGTCGCGAGGATGATCGGGAGCCCGATGAGCAGGAGGAGAATCGCGAACGGGAAGACCCAGTCCGGGAGGCCCAGGTTCTGCTTGACGACGTCGACGATCTGCAGGATGACCCAGGAGGCGCCGAGGTAGACGGCGAGCACGCCCCAAAGACGGTTGTTCCGGACCCGACCGGCCAGGTTCGGCATGCACGCTCCCACCACGTGTGTCTGATGTCCCGGGCGGCGCCCGGATCGAATCCACGCCGCGCCCGGACACGCCTCGGCCGTGCCCGGGGACGAGCCCTAAGATCGGGGTCCCGGCGAGTGAGCGGAAGGGGACGCGAACATTCGTCCCTCCATGCGTACCGGGGCGGTGAGCTCGTGGAGGCCGGCGCCCGGGCCGTGGGCGATGCGACGCCGGGCGCCCACCCGGGCGGCCCCGAGGTTTCCCCGCTCCCCTCCCGATACGGGGTGTCGGCTTGCCCCATCCGATCCCGCGAGACAGTCTCAGGCGTTGTCGAACGGTCCCATGCGGGAGACGACCGATGACCCGATGCGTCCTTCTGCTCTGCGTCGCCGCGGTGGCCGCCTGCGGAGACGGATCCGCCTCGTCCAGGACCGCGAGCGGCACGAGTGATGAACACTTGATGAACGAACCGCCCACCGTGGAGTCCGAGGCCTGGGGCGTTACGCCCGAGGGCGACTCGATCACGCTCCACACGCTCAGGAACGCGAACGGGATCGAGGTGCGCGTCGCGGACTGGGGCGGCATCGTGACCCGGGTCCTCGTCCCCGACCGGGAGGGACGGGTCGCGGACGTGGTGCTCGGCCACGACTCGCTCGCCGCGTACGTCGCGGGCACCCCCTATTTCGGGGCGATCGTGGGCCGCTACGCGAACCGGATCGCCGGCGCCCGCTTCGCGCTCGACGGGACGACCTGGGAGCTCGCCGCGAACGACGGGGCGAACCACCTCCACGGGGGCGCGCGCGGATTCGACCGCCGTCCGTGGAAGGCGTTCGTGGTGCGGTCGGGCCCCGTGCCGGACGGCGCGCTCGACGCGCCCGGTGCGGGCCGAGCGAGCCTCGTGCTCACGCGCACGAGCGAGGACGGCGAGGAGGGCTATCCGGGACGCCTCGAGGTCGAGGTGTCGATCACGCTCACCAACGGGAACGAGCTCCGCTTCGACTACGAGGCGGCGACGGACGCGCCGACCGTGGTAAACCTCACGCACCACGGGTACTGGAACCTCGCCGGCCACGACGCGGGAGACATCCTCGGCCACGAGCTCGAGGTCCGGGCGGGCCGGTTCACCCCCGTCGACGCCGGCCTCATCCCGACCGGCGAGCTGCGCTCCTTAGAGGGCACGCCGTTCGACTTCCGCGACCCGACTCCGATCGGACTGCGGATCGGGGCGGACGACGAGCAGCTCCGCCGCGGCGGCGGCTACGACCACAACTTCGTGCTGGACGACTGGACGGGAGACAGGACGCTCCGCCTCGCGGCGCGGCTGCGCGACCCGGGGAGCGGGCGGACGATGGAGGTCCTGACGACGGAGACCGGCATCCAGCTCTACTCCGGCAACTTCCTCGACGGCTCGGACATCGGGAAGGGCGGCGCCGTCTACGGGCACCGAAGCGGGCTCTGCCTCGAGACGCAGCACTTCCCCGACTCCCCGAACCGCTCGGCGTTCCCGTCGACCGTCCTCCGGCCCGGCGAAACGTACCGGTCCACGACCGTCTACCGGTTCCGCACGGACTGATCCGCCGTCGATGCGCGCGACCGAGGCGAGGATCCCGCTTCCATCGGCGACGGTTCCCGGCTACGCCCGGACGCTCGCCGGCGAGGAGATCGAGTACCACGCGCCGGTCCCCGGCGTTAGCCGGGCGCTGGTCGTGCGTTCGGAAGACGCGTCGCGTCCGATCGCCTGGGAGACCGCCCCGGTCCCGGCGGGGGGCCGCGAGGAGACAGGCGCGGACGCGGACGGGGTCGTGACCTTCGCGATGCTGGCCGCGATCGACGCGAACGAGGACCGGCGGACGTTCGCGCTGTCGATCGACGGACGGCCCGCGGTCAGCTTCGTGAACCCGGCGGTGGCGGAAGAGGGCGTGCTCCGCTGGGAGGGCGAGGACGGAGTCCGCCTCGAGCTGCGGGTCACGCTGGTGGACCGCTACGCCGACGCGATGGGGTTCCTCTTCCTCCACGTTCCGCGGCGTCTCGTGCGGCCGGACGAGCCGCTTCGGGTCGAGGTCCGGGGCGAGAGCGCCGGCACGCGCACCTGGTTCATCGCGTTCCCGCACGCGCTGGAGCCTGAGATCCGGGTGCGCCCCGTTCCCGCGGTCGTCCGCTCGCCGGACGGCCCGCGACAGGAGCTCCGGGTGGACGTGCTGCGCCTCGACGCCGGGGGGACGCTCTCGATGGAGGGCCCGGCGGGCCGGCTCGAGGCGGAGACGGGCTTCGGCCACTCGGCCCTCTCCCTGGAGGTGTCCGCCGTCGAGCGCCGCACGGAGATCCCGCTCGCGTTCGAGGTCGCCGGCTCGCGGCACGAGGTCTCGATCCCGGTCGAGCCGGTGCGGCCCCTGACGCTGCGGCTGATCCACCACACGCACCTCGACATCGGGTACACGCACGTCCAGGACGAGGTCGAGCGGATCCAGTGGGCGCACCTCGAGGAGGCGCTGCGGCTGGGGGAGGAGAGCGAGGCGTTTCCGCCGGACGCGCGGTTCGTCTGGCACCCCGAGGCCCTGTGGGCCGTGGAGACGTACCTCGAGAGCCACGGTCCCGAGGAGCGCGGACGGCTGCTCGAGGGGATCCGCAGAGGCTGGATCCACCTCGACGCGCTCCACGCGAACCTGCTTCCCGGCATCGCCACCGCCGAGGGCCTGGTGCGCGAGCTCGAGCCGGCGCGCCGCCTGGCCGCCGTGACGGGCGTCCCGATCCGCTCGGCGATGTTCACGGACATCCCGGGGATGGCGTGGGGCATGGTCGACGTGCTCGCGGAGGCGGGCGTGCGCTACCTGTCGATCGGACCGAACCGCTGGCACCGGATCGGGCACTTCCTTTCGACGTGGGGCGACCGGCCGTTCTGGTGGGAATCCCCGTCGGGACGCAACCGGTTGCTGGTCTGGGTGCACGGCGAGGGCTACTCGATGTTCCACACGGGCCTCGGCTACGCGCACCTCGAGAACCAGCTCGACGCCTCGCACGTGTTCGCCGCGGTCGAGGCGCTCCGGACGCGAGGCTGGGAGCACCCGATCGCCGCGCTCCGCTACAACATCGGCTCCGACAACGGTCCCCCGGACCCGACCCTCTCGGAGACCGTCCGGGCCTGGAACGAGCGCTACCTGACTCCCCGTCTCGCGATCGGGAGCTCGGAGGGCGCGCTCGCGGAACTGGAGTCCCTGTGCGGCCCGTCCCTTCCGGTCGTGCGCGGGGACCTCACCGGACACTGGGAGGACGGGGTCGCGTCCACCGCGCGGAAGACGCAGTCGATCCGGCGCACGGCCGAGTGGCTCGCGGCCGTGGAGACGATCGCCGCCATGCGCGGCGTGGATCTCGATCCCGACGCGCTGTACGCCGCCTGGCGACAGGTCCTCCTGTTCTACGAGCACACCTGGGGCGCGTGGAACAGCATCACCGAGCCGGACGCGGAGCTCGTGCGCCGGCAGTGGGATCGGAAGCGGGCGTTCGCCGTGCAGGCCGCGGAGCGGACGAACGCCCTGCTGTCGCAGACGCTCGGCGACCTCCTCGCGACCGGCGAGGTCGGCACCGGGGACGACGCGATCGAGGTCGTGAACCCCCTCGCGTGGACCCGGTCGGAGGTCGTGGTCCTGGATCGCGTGGTGGCGGGCGCGGCGACCGGAATCGTCGACGCCGACGGCGCCGCGGTCCCGTCCCAGCGTCTCTCGGATGGAGGGCTCGCCTTCCTCCCGTCCCCGGTACCGGGGTTCGGCGCGAGCCGTGTCCGCCTGGTCGCGGACGAGGCCGCGCCCGCCGTCGCGAAGCCGCGCGCCGACGCGGACCGCCGGATCCTGCTCGACAACGGGATCGTGCAGCTCGGGCTCGATCCGCTCACCGGCCGGCTCGTCTCGCTCCGGCGCGTCGACGGCGACGGCCCCTCGCGCGACGCCGTGGCGGAGGGCGAGGAGCTGTTCGAGTGGCTCCACGTGCCGGGACGCGACCCGGCGAAGGCGTGCGGGGCCGGAAGCGGCGAGGTCGAGATCGTCGACGCCGGGCCGCTCGTCTGGCACGCGGTGATCCGGCGGCCGGCCCCGGGGACGCGGGACGGGATCGTCACCTCCGTCCGCCTGTTCGCCGGGAACGACAGGGTCGAGCTCGAGCTCCGGTTCGACAAGGAGCGCTGCCGGGATCCCGAGGCCGTCCTGCTGCGCGTCCCCACGGGAGACCGCGAGTCGGGAGCGGCGGCCGTGGTCGGCGGCGCCCTCGCGCCGTTCGTCGCCGAGGCGCAGCAGCCGCCCGGCGCGAATCGGAACTGGTTCGTGGCGGAGCGCTGGACGGACGTGCACGACGACCTCGGCGGGGTCACCCTGATCTCGGTCGACGCGCCGCTCGTGCAGCTCGGGAGCGTGGGCACCGACCCGATCGTCGTCGGGTGGCGCCGGCGGGTCGACCCCGCCCCCGTCCTCTACTCGTACCTGATGAACAACTACTGGGAGACGAACTACCGGGCCGAGCAGGAGGGGCCGCACGCCTTCCGGTACTGGGTGCGGCCGCACGGCGGCTTCGACGCGGCGCGGACCGAGCGCTCCGCGCTGGAGGCGGCGCACCCGCTCCTCTCCCTGCACGTGCGCGGGGACGCTCCACGCCTCGCCCCGCCGGTGGTCGTCGAGGCGGAACGCTCCGTGGTGACGCTGCTGCGCAGGCAGGCAGGCGGGCTCATCATCCGCCTGTTCAACCCGTCCTCGAGTCCGGACCCGGTGCGCGTCTCGCTCCCGGGCGCAGCGACATGCCTGGTGGAGCGGGTCGACCCGTGGGATGGGACGCCGCTCGGCGCGGCCGCGACGGGGGGTTCCCTGCTCGTACCGGGCCGGGAGATGATGACGGTCCGCCTCCGATCGTGATGACGGTCCGCCTCAGATCGTGACCGGGAACTCCGAGATCCGGATCTTCGTCGCCCCGAACGGCACCAGCGTGACCTCCTCGTCGGCGGACTCGCTCCGGATCGGGCTCCACGGGAGCGGGCCGGCGTCCACGCCGTAGGCCATCCACTCCGGCACCCGGCGCCCGACGCCGCGCACCTCCACGGGAGGGGCCGCGCCCGTGGCGCCAGGCGCGCCCGCGACGGCCCACGGCTGCTCGGGGACCGGCCGGCGTACGACCTCGAACGCGTCCGCGGGCGCCTCGAGGTCGGCCTGCCGGACGCCGAAGTTCCAGGGATCGCCCGTCCGGATCTCGTAGGCCTCGAACGGGCCCACCTTCCGGTCCGCCACGGTCGTCCAGCGCTCCGACCGGCCGAGCGCGAGCAGCATCGGACCCAGCGACAGGGCCGCGGAGTTCTCGTGCCAGCGCGAGGACCGCACGGCCATCGGGAGTCGGAGCTCCAGGACGTCGCCGTCCCGCCAGGCGCGCTCGATCCGGGCGACGCTCCCCGCCTCCGGAGCCGCCAGCGGCGTGCCGGCCACGCGGATCGATGCCCCTTCCGCCCACGACGGCACGTGGAGGTGGAGGGGAAAGCGGACGCCGTCCGGCCCGCGCACCACGATCCGGACGGTCTCCTCGAACGGGTACTCCGTCTCCTCGACCAGGCGCACCTCGGCCCCGTCGCTCACCCTCGCCGTCACCTCGCAGGGGCCGTAGACGAGGGCGGCGAGCCCGTCGTCCGGCGTCGCGTACCAGAGATGCTGGACGAACTTCGGCCAGCCCTGGTGGAGGTTCGCGGTGCAGCAGCCGTACCCCGTCTCGAGCCCGATCAGCGTGTCGTCCTGGTGACGGACCGTGAAGCTGCGGGGGCCGAGCGTGCAGGCGACCTGGTTCGGCCGCTGGAAGTAGTGCCGGCCCCCGAACGCCGGGCTGAGAGCCGCGGGAAGCGCGCTGTAGGCGACCCGCTCGAGGATCTCGGCGTGCCGCAGGTCGCCCGCGATCGCCAGCAGCTGCTCGAGGCTGAACATGTACTCGACGACGGCGCAGGTCTCGACCCCCTGCCCGGGGTCAGTGCCGTGCAGCTCCTCGTCGCCCGACCAGATTCCCTGCGGCTGGCCGTGCGCCACCGTGAGCCAGCGGAGCAGCGCGTCGACCGCGGCGAGGTCCGCCGGGTCGCCGGACTGGGCGTACCAGACGCCCGGCTGCTTCACACCCATCGCCGTGTTCACGACGTGCCAGCGCCCCGGGTCGTGCGTCTCGCGGCCTGCCCAGCGCTCGGTCTGCTCGTTCAGGATCTCCCCGAGCTCGAGCAGGAAGGCGTCGCCGGTCCGGTTGTAGAGCCAGTGCGCGCTCGAGAGGTTCTCCCCGCCCCGCTCTCTGCCCCACCAGGTGTAGTGGCCGAGCGGCCGGGACGGCAGCTCGCGCAGCTGGTAGCGGAAGTAGTCCGTCATCAGGTCGAGCACGCGGCCGTCCCCCGTCGCCTCGTGGTGGCTCTGGAGGACCTTCAGCATCACCATCTTCGGCCACCAGTCCTCGCCCGCGACGGCGCGCTTCGTCTTCCGCTGCGCCTTCTCCCCGGTCGGGCCGAAGTAGCCGTCGGAGCGCCCGCTCGCGAGCGTCCACTCGATCCAGCGATCCGCCTTCTCGATCAGCCGCCCGTCCTGAAGCTGGTGGGCCAGCGGCACGAGGCCGTCGAGCCAGTACGGACCGCGCTCCCAGACGTCGCCGTCGCCGCCCAGCCACCCGTTCTGCGGGCCGACGTCCGGCCAGAACTTGTCCAGCCGGCCGGTCATGCCATCGGCCCAGCCCCGAAGCTGGCCGTGCAGCCATCCGGACGGTCGGACCGTACCGACGGGGAGCGGGACGTAGGCGCTCGGCACCAGCGGCTCGCGGTTCGACGGGTAGTGGCGGTTGCGGCCGCCGCCCGGCGCCGGGCTGCGCTCGCCGCGCGGCTCCCGGACCGCCACGGGGGTGACTGCCGCGATGCCCGGATTCGGAGGGAGGACGGAGGCGGCAAGGGCGCCGATCGCCGCGCGCTCGACGAAGGACCGGCGGGACAGCCCCCGCCCGCCGCGGGTCGGGGCGTTCTCGTCACACATGGACCGCTCCCGGTCGAATGGGTCGGAATCGCGGCATCGCCCCCGGGCCGCGGGGACGGCCGTGAGCGGACGATAGCCGGAGCAGCCGCATCGGGGAAAGTCGCCGGAGCGGCTGCCCCGGTGCGGCGGCGGCTTCCCCCGCGCCGGACCATCGGGTTACAGTAGGCAGGTCCCCCATCGGCTGTTTCCACGCGACGCCGGGCACCCGCGGCACGCGCGGTCCCCGAACCGCCTCACGACGATCCGCAGGAGGAACCATGGACCCGTCGCAGGAATCGGAGCTCAAGCGGGAGGCCTGCGAGAAGGCCAACAAGCTCAAGAAGATGAGCGCGGCGGACTTCGGCTCGTTCGGCGAGTGGGTGACCGCGGTCGTGCTCGACACGTTCGCGAACAGCGGCCCGAGCGTGACCGGACCGGACGACGCGGGAAAGTACAAGGTCAGTGTCGAGTTCGAGGTGTCCCGGTCGTCCGGAGGCGAACCGACGCCGTGCGCCGAGGCGTACAGCCTGATGTCCTACGCGGCGGCGGACTGCGTCGAAGTCACGATCAGGGGGCGGACGGTCCTGGTCTGCTGACCGGGCGGCGGCGTCGGGACGCGCGCCTACCCCTTCCCGCCGGGACGCTCGGAGCCGCTTCGCCTTCGCGGGCTCATGGGGCCCGGGCGGACAGCTCGCGCTCGAGGTCCCTCGCCTGCAGGGCGGGCGCGAACCCGGCGTCCGCCCCGCCCCACGCCGCGAGCGCCGGCTGGAGCGCAGCCCGGGCCTCGACCGTCCGATCCGCTGCGGCCAGCGCTTCGGCCCGGGCGAGGGCCGCCAGCGGCGAGCCGCTGACCCGGCTCCGCGCGGAATCCGCCGCGGCGAGCGCGGCGTCGGGGTCCCCGCAGGCGAGATGCGCGAAGGAAAGCCCGGTCCAGGCGGAGACCTCGTCGACATCCAAGGCTTCCTGGTAGTTTAGGGAGGGCCCCCCTTCCAAGGCTTCCCGGTACAGGGAGGCCGCGCCGCGGCAGTTTCCTCGCCACCGCTCCGCGTCGGCGCGACTCTGCGTGAAATCGCCGCGCAGCTCGATGCCGAGGAGTGCAGTGGCCTCCTCGGCGTCGTCGAGAGCCACGAGCAAGCTGTCGCCCATCCGCAGCGAACGGAACGTCTTCCACCGCCCGAAGGCGGACACCGGCTGGAACACGACGGGCAGGTCCGAGCTCAGCGCCTCGACCTCGCGCAGGGCGGCCGCCATCCCGATCGACGGCGCGACACGGTCCATCCCCTCGAGCGCGTCGACCGTCACCTGGATCGGGTTCGCGAACGCCTTCCGCTCGCGGCGCGCGGCCTCCTCCGCTCGCCGCGCGGCCTCCAGCTCGCCGAGCGAGAGGCGGAAATCCGCCTCGGCCCCGAAAATGGCCGCTCGCTGCGCGGCGCTCGCCGCGTTCGAGCGCGCGTCGCGGAACGCCCGCTCGGCGTCCGACCAGTTCCCCCGCGCGGCGTGCACCTCGGCCACTCCCAGGTGCAGCAGGGCGTCCGACGGATCGAGAAGCAGGGCCTCGCCGTACACGGCGGCGGCGAGGTCGAGCTCCCCGCGCGACCTCAGGAAACTCGCGTACTCGAGCCGTCCCTCGCGAGACGCCGCGTCCGAGGCCATGTATCGCTCGAACGCCTCGCGAGCCGCTCGCACGTCGCTCGAGCTGGCTCGCGCCCGGGCGATCTCGAGCAGGTACACGGGGCGGTCGGGCTCTCGTTGGTACAGGAGCTCCCATTCCGCCGTCGCATCGTCGACCCGACCCGCGTTTCGGTGCAGCTGCGCGAGCGACCGATGGGCCTCGAGGTCGTCCGGGTAGCGGGCGACGCGCTCCTCGGCCACCGCGAGCGCCCGGGCCGGCTCGCCGCTCATCGTGTAGTAGCCCTGGAGGAGCGAGAGGTACTTCCAGCGGGGCAGCCGGTAGTCGAGGTCGATCACCTTCCTCTTCGCCGCGAGGGCGGTTTCCGAGTCCCCATCGGTGAGCGCAGCGAGAGAGAGCGCGTTCCAGGCGAGGGCGAAGTCCGCGTCGATACCGACGGCCTCGCGCAGCGCCTCCGACGCCGCCCCGGGGTCGCCCTCGACTTCGAGCAGGCGCTTCCCCTCCACGTAGGCGCGGAACGCCTTCGGCGAGTCCGTCAGGATCTCGGAGGCCGGCCGGTCTGCGACCCGCTCGATGTAGCCGGACGGCAGCCCGAGGTCCGACTTTAGGGCCGCGCCGAGGCTGTCCGCCAGGTCGACGATCCCGTCGAGGTCGGTCAGGGACTCGCGGGTGACGGGATCGGGCCCTGGAAGCGACCTCGCGTCCAGCCTCGTCAGAATCGAACGGACGACCAGGCTGTCCGCCCGGCCATCGAACCAGCCGCCGTAGGTCCAGCCGAGGTCGGCCTCCCGCGCGAGCTCACGCTGAAGCGCCGCGGGCACGGACGTCCGTCGTTCGTCGCCTCGCTCCCGGAGCTCTTCGACCATCCCCGTCCTGGTGAGCACCAGCAGGTCCTGCTCGAGGTCGGCGTCAAGCGCGAGCGGAACCGCGTACGACACCCAGTCGAGATCCGGGTCCCCGCTCCGGTTCTCGAGGAAGAACATCGCGACCCGGCGGACCTGGCCCGCCGCGGGCACCCACTCGACCCGCTCGGTTCCGCCGCTGTCCACGTACGGCTCGGGCTGCGCGATCGGTCCGAGGTTCCGGCCCGCGAACAGGAGAAACAGGAGGGCTGCGGCGCCCACCGCGTTGAGAACGACGCCGGCCCGTTCCACGGGCGGCCACGCGCGACCCGTTCCTCCGTGGAAAAAGCCGATGATCCCGACGCTCGGCAGCAGGGCGATCATCCCGGTCAGGACGAGCGCGGGAACGTCGGGCGACAGCATCAGGCGATCGGCGAGGCCGCGTGCGAGGAACACGGCGGCCCACGTCGCGACGAGATACGCGGCCATGAAGTGCGGGACGCGCCGTCGCCACAGGTCCGTGGCGGCGTCCATCGCGATGCCCCGCCAGCCCGGGGCCCGGACCAGGGCCTCGCTGAACGCCGCCGCGCCGTCGAACCTGCGGTCCGGATCCTTCTCGAGGGCCGCGAAGAGTGCCCGCTCCGCCGGATAGGGCACCGCTCCCTTCGTGCCGGTGAGCGCGGGCGGCGGCTCGGCGAGGTGCTTCGCCATGAAGCCGCCGCTCGTCCCGGCGCGGAACGGAGGGCTCCCGGTGAGCATCTCGTACAGCACGCAACCGAGCGAGTAGACGTCGCTCCGGCCGTCCAGCTCGGCCCGCCCGTCCCACTGCTCCGGGCTCATGTAGCTGACGGAGCCGATCGCGAGGCCGGTGGCGGTGAGTCGTTCTTCGGCGGCCTGGTCGACCGCTCGCGCGACGCCGAAGTCGGTGACCACGGCCACGTCCCCCGACAGCATGATGTTGCCGGGCTTGATGTCGCGGTGGACGACGCCCTTGGCGTGGGCGTACTCGAGGGCTCCGGCCACCTCGCGGGTGATCCGGATCGCGTCGTCGACCGGCAGCGCGCCCAGCCGGTCGATCCTCTGTTGCAGGCTTTCTCCCTCCACGAGCGGCATCGAGTACCAGAGGAGGCCTCCGTCCGCACCGGAGTCGTACAACGGCACGATGTTCGGGTGCTGCAGGCGGGACGCGATAGCGATCTCCCGGAGAAACCGGTCCGCTCCCAGGGTCACCGCGATCCGCGGCTCGAGCACCTTGAGCGCGACCTGCCTTCCGTGCTTGCGGTCGCGCGCGCGGAACACGCGAGCCATGCCCCCGCGGCCGATCTCCTCCTCGACCTCGAAGTTCGACGTCAGCGCCTCGCGGACTCGGGCGAGCAGATCGCTCATGCAGCCTCCACGGCCTCGTCAGGGGACCATGGGAAAGGAGTCGCATCCGGGACGCCGCGTCAATCCCGGACGGAGCGCGGGGTCGCCCTCAAAACGGGCCCGTCTCCCCCCGCGTCGACAGCTCCTCCTCGCACAGCTCGTAGAAGCTGCAGCGCGGACAGTACCGGGTGTCGTCCGTCAGCGGAAAAGCCTCGCGCGGCCTCGGCTCGTTGCGCGCCGGATTGACGAGATACTCCCGCATGTTCTCGACGCTGGCCAGGATCCGCCCCCGCTCGTCGGCGATGTCGCGCTCCGTGATCGGGCCCGTCAGCGCGCTGCCATCGCCCAGGTACTCGAGCCGGCCGATCACCGGCCCGCGCGGCAGGTCGGTCCGTTCCCGGATGTACACGGCGTAGGTGCGCAGCTGCGGCGCGTGCCCCTCGCCGCGGGCTCCCGTCTTCCAGTCGACGATCCTCCACGCCTCGCCGACCCGATACAGCAGGTCCGGCTGCGCGTAGAGCTTCACGCCCTCGAGCTCCACGAAGTCGAGCCGGTCGATCTCCCGCATCTCCACCTGCGGCGCCTCCACCGCCTCCCGGAAGCTCTCGGAGGCCGGCAGGTTGCGGAGGCACGTGTGGAGGCGGTCGCGGATCCGTTCGATCAGGTCGCGCGCCGGTCCCGTACCCCGGTAGAACTCCATCAGCATCGGCACGCGGTTGGGAGCGCGCTCCCACTCCTCCCGCCGCTGCGACCGGACCCAGATCCGGTTCAGGCGCGCCCGGCCTTCCTCCAGCAGCTCGGCCGGCGTCGGCACCGCGCCCCCTCCGCGCGCCCTCTGGACGGCCGCGGCCGCGATCTCGTGCACGACGTTCCCGAGCGCCATGTGGAGGTTCGTGATCTTCTTCAGGCGCCAGGCGAGCCGCGCCTCCTCGGAGGACTCCGCGAGCCAGCCGTTGTGGGAACCGTAATACTGCCAGAAGTACTTGCGAGGGCACTCGCGGAACGTGGACCGGCGGCTCTGGGACCAGGAGAACTCCGGGAACGGCCGGATCTCGAACGCCATGCTCGCTCCCCTCCGGTCAGTCGAAGCGGACGGTCCGGAGGTCGCCGTCGGGCGCGGCGAAGTAGAAGGTCCTCCGGGCGTCCGTGGCCGGGTGCAGGACCCGGATGACGTTCCTCTGGTCGCGGAAGATCTCGTAGAGCAGCGTCGCCCGCACGCCGAGCTCGCGGATCCCGGACGCCGCCTCGTATTCGAGCAGCGCCCACCAGACCCGCGTGTCCCCGGCTCCGGACTCCTCGTCCACGCCGCTGGCGACGATCGCCGGGCTCAGCGGGCTCCCGTCGGCGACGACCTCGAGCCGGGACGAGACGTACGACAGGTAGAGCGAGTCGAGGCCCGGGGTGACCGCCATCGCGACCGACTCCCGACCGTCGAACCTCGCGAGCGCCGTCTCCAGGTCGTCCTGGAACGTCCGGAGTCGGACCAGCACGCGGCTTCCCTCCACCGCGACCTGGGCCGTCGCGAGGTGCAGCGGGTGAGGACGGCACGCGGCACCCGGCGCCGCCGGTCCCGCGGGCCCGGTCCCGGCCGCGGAGGACGGGGCACCCGACGCAGCGCCGGCAGCCGCCGCGGAGGCCGGGACCGCGGCCGCCGCGAGGGCGAGCGCGGCCCCGATCCGGATGCGTCGCGTCACGACGTCTGCGCGACCCAGACGTTGTCCTCCCTGTCGATGTCCGCGAACCAGCCGTCCGGGTCGAGCTCGACCCGGATGATCGTCTCGTCGGCGAACGTCCCGAACGCGAACTCCCTCTCGTCCATCCGCCACACGTCCACCGGCAGGCTCACGCGCTCCACCCGCCCGTTCTCGTACGCGAGGTCCATGTGTATCGGCATCACGAGCCCGCCTTCGTTCCGGATCGTGATCCGGTAGTACCAGCGGCCTCGCGGATCCGGCGGGGGCTTCTCGCCCGACGCGCGCTGCTCGGGGGACGCGAACAGCAGGCCGGACTCTTCGCGGGACACGTCGGCGATGCGCTGGTCGTTGGCGTGCGTCGTGTAGAACCAGCCGCGCCACATCCACGCCAGGTCCTCGCCCGCCCCTTCCTCCATCGAGCGGAAGAAGTCCGAGGGCTGGGGCTTCTTGAACGCCCAGCGGCGCGCGTAACCGCTGAACGCCTGGTCGAACACCTCAGGGCCGAGGATTGCCTCGCGCAACATCGTGAGCCCGGCTGCCGGCTTCTGGTAGCCGTTGTTGCCGAAGTTGGCCTGAATGAGGTCCGAGTGGGTCATGATCGGGACCTGCGCCGGGTCCAGCATGTACTCGACGATGTCCTGCGGGGAACCCCGCCAGCTCGGGAACGACGGGTCGAGCTCGACCTCGGCGTAGTGCTGGAGGAAGGTGTTCAGCCCCTCGTCCATCCAGGTCCACTTCCGCTCGTCGGAGTTGACGATCATCGGGAACCAGTTGTGCCCGACCTCGTGGATCGTGACACCGATCAGCGCGTACCTCACGGCGTCGGAATAGCCCTCCGCCGGGCCTCCGTCCGGTCCGCCGCGAGGGCGCGCTCCGCAGAACGCGACCATCGGGTACTCCATGCCGCCGACCGGTCCGTTCACGTTCGTCGCCTTGGGATACGGGTACTCGAACACCATCCGGCCGTAGGTCTTCAGCGTCTGGATCACCGCCGGCGTAGAGACCTCGTTCCACAGCGGCATCGCGTCGCGCGGGTAGAGGGAGTGGACGGCGATCGGCGTCCCGCCTGGACGGTAGCGGTAGCCGGCCGCGTCCCAGACGAAGGTCTTCGAAGAGGCCCACGCGAAGTCCCGCACGTTTTCGGCCTTGAAGTGCCAGGTCAGCGTCCCGTCGGCCCGGGGTCGGCTGGCCGGGGTCATCACCTCCTCCGGCGACACGATGTAGACCGGCTCCTCGCTCTGGTACGCGCGGGACAGCCGCTCGCGCTGTGTCCGCGTCAGGACCTGCTCCGGGTTCTGAAGCACGCCCGTGGCGTCGACGATGTGGTCCGCCGGCACCGTGATGCGGACATCGTAGTCGCCGAACTCGAGGTAAAACTCGCCCCGGCCGAGGAACTGGTCCGTCTGCCAGCCGTTCACGTCGTCGTAGACGGAGAGGCGCGGGAACCATTGCGCGATCTCGTAGATCCAGCCGTCGCTCACCTTCTCCTTCGCGCCGCGCGCCTGATCGGGCACCGGGAAGCTCCAGTCGATCTCGAGTTCCGCGGTCCCTCCCGGGCTCAGCGTCGTCGGAAGGTCGACGCGCATGATCGTCCGGTTGATCCGATGCGGCGCATCGGCGAGCCGGCCGTTCGCCCCGGCCACCTGAACCCGCGTGATGTCGTACCCGCCGTCGAACGGGTCGAAGCCGAGCCAGCGGGCGGCTTGCGGGTCCATGTCCGCCGGGATCGCGCGGCGCAGCGCGTACGTGCGACTGTGCTCGAGCGACCGCACGTTCTGGTCGAGCTGGACCCAGAGGTAGTCGAGTGCGTCCGGCGAATTGTTGTGGTAGGTGATGCGTTCGGAGCCCGAGACCATGTGGCTCGCCGTGTCGAGCGAGGTCTCGATCCGGTAGTCCACCTTCTGCTGCCAGTACCGGGAGCCCGGAGCGCCGGAGCCGGTCCGCAGCTCGTTCGGGGCGGGCCAATCCTCGAGCGCCCGGAAAATCGACGCGTTCGTCCGCCCCTCTCCGTCGCCGTGCAGCCAGCTCTGCGCACGCGCCGCGGGGGCCGTCGCGAGCAGCTGCCCGGCCGCCGCGGTCACCGCCCACATCCCCGCCCGTCTCATCCGCATCGTCCGTATCATCCGCATCGTCTCCACTCTCCCCGGCGGTCCCTTCCGGGCCGCCCATCGGTCCGGCCCGCGAGTCCGGCGCTCGAGCTCGGATCGGTCGCGGGCCGACGGCCGATCCGTGACATCAGATCCGCTGGAGGATCAGGAGGAGCGCCATCCCCCCGGTCAGGCTCGACACCGCGAGCACCCAGCTCCGCCGCGGCAGCGCGAGCCCGCGGATCAGCGCGAGGCCGAGCAGAGACAGCGCCGCAACGATCGCAAGCTGCCCGACCTCCAGTCCGACGTTGAACGCCAGCAGCGGCGCGAGCAGGCTCTCCTCTCCCCCCAGCGCCGCGCGCAGGAAGTTCGAGAACCCGAGCCCGTGGATCAAGCCGAAGCCCACGGCGACCAGGTACCGGGCGCGCGCCTCCGCCGGCGTCTCCCGCTCCGGGTCCGGGGCCGCGGTCGGTCGCCCGCTCCCGGCGGCAGCCCCCCCGTGCCGCGGGCGCGTCCACACCGCGACGTTCACGAGGCTCGTCGCGAGGATCGTCACCGGGATCAGCAGCTCCACGAGGGCCGGCGCGATCCGGACGAGGTCGAGCGTGGCCAGCGCGAGGGTCGCCGAGTGGCCGACGGTAAACGAGGTGACGAGCCAGAACAGCCGCCGCAGCTGGCCGAGGTCCGACGCCGTGAGAGCCGCGACGAACAGCAGGTGGTCGTAGCCGCCGACGTCCGTGATGTGCTCGAAGCCGAGCCGGAGGAATGCGGAGAACTCGGAAAGCATCGTCCTCACCCCGGGGTCTCCCCGGACTCGACCTTCGTCCATGCTTCGCTCGCACGACCCATCAACAGCCGAGCGGCAGGTCGAGTTGCGGGGACCGGATGCGAAAAGGACCTGGCCGCTTCCGCGACCAGGCCCTTTCGTGGCGCTTTAGAAGGGGTCGTCCCCGATCCGGCGGCGCGCCTTCAAGCTGCTCCATCAAATCCGCGCCAGCCGACCGCACCCGGGGGAGAGACGGCGGGACGGATGAGGAGGGAAGCAGGAAGCGTGCCCGCAGGCGGGATGTCACCGGATTCGGGTCGATCTCATAAGTAGTTTCTGAGAAACATGTTGCGTCGTGGTCCGCCCGACGCGGCGTCGGGAGCGGGCCCGCGACGGCACACAATCGTCGCCTCGACGCTACAGGTTCGCGTCGCGCCGCCGCGGCGATCCGGTTCCGGATCCGGCTCAACTGCGGGCTGCGGCGCGCGCCCGGCGCCAGACGACGATCGCCAGCGTCGCGAGGAAGAGCCGCGTCTCCAGCGTGAGCTCCGCCGGGAAGTCGAACCGGCCGGAGCGGCCGAACCAGCCCGCCCGCTTCGCCGACCCCACCTGCCGCTCGCCGTGCAGGAGCGTCACGGACCAGTGGAAAGGCGGATTTCCCCGCAGTGTCAGCATCCGGTCGCCCGCGCGCACGCGGAAGGAGCGCGACAGAGGTCTGCCGCCCTCCGCCCGGGCCAGCACCCGCGGACGGATCTCATCGTCCGACTCAAGGACGAAGTCGCCGAACAGCCCCTCGCGGCGGATCCGGTATCGGGCGCCTTCCGCCTCGAGCGTCAGCTTCCGCCGGAAGGGCCCGAGGGCCAGACGGCCGACCTCGCGGTCGTCTTCCAGGAAGCGATAACGGCGAGCGAGTATGCCCTGAGGCTCGGCACGAAGGAGCATGCGGTAAGATCGGCCGGCCGCCCGAGGCGGGACAAGCGGCGGAGGGCTGTCCCCGGAGAACGGACCTTCAGGGAAGGTCCTCACGGAAAGACCCGCTCCCACCGCCGCATCTCCTTTCCGATGAGCCAGCCGATGCCGCCGCCGAGTGCGGCTCCGCCCGTTCCGAAGCCGATCCAGGCGATCGCGTCGGGTTCCGAGTCGCAGTCGTCGTCGGGAGCATCGCAGACCAGGTCCCCGATCGCCTGGACGAGAAGGAGGCCAAGGCCGGCGCCGACGACGCCTCCGACCACTGCACCGCTGCTGCCCCGGTGCCGGCCGACCTCGAGAGAGTCGACCACGGCCCGCGGGAGCTCGATCGTCTCCGTGCCCGTCCCGCCCGCATCGATCCTGAGCCGGCTGCCCGGCCAAGGTGCGAGGAGCCGCCCCTCGACCGGGGCGTCGGCAACGGGGAATGCCCGTATCGGATCGCCGACCTTCAGAACCGATTCGAACCGTCGGGCACGCGCCTCGCCCGGCTCGGCCTCCTGTCCGTACGTGGAAGGAGGGGCGACGGCGAGGGCCACAATGAGCGGGAGGAACGCGACCCCGTACCGGGAGCATCCCGGAGCCTTCGGGCTGGTCGTATCCGCGCGGGGAGATCGAGCGGGCATTCCACCTCCGTGCGTGACGGGCCCGCCATCGTGACCGGAGCGAGTCCGTGGACGGGACTCTGGCCTTCCACCGGCGGCGGGACCAGCGGGCGAGGCCGTCGCGCGGCGGCCCCCGGGGCGAGCGTGCCGGGCTGCATCGGCATAGATTCCTTCCGCCTCAGATCCAGAACTCCACGTCGTCACCAGGAGACTCCGTCAATGTCCGCGGACCCGCTCCGGCCCCGAGCTTCTCGCGTTTCTCGGTCCGTCCTCTCCTCGATTCCGCTTCTCGTCGCCGTTCTCGCGGCGGCGTGCGATCCCGGTCCCGCTGCGACGTCCGATGCAGGCTCGCCCGACGGTCCGTCCGACTGGGTGGATGCCGCGGCGGCGGACCTCGAGGAGGAGCTCGTTCGGACGCACGGGGAGGGCGTCCGCGCGTCGGCCCGCCGGGGTCTCGGCCAGGTGGCCGCGCTGTGGATCGAGGAGGACGGCGACCGCGAGGCGTTCGCCTCCTTCATCCGGGAGAACTTCGCGGCAGACGACGAGACGCGCGACGCCGTGTTCGCCCGCTTCGAGGAGAGGCTGGAGAAGATCGACGGACACATGAACGAGATCAGTCTCTCGCTTCGACGGCAGACGGATCTCGACGCGGGGCCCGTGCTTCCGTTCGACGACTCCTTCGCGGGATACTCCCCGTCCGCGCACCTCGGAGAGGACCTGTTCGCGAACCGAATCGCGTTCGTCGCGCTCCTCAACTTCCCGCTTACGACGCTGGAGGAGCGGCTCGAGGCGGGGGGCGCCTGGACCCGCCGCGAGTGGGCTGAGGCCCGGCTCGCGGAGCGGTTCGGGAAGCGAGTGCCGGGAGTCGTGCGGCTCGCGCAGGCCCGCGCCGGGGCAGAGGCCGACGGCTACATCGCGGGCTACAACATCTGGACGCACCATCTCGTGGACGAGTCCGGAGTGCGCCTGTTTCCGGCGGGCCAGCGCCTGCTCTCGCACTGGAACCTGCGGGACGAGCTCAAGGCGGCGTACGCGGACGGCCCCGAGGGGCTCGCGCGCCAGCGAACGATCGCGAAGGTGATGGAGCGGATCGTGGACCAGTCGATTCCGGCCGTCGTCATCGACAACCCGCACGTCGACTGGAACCCGTTCACGAACCAGGTGACGTCCGCCGCCGTCTCCGACGAAGGGGCACCCCCGCCGGCGGAGAGCGCCGTGACCGCCGACCGGGAGCCCGACACGCGCTACGCGATGCTGCTCGGCACCTTCCGGGCGGAGCGACTGGTGGACGCGTGGTCGCCGACGGCCCCGACCCTGATCGCGCGACGGTTCGACGAGGACCGGGAGATCCCGGAGGAGAGGGTCGAGGCGATGTTCGACTCCGTTCTCTCGTCGCCGCTGCTCGCGGAGGTGGGGGCCGTGGTCGCCGAGCGCCTGGGACGACCGCTGGAGCCCCACGACATCTGGTACGCCGGCTTCCGGCCCCGCGGACGATTCACGGAGGCGGAGCTCGACGGGATCACCCGAGCGCGGTTCCCGACGGCCGCCGCCTACGAGCGGCAGATGCCGGACCTGCTCGTGCAGCTGGGGTTCGCGCCGGCGCGCGCCCGGGAAATCGCTTCACGCATCGTCGTGGAGCCGGCGCGGGGATCGGGGCACGCGTGGGGCGCGGGCATGCGGGGCTCGGTTTCGCGCCTGCGAACCCGGGTCGGTCCGGGCGGCATGGACTACAAGGGCTGGAACATCGCCGTCCACGAGATGGGCCACAACGTCGAGCAGACGATCTCGCTCTACGACATCGATCACTACCTCCTGAGCGGAGTCCCGAATACGGCGTTTACGGAGGCGCTCGCCTTCGTCTTCCAGGACCGCGACATGGAGCTCCTCGGCCTGGCCAGGCCGGACGCGCGCTCCGAGGTGCTCCAGGCGCTCGACGATTTCTGGAGCGCCGCCGAGATCGCTTCCGTCGCTCTGGTCGACATGGGTGTCTGGCACTGGATGTACGACCACCCCGAGGCGGCGCCGTCGGAGCTGCGCGAGGCGACCCTGGGAATCGCGCGGGACGTCTGGAACCGGTACTGGTCCCCCGTGATCGGAGTCGGGGACGTGACGCTCCTCGCGATCTACTCCCACATGATCGACGGACGGCTCTACCTGCCGGACTACCCGATCGGCGCGATGATCGCGGCGCAGATCAAGGAGCGGATGGAGAGCGCCGGGGAGCCCGGCGAGGAGTTCGAGCGGATGGCGCGGATCGGTCGCGTCACACCCGACCTCTGGATGCGGATGGCGACGGGCGAGCCGGTCGGTCCGGCGAACCTGTTGGCGCGGGCGGCGCGGGCGCTCGAGTAGGCTCAGCCGCCGATCCCGGACAACTTGCCGGCGAGCGTCGGCTCCTTGTCGACCCGCGTCGCCACCTTGACCCAGGAGACGAGCCGCACGACTCCCTCCGCGTGCAGCGCCTCGTGGATCCGCTCGACGGCCGCGAGAATGTCGGACAGCTCGCCCTCCACGTTCGTGCCGTTCGCGTGGAGCGTCGCGTGGAGTCCCGCTTCCTCGAGGATCCGGTGGGCACGCATCACGGGCTCGCGGACCGACGCCCCGACGCCGATCGGGATGCACTGGATCTCTCCGGTCGCCTTCACGTCTCCGTCCTCTCCGGGCTCGCGTCGTGTCGAGCCGCGCCTGGTTCATCCGTGCGGCGCGGGCGGCATCAGCGCTTCAGGCGAGCGAATATGCCGCCGGGCTCGTCGGATGTCAGCCGCTCGTAATCGAACACCCAGATCAGCGTCCTGTCCTCGACCCGGGTCGCGTTGTGCTCGAGGACCTGGAACGGAGACTCCAGCCGGAAGGTCACGCGCAGGTCGCCCAGCAGGGTCTCGACGATCGCGTCGGACAGCATGCCCCCCGAGGCGACATCCTCGATCGGATCGATCGGCTCGTTCCGGACGATGATCTCGTCCCCCTCCTGAACGATCTCGAGACCCTCGAACGGGGCGGAGTTCCCGAACCCGAGCTCGCCCCCATCCTCGTCGTCCGCTACCTGCATCTCGCGGAGCCGATCCACGTGGTCGAACGAGAACCCGACCTCGACGCGCTGCTTGAGACCGGTCCGCTCCTGCCGAGCGTACAGGACGCTCATCCCCTCGGGCAGGTCGTTCTCGATCTCCTTGCGCAGCTCCTGGTCGTCGAAGTCGTCCCGGGCGGACTCGATCTGGGCGAGCAGGTCGTCGCGGGCCTCCTCGATCTGCTCTTCGGTCGGCGGCCCCCCGTCGTCCGTGAACGCGGCCTGCGCGGCAGCCGTGGCGTAGGCGACGCGGTCGATGTCGATCGTCAGCTCGAGCTCGGACGTGCCCGACAGGTCCTCGTCGAGGGAGATTCCGTAGTCGATCTGGACGCAGCCGGCCGTCACGAGGGCGGCCGTGCAGACCATCGCGGGGATCGCGGACACGTGACGCACGCTGCCTCCCGGGCTGGCGGTTCGACGACGTCTGCCACCGGAGCACGCTGGGAATCTAGCTCCCTCAGGGAT
Source organism: Gemmatimonadota bacterium (assembly GCA_046484665.1). Lineage (GTDB taxonomy): Bacteria > Gemmatimonadota > Gemmatimonadetes > Palauibacterales > Palauibacteraceae > Carthagonibacter. Next base: position 22,668 of record JAWOIN010000061.1, read on the forward strand.
CTCCGGTCGATCCGGGCGCGGGTCCGGGAACGCCCTGGCCCAGCGCGCGCCGCTGCAGGCGCGCGACCTCGCCCGGACCGTAGACGTCGAGCAGGACGATCGAGTCCCCTTCGATCCGGTGGAGGATCCGCCCCCGGTACCCGAATCGCGACTCGAGGACCTCGCCAGTTCCCGGTACCGGTCGCGTCCGCAGGGCGAGCGCGTGCGGGTCCCTGCGCAGGAGGCGGATCGCGGCGCGACACAGATTCCGCTGTCGGGGCGACAGCCGTGCCAGCCTCCGCCGGAACCGACCGGTCTGGACGACCCTGTCCGGGGCCGACGGCGATATCGATCCCGCCTGGACCAACCCGTCCCGGACCGACTCCGCGGTGACCCAGAGCTGGTCCCTCGGGATCACGGCGGCGGGGAGGATCTCGACGCCCCGCGCCGTCGCGAGGAGCAGGAGCGTGTCTCCGTCTTCCAGGCCGAGGCGACGACGGACGTCACCGGGCAGGGTGATCCGTCCCCGGTCCCTGACGATCGTGGACGGGATCCGCACGCCGCCTGTCGGTGCGGGATCGCGCAACTCAGCCTCTCTGCTCTCGGGCGAAGGTCTCGTTCGGTGCCCTCGGAGGGGATTCCCGACTTCCTGATTCAGGAATCGGACCCGAGGGTCAACGGAACGACATCACCGCGCGCAGGGCGCTATCCACACTCCAGCTTCGCGCGGAGCCGGCGGCGGATCTCCGGGCGCAGGGGGTGGTCGGAGGGGACCTCGGCGACCAGTCGGCCGACGCAGCTCAACAGGGACCTGTCCTCGCGCCGGCGGAGCCGCCCCCGCGCCGGCATGCGTCGGAGCGTTTCGAGCAGGGCATCCGGGAGGTGCACGTCCACCTCCTCCCACCCGCACTCCAGGTAGCGCGCGATGGAGCGCTTCGACTGGAGAGCCTGCGCGGCTCCGGCCAGCAGGCCGTCGGGATCCGTCTGCCAGAAGCGTCTTTCGTCCATGCTCGAATCGATCCGCCTCAGCCGCGCGATTCCGTCTTTCGTCGCCTGTCGCCGCCGTCCGCCGTCCGGGCAGGCGCCGACCGTACTCGCACCCCTGCCGACGCACACGGCGTGCCCTCGATCAACTCCTGGTTTCGAATTGCTTTACGGACAGAGACAGGGACGTTGCGTTGCCCGCGAGCCACAGAGAGGGACCGGGCGGGGCCGAGATCCGTCCCGAAGAGCAGTCTCCCGGACGACTTCGCCGTCTCCGAGGGAGGAAGCGAATCACACGCTCGCCGCACGCTCGCCGCACGCTCGCCGTGTTTCGAGAACTCCGGGATCGAGCCAGTCGAAACCGCCTGAGCCCGGCGCGTCCGCGGAACCGGGCGCAACTGCCGCAGGTGGCGAGGGACCGCGCTCAGGTGCGCCGGTACTCGCCCTCCATCAGCGGCTGCCAGGACTCCCCGTCGGGCGAGACCTCCATCAGGTAGCTGTAGCGACCGGGCTCGCCGAAGTCCCAGATGGCCCGGATCCAGCCCCTGCTGTCCTCGCTGGTGAGGGTGAGCACGTCGCCGTCGAAGTCCCCGTGGAACTCGTTCGGCGGCATGCCCATCGAGTCGAACCAGTGCAGAACGTACCGGCCGAGCCCCGCGTCCCATCGCAGCACGGCGTGGCCCTCGAGCGTGACCCTGCCGTGCCGTTCCTGCTCGTACTCGTGGATGAGGACGAACCCGTCGAGCGCCATCCGGTTTCGAACACGACCCACCGCGGCGCCGCCCCTGGGATCCCACGGGTTCGGGTAGATCCTCTCATCGCCCGTCCAGCTTCCGGCGAACGCCTCCATCCGGGCGTGGGCGGCGTCGGTCGTCGGCATATCCATCATGTTCACCCCCTCCCGATTCCGGTACGGCACCGGACGCGCGCGCCGCGTCCCCGGCGCCGTCTTCTCGCGGCCGAATCCCCGAGGCGGCCGAATCCCCGAGCTTGGCGGAAGCGCCCCGCGCGTGTCTATTCGTCAAGATCGGGCGAAACCGAGTCCGACCACAAGATGCGGCGACCGGGGGAAGAAAGGGATGCGGCCGACGACGCACAGGACGCCGCCACCGGGCCTGTGCGGAAGCTGCGCTCACTCGCGGACCGTGCGGAGTCCGCGCGGCTCCGTCTTCCTCCTGTGCGAGGCGGCGAAGACAGATCCGCGCCTGCGGAAGTACCCTCCGCTGCCGGTGGTCCGCTGTCATGCGTGGAGCTCCGCCGGCGCGCCGCCCGGGGAGTCCGGGACGCGGGATTCTCGCGGGACCGGAGACCCTCCGGAGCCATGAGGAGGCCCGGAACCGGAAGGAGGCTCGAGGCCGTGAGCGGTCCCCGACCCGTGACGTCGCGCCCCGGACATGCGAAGGCCCGGAGACGCTCCGCGCCTCCGGGCCTCCCCGAGACTGCCGGATCGACCGCTTACGGGTGTCCGGACGCCTTGCAGTCCGAGTAGATCATCTCCTCGCCCTTCTGCACGAACGCCTCGGTTCCCTTCCCGTGGAAGGTCCAGGTGCCGTCAGTGAACATCATGCCTGAGGCGCCGGGAGTGGGGGCGAGGCTCACCGTCGCGTCGCCCATCACGAGGTCGGCCTGGCCCGTCTCCCCGTGCAGCGCGAGCTGAAGAGTCTTCCCGTCCGCGCACGCGTAGCTGATCCGGGTCACGCCCGACTGGCCCGGCATCGCCATTCCCTCGTGCGGGTTCACGATGGCGCCTTGCCCCTCGGCGGTCGCCTGCGCCGGGGTCCCGGCCGATCCGGCGGCCGACTCGGCCGACTCGGCCTGCTCGCCCTGCTCCGTGCCGCAGGCGGCGACGAGCACGAGGGCCGCGAAGGCGAATGGGGTGAGATGTCTTGACAGCATGACGTTCTTCTCCGTTGTGAGCCCGCGGGGCCTCTCGTTCGAGGAGAACGGCAGGGCACCGCCGCGGGGCCGTCCAGCCGCGGAGTCTCGCTACGTGCCGGGGTCGGCGCAAGGCGATCAGAACGGGAAGGTGGCGTCGGCGAGAACCTGCCAGGCGGCGGTCACGAGAAGGATGACTCCGACGACGCCGAGCGGAATCGGTGCCCAGCGGCGTAGCCGCGAACGGTCGACCCGCTCCGCCAGGTCGTCGGACGTGGCGCGGGGCGTCCGCTCGACCCCCTGCCCCGACAGGTCGAACCGCCAGGCGAGGAACAGGGCGACCGGGTAGCCGAGGAGGGCCACGATCGCCAGGAGGTCGATGAGGGCGGGCGGCAGTCCCGTTCCGCCCTTCGAGAGCCGCAGCGTCTCGAGCACCACGAACGCGATCGCGCCGTACACGGCCGAAACGCGGAACACGTCACGCCTTTCGAGCTCCGCGATCCAGGCACTGTGGCGACGTCGGGAGGTCATGGTCTCAGTATCACGGGGGCGACGATCGGGGTGCAATCCGCCGACGGCGGCGTCACGCCCGACGGGACGCGCGCCGCGACACGATCAGCGCGACGCCCAGCAGGATGATCGCGGCCGCGACGAGCGTGCGCATCGTGACGGGCTCGTCGGCCAGCGCCCAACCCAGGAACACCGCCACGACCGGATTCACGTACGCGTAGCTTCCCACCCGGGCCGGCGTGGTCTCCCGGAGCAGGAACACGTAGGCCGCGAAGGCGACGAGCGAGCCGAACACGATCAGGTAGACGAGGGCAAGGACCGAGCGGGACGAGAAGCCCGCGGGATCGAAGCGCGTCCACTCTCCGGCGAGAGTCCCGATCAGCAGGAGCAGGAGTCCGCCCGTCGTCATCTGGAGGGCGGCGGACATGCGGGGCGCTCGGGGAAGAGGAAACCGGGACCCGTGTACCGAGCCGGTCGCCCACGAGATCGTGCCGAGAACGACCGCGGCTGAGCCTAAGAACTGCATGCGTCCGCCGCCGCTCAGGTCGACGGGGCCGACGAGCAGGGCCACGCCCGCGATCCCCAGCAGCAGCCCCGCGACGACGGCTGGACCCGGACGGCGCCCCGCGGGCCGGAGCCAGTCGAGCAGCACCATCCAGACCGGCACGACCGCGACGATGAGGGCGGCGAGCCCGGAGGCGATCCACTGCTCGGACCAGGCGACGGCTCCTGTTCCGCCGACGAGCAGCAGTCCCCCGACCGCAGCCGCGCCCGCCCACTCGCGGGCCGGCGGACGGGACCGTCCCCGGAGCCGCAGCCAGGCGTAGAGCAGGATCCCGGCGACTCCGAAGCGGGCCGCGAGCATCAGGAACGGCGGCATCGTCTCGACCGCGAACCGGATCGCGAGGTACGTGGAGCCCCAGATCAGGTAGATCGCGGCGAACGCGAGGAACACGATCGACGCCCGCGGGGCACCCGAGACCTCCCCTGCCGGCGGCGTGGGCGCCGCTGCAGGGGGTCCCGCCCCGTTCACCGCCGGCGGTGGCGCTTCCTCCTCTCGCCGCGGACTCCGATCGACCCCCGGGACGGTCTTCGCGCGCGCTTCGCACTCAAACCTGTTCCCGCGGTACGGATCGACTCCGCGCAGCATCGCCGCCACGCTCGCCGCGAGATAGGCGGGAAGAAACAGCGGGCCCCACAGCTCGTACTGGCGCACGTGGATCCGCTCGTGCGCGTCGCACTCCCGGAGGCACCGCTCGTCGCGTCCGAGGATCACGTGCCCGAGGGTGAGGGCGCGCGCACCCCCCGGAATCGGCACGAGCCGTCGGAGCAGCCAGTCGATTCCGCGTCCGTGGGTCTCCAGCGCTCCGTCTCGCAGACGGATCCGTCCTCCGGACAGGAGGGCGAGAGGCACGAGGGCGAGCCCCATCAGCGTGTTCGGCAGAGCCCACAGGATTCGAAGTGCCCGCATGCGCTCCTTTCGTGCGACGGACCGGCTGAGGATCGTCGGCGGGGCGGGCGGACACAAGCGGTCCGGCAGGCGGAGACGCGCGCCGCGCCGGGCTGGAACCGCCGGGGTGGCGGCAGTATTCTCACCCGACCCGGATAGGAGGGGCCGAACGAGGATGGCGACGAACGAGACGTCCCCCGATGCGCCGCCGCGGATCGCGATCGCGGGCGCGACGGGTTTCGTGGGCTCGGCGCTCCGCCGCAGCCTGGCCGGACGGTACCGGATCCGGGGCCTGACCCGCTCGCCGGTGCGAGCGGCCGGGCCCGACGTCGAGTGGCGCCGCTGCGACCTGTTCCGGCTGCAGGAGGTCACGGAGGCGCTTCGGGAATGCGACGTGGCGCTGTACCTGGTGCACTCCATGTCGCCCTCGTCGCGGCTCACTCAGGCGGACTTCGCCGACCTCGACCTCCTGATGGCGGACACGTTCCGCCGCGCCGTCGAAGCCGCGGGCGTCCGCCACATCGTCTTCCTCAGCGGCCTCGTTCCCGCGGAGGAGGACCTCTCGAAGCACCTGGCCAGCCGGCTCGAGGTCGAGGAAGCTCTCGCGGCGGGGCCGGTGCCGGTGACGACACTCCGTGCCGGCCTCATCGTCGGGCCGGGGGGATCGTCGTTCCGGGTGATGGCGAACCTCGTCCGCCGTCTCCCCGCGATGATCCTGCCGCGCTGGACCCGGTCGGCCACGCAGCCGATCTCGCTGGACGACGTCGTTCGTGCCTTCGAGATCGTCCTCGCGGAGCCGGGCGCGTTCGTGGGCCGGTTCGACATCGGCGGGCCCGACCGGATGAGCTACAAGGAGATGATGCGCCGCACGGCCGCCGTGATGGGGCGGCGGATCGTGATGGTCGACGTCCGAGCGTTCTCGCCGCGCCTCTCGGTCGCCTGGGTCAGCCTGTTCGGGGGCGAGCCGCGGGCCCTCGTCGGCCCGCTCGTGGACAGCCTGCGACACGACATGCTGGCCGGCGGGAATCCTCTCCAGGAGCGGCTCTCCGGCGAGCTCGTCCCGTTCGAGTCGGCGGTCCGGAGATCTCTCGATGCGTCCGAGGAGGACCGGAACCGGAAGGAGGGAGGGCGCCGGCTCGACGGTGCCCCGGGATCGGAGGTCCGCAGGCGGAGCCGGGTCCGCTCGGTGCAGAGGTTTCCGCTGCCGCCGGGAACGACCGCGGGGTGGGTTGCCCGCGAGTTCCTGCGGCGGGTCCCGAACTTCGTGCGTCCCTTCGTCCGGGTGCGTCCGCGGGCACGGGGGGAGTTCGTGTTCCTGCTCTCCCCGTTCGGACTTCCGATGCTCGAGCTGTCGCTCGACCGACGGGCGAGCCGTCGCGAGCGACGCGTGTACCGGATCACCGGCGGCGCGCTGACGCACCGGGGCGAGCCCGAGGGGCGCATGGAGTTCCGCGCGATGCCCGACGGCCGCTCGGTGCTTGTGGCCGTCCACGACTATGCCCCGAGCCTGCCCTGGTACCTGTACGATCTCACGCAGGCGAGGGCGCACCTGATGGTGATGCGGGCATTCGGAAGGTACCTGCGGCGCGTGGCGGACCGCCGGCGAGGCTGAGAGTTCCGGGCCCCTCCGTCGGGCCGCTCAGCTCGCCCGCCGGACGCGGCCCGACAGCGGGCGCCGCGACCGGATCTCCAGGCGCCCCGAGCGTCCCACCGAGATGCAGCGCGCGCAGCGCCACCTGCGATCGGGCGTCGAGGAGACCCGGACGACCCGGCAGCTGTCGCAGGCGTGCTCGAACACGACGGGCGGCAGCCTCCTCCCGTCCCGTCCGCGCCGCTCGTGGGGCGTCCTGAAGTCGAGGCGCGGCAGGTAGCCCATCCGGTCCACCAGCGCGGACCACTCGGGACCGTGGGGAGGGACGTTCCGACCGTAGAGCTTGCGCGCCGCGATGTGTGCCGCCTCGTGACACACGATCTCCCGCAGCAGCTCTCCGCTCGCCGGCCGGGCTAGCGAGATGTGGAGCCGGATGAGGAGCCGATCCTCGTAGCACAGCGCCAGGGAGCGACGCAGGCGGCGGCTGTACTCGAACCGCACCTCCCGGGCGAGCCCGGGGAGTCCCCAGGCCCGGAACGAGCGCCGCAGGGTCGCCGCGATCAGCGGCCCGGTCCGCTCGAGGGCGTCCTCCGCCGCCTCGGCCCGGCTCCTCCGCGTCCTCACGAAGGCCTCCCCCCGATCCCCGCCGCGAAGCCCGCGTCGGCCGGGGCGAGCTCCAGCCCCGCCAGCTCCGAGGCGCGCACCCAGCGGATCTCCTCGTGCTCGTGCGCCACCGGCTCGCCGTCGATCTCCGCCTCCACGAAGTGGATGAGGTAGGGGGAACCGGGGTCCCGCCGCGAGTGCAGCGTGCGGCCCAGGCGGACCAGGCGGACCCCAAGCTCCTCGCGCAACTCACGGTCGGCGGCGTCGGCCCGCGTCTCGCCCTCGAGGAGCTTGCCGCCCGGGAACTCCCAGAGCCCGCCGTGTCTCTTCTGGCGCGGCCTGCGGCCCACGAGCAAGCGATCGCCGGACCGGATCACCGCCGCCAGGACATCGACCTCGCGCCCGAGCCGCGGCTCCGCCCTGGGGACCGACGCGTCGCCGGCGACGCCCGTCGCGCCACCTCTGTCGCCGCCCGCCGAGACGGAGCGGAGGAACCGCACGAGGACGTCGTGCAGCTCGGGTCGGGCGAGGATGTCCTTGTGTCCCGCGCCTGCGATTTCCGCGAGCTCCCCTCCGGTGGCCGTCGCCAGCCGCCGCGCGTGCGACGGGGGAACCCGGTGGTCCCGGTCTCCGTACGCGACTAGCACGGGAAGCCGCAGCTCGCGTGCTCGCGCCTCGGGGTCGAGGTCGGCGAAGCGCGCGCCCGCGCGCCGCTCCCAGAAGGGGCGGAGCACGCGGGTCACGAGGCGACCGGGGAGCCCGCGGTCGGAGATCATGCCCGCCGTCACCTCGAACAGGTCCGCGGGCGCGGCGACGAGCGCGATCCCGTCCACCGTCTCACCGGACGCCGCCGCGAGGATCGCCGCCGCGCCCCCCAGGCTGTGCCCTGCCACGACGACGGCTCCCTCCGGCCTCCGGTCGCGCGCGAACCGCAGCGCCCGGATCACGTCGTCGCGGAACTGGCGGATCGTCACGAACGGAGCGTCGTCGCTCCGGCCGTGCCGCCGGACGTCGAAGCAGAGGACGGGAAACCCGGCCGCGAGCAGCGGCTCCGCGACCAGCAGCATCGTCCCGCTGTTCCCGGTCCAGCCGTGAACGAGAACCGCGAGCGGGGCGTCGGCCCGGACTGCGGACGGCGTCATCCACTCCCCGCGCAGCGTCAGCCCGTCGACCGAAGGGAACTCGACCGGCTCGTGTCGCACCCCGAGATCCGAGGCCGTCCGATCGAGTCCGCGCCGGGGCGGCCGCGCCGTGACGAGCGCGAGCCGGTCGAGCACGACGAGGCCGCCGAGGACGGCGGCGATCGGCCACAGGGGAGGCATGCCGGGGTACTCTTCTCCGGGTTCGTGTCGCGCCCGCCGTCGAGTCGGACGGCGCCGGGAACGCATTATCGGCGAGGCGGGCCTCCCGCGGCAAGAATCCCGTTTCCCGACCCGCCACTCGTTGCCGCCGGCGGGAAGCCGAACGAAGCCGCGCACCCGGGCCGTTGTGCGAGAATTAACTTGAGATGAACGTCACAATAGAATTATTTATAATATATTACAGGAGATTTTCAAGCCGGTGTTCGATCGTCCGACGGCGGCGGCAGCCTTCTTGCCTTCGGGTGCGGGACGGGCCGCTTGCGGCCCGCTCGCCGAGCGCAGGAGGAACACGGAACCATGACGGAACTCGCGATGATGCTAGCCGTTTCGGGCGCGATCGGACTGCAGGGCCGGAAGGTCCTGCGCATGCGCCGGGGCCCGCGCCTCAGGCTGCGCGTGGGAGAGCGACGGGGTCCCGACAGGGTCAGGCTGGAGAACCGTCCGGCGCTCCGGTGGACGGTGCGACTCGAGAACGCGGGGACCGGGCCGGCCACCGGGTGTCAGGCGCTCCTCGAGCGGCTGAAGCGGTTCGACGGCGCGCTCTGGCAGCAGCACCCGGGGTTCCCCGTCCCGATCCCCCTCCCGTGGTCCGGATCCGGTGCCCGCCCGCGCCTCGACATCGGGCCGGGCGAGACCACCGGGGATCTCCCGATCCTCCACACGTACCCGGACGCGCCGAAGCTCCGGCTCGCGTACGACTACCTGCACCGCCTCACTTCGAGCGCGGACTACGTCAGCGTCCTCGTGGTCGACGAGGACCTGGACGACA